>JANDJG010000060.1 GCA_024331085.1 Nitrospira sp. | reverse complement strand
CGATGGGCGCGGTAGGATTACGTCATGGATTTACAACTCCGCAAAGGCATGTTCCTTGTGGCGGCGCCCAGCCTGCGAGATCCCAATTTCCGCCAGGCCGTCGTATTGCTGTGTGAGCATGGGGCCGAGGGAGCGCTCGGCGTCATCGTGAATCGCCCCACCGCGATGTCCATCTCCGAGGCGCTCCCGCAGATTCCCGTGCTCGAAGGATCGCAGCACGCGCTTTATGCGGGCGGTCCCGTGCAACCGAATCAGATCATGTTGTTGTATCGGGGAGACTCGGTTCCGGAAAACGCTCATTACGTGTTCGACGGGGTCTGTCTCGGCGGTGATCTCCGACTGGTGGAACGTATTCTGACGAACGCCAACGGGCGGGAGGCCTTTCGCGCATATCTGGGCTATTCCGGGTGGGGACCCGGGCAACTCGAGGGGGAGATGAAAACCGGATCGTGGATTCTGATGCCCGCCGATCCCAAGTGGGTGTTTGAAACGGACCCGTCCTCCGTGTGGCGGGAATTGATGCTCGCCTTGGGCGAAGCCTATCGCCCCTATGCCGACATGCCGTTCGATCCCTCCTGCAACTAGTGAAGACTCGACGGGTTCGCCGAATTGCACGAACGCAATGCCAAGCGTTCGTTTCGTTCGTAACGAAAACCTCCGCTGCTGGCCCGGCCGCCGGTTTTTCCTCTCCTTGCCCGCCATGCGTCTTGTTCTCGTCGAGTGAACGAGGGCGAGATCGTCGTTGCAGCACGTCCGCCGCGATGATAGGCTCGCGGCATGTCGTCCTGTCGTCAGACGGTGGTTCCGGCGCGCGAGATGGCGAATCTGACGATGACGTTCGCGCTGGCGCTCATGATGAGCGGCTGCGGGGTGGGCTACACCGTTTTCAAGTCTGAAGCGAAATTGGATCGGCTGGCGGTTCCTATGACGAAGCCGCAGGTGCTTGAACGGATCGGTCATCCGGATCGCGTCTTTCGGGACGACGGGCGAATGGTGATCTGGGAATACTCGCTGACGGCCAGGAGACAGTGGTTGTATGAACTCGCTTATTGTCCGCTTTCGATGTGGATCGGGGGCTGCGTGTTCTATCCCTTCACCAATCTCGTCTCCGACCAGCGTGAAGCCCCGTACCATGTGGTGTTCATCGACAACGAACTGTGCGCTTGGGGGCAACCGTCGGCCATCATGCAGAAACGCCGAGCCTGCGCGGCCGGATCGGTGTCGGAGCGGGGGCTTGAGCCGATCGTGTCGGGAAGGGGACCTATCGACGCCGCCTCGATCGAGCGGTATCGGACGATGGCGGTCATGCCGTTCGAGGATGCGGTGGATATGCCGGGAACCGGATCTCGAACGGCAGGCATGGTGACGACGCTGATGCTGGACCTTGGGCTGAACGTCGTCGAACGGGCGCAGTTGGACGACGTGCTGCGGGAGCAAGTGATTCAATTGACCCACGGCGGTGACGCCGACGCCCTGCGGGTCGGTCAACTGGTCGGCGCGGACGCCATTGTCGTGGGAGAAGTTCAGCAATGGGAACGACGGCGGCAAGAGCGGACGAGCAGCGTCTCCCTGTCGTTGCGGATGATCGATGTGGAAACGGGACGCCTCCTCTTCAGCGGACAAGGACATCTGACCGATCCGACGAGCGACAATCCGGAACAGGCCGCCCGGTTGATCGTCAACCGGATCCTCACTCTGTTCGGCGTCCAGGCGGATTTGTTGGGATCCGGCCGCATCGGCGTGAGCTGGCAACTCCGAAGAGATTCCAGGGAGCAATACTACCTGGTGACGGAACTGCGGACCGGTCTGCCCGGAGACAAAGCCGGTCTCAAGGTCGGCGATCATGTGACGGCCTGTAACGGAGTCCCGTTATCGACGGTCAAGAGCGAACGCGACGCCAGACGGCTGTGTCGGGTTGAGGCGGGACAGGAGTTGCAGTTGGGTGTCGTGAGGGAGGGACGTTTTTTCACCGTGCGCCTCACCGCGGAGAAACGACCGGGGTTATAGAGCGCGACGATTTGGAAAGGAGCGGGAACAGACGTGAATCATCAGCCGCCGCCAAAGTCGGGAGCCGACACGTTACTGCGAACGTTGCACGAACGGCCGCAGATGCCTCTGGCCGATCGGCTGAGGGCGCCCGCGCACGTGCATTACCAGGCGTTTCGCATGGCGGATCCACCTGGCCAGCGCGCGGCCAGTCGAAAAGAATTCCAATTGTTGCTGGAGACGCTGGAGATTCCGCCGGAGGCGGTGGTGCTGCGGGATACGTTCGGCTACGGAGTCAAAGAGACCCGCGACGGCGAGCGGCTCATCGTTCTGTGGCAGGCGCACACCGAGTATTACAAGTACCAGTCGTGGCACCTTCCTCCGCCGGACCGGGGCGGCGTCGCCTTCGGTCCCCTGACCTTTCCGGGGTATCGATTCCCGGACACCCTCTTGGGGACGGCGGTCTGCCGGTTGGACATGGTGCTGACGCCGGAGGCGCCGCCGTCGCGCGAGTCTTTGCGCGCACTGCTTCCAGGCCCGATGTTGTACGGCAGTCGGATTCTGAACGATCATACCAGCGTGTTCGCGAGTTTTACGCCGGATGATCACGGCAGGGAACGGTACTGGGTCACGGTCGCATCGGCGCAGCCCGATGCGGCGCATCTTAAAGACGTCGTGGACGGCATCGTGCGGATTGAAACGTACTATCATTTGTTGCTGATGCAGAAGCCGCTCTTCTCCGCCGCCATCGATCAGGTCTACAAATTCGAACAGGTCCATCTCAAACAGCGCGAGATCATCACCGACCACATCGGCCACGCCGACGCGCGAACGCTTCAGCGGTGGTTGAACAGTCTGACGCAAGATCTGCTGAAGACGAATCGCATGGCCGGCAAGTTGCATTTTGAACTGTCCGCCGCGGCTCCGTACGACAAGATCGTGCACGCCACGCTGGCGTCGCTGGCGGAAAAACCGATCGAGTCCTACCGGCCCCTCTCGGATTACGTGTTGGGCGGAATCACCGGCGTGGCGGAGGGATACCAGCAGTTGCTGAAACGGATCGATACCCTGCGGAGCGGATTCGAAGGCGTCATTTCGATCATCCGCACCCGCGTCGATCTTCTCGTCGAGGCGCAGAACCTGACGTTGCTGCAGAGCGTGGACAAGACGACGAAAAGCCAGGTGCTGCTCCAACACACCGTCGAGGGCCTCTCGGTCATCGTCATCGCCTATTACTTATCCGGCCTGATGGGCTACGTATTCAAGGGGCTCTCCGAGGTGGGATGGCTCGCCAATTACAATCTGGCGTCGGCCGTCTTCGTGCCCGTCGCGATCGGGTTGGCGTTTATCGTGACCACGATCAGCCGAAAATATCTGCACAAAAAGTTGGCGGGCGAGTCGTCGGCTCCGGTTTCTCCTCCGGCAAACAGGAAGCAGGAGGAAGAGCCTTCGCACGGAGAGTCGGAGCGGAAACAAGAAGTATGATCTAGCGCGCTTCTTGAAGCGCCCTGGCCAGAAATCGTCCCGTGTGCGACGTCGCGACGGAGGCGACCTGTTCCGGCCGCCCTTCCGCGACGATTCGCCCGCCGGCTTCGCCGCCTTCCGGGCCGAGATCGATGATCCAATCGGCCGACTTGATCACGTCCAGGTTGTGCTCGACGACGATCACGGTGTTGCCGGCGTTGACGAGCCTGTGCAGCACCGCGAGCAGTTTCTTCACGTCGTCGAAGTGCAGGCCGGTGGTCGGTTCGTCCATGATGTACAGCAGATCTTTCGCCGTTCCGGTTTGCAACTCCGCCGCGACTTTCAGACGTTGAGCCTCGCCGCCCGAGAGGGTGGTGGCCGATTGACCCAATTGAAGATAACCGAGCCCGATCGACGACAGAATGCGAAGTTTCTCGCGGAGCTTCGGCTCGTCGGCGAAGAAGGCCGCCGCTTCATCCGCGGTCATGGCCAAGACGTCGGAAACGGTTTTCCCCCGGTGGCGGACGGTCAGAATCTCCGGCTTGAACCGCTTTCCGTCACACCCCTCGCAAGGAACGTAGATGTCTTCAAAGAAGTACATCTCCAGCTTTTCCACGCCGCTCCCTTGGCACCGCTCGCAACGGCCGCCGGCCGTGTTGAACGAAAAATGCCGGGGGGCGAGCCCTTGTCGAAGCGCGACCGGTTCCGACGCAAAGATCCGTCGAATGTCGTCGAAGGCTTTGAGATAGGTGACGGGATTGGATCGCGGCGTTCGGCCGATCGGTTGCTGATCGATGTGACGGACGCCTTTGAGGTGCTCGATGCCCTTGATGGCCGTAAAGCGGCCCATCGGCAGCGACTCGACGCGAAAGGCGCGTGCAAGGGCGCGATAGAGCGTATCGTTCACCAACGTGCTCTTGCCGGAACCGGATACGCCGGTCACGCAGATGAACATGCCGAGCGGAAAGCGGACCAGCAGATCTTTCAGATTGTGCTCCGATGCGCCGGCGATCACGAGGAACTTGCCTGATCCCGCGCGCCGCGATTTCGGAAGCGGAAGAGAATCTTCTCCTCGAAGATAACGGGCCGTGATCGCGGTCGGGTCGAGGAGAAACGTCTTCGATGGCGCGGCGCAGACGACGTGCCCGCCGTCTTTCCCGGATCGGGGGCCCAGCTCGACGATATAATCGGCCGACTCGATCATCCGGCGGTCGTGCTCGACGACGACGACCGTATTGCCGACTGCCGCCAAGTCCTTCAGAATCCCGGCGAGCCGCTCGGTGTCGCGCGCGTGAAGACCGATCGTCGGCTCATCCAGCACGTAGAGCGTTCCGACCAACCTGGATCCCAGGTGGTTGGCCAGCGAGACGCGCTGAGCTTCCCCGCCTGACAGCGTTTTGGTTTGGCGGGCAAGGGTGACGTATCCAAGACCGACCCGAAGCAAGAAACTCAGTTTCTCGTCGAGCATCCGCAACAGGTCGCCGGCGACGGCCTGTTCAAACGAGGGTAACGGCAGCGAGCGAAGCCATTCGCGAAGATTCTCGACCGTCAGGGTCGAAAGCGCATGGATGTCCATGCCGGCGATTTTGACGAACAGGGCTTCCGGTCGCAGGCGACTGCCGCGACAACCCGGACAATCAAACGGCGAGCGATAGCGGCTGAGGAGCACGCGCACGTGAAGCTTGTATCGTTTGCCTTCCAAATACGTGAAAAAGTCGTTGATCCCTTCAAACGACTTGTCTCCGGTCCAGAGTGATCGTTGGACGTCGGGGGACAGGGACCGGAACGGCGCCGCAACGTCCACTCCCCGTCGTTTCATCGCCGACAACATCCGCATTTGCCACCAGTCCGCGCTGGGTTTGCTCCAGGGCTCGATGGCGCCCTGAGCCAGCGATTTGTTTCGATCGGGGATCACGAGATCAGGGTCGTAGCGCAAGACGTTGCCGAATCCTTTGCATTCGGGGCAGGCGCCCAGCGGATGATTGAACGAGAACAGAACGGGGCGCATCGGCTCGAATGTCCTGCCGCAGGTCTGGCAAAGAAAACCGGTTCTGTAAGACTCGCGGCCGTGGCCGATGACGTCCACGGCACAGCGGCCCTCTCCCTCGCGGATGGCCGTTTCAACGGCTTCCGCCAGGCGAGGCCGGTTGTCATTATTGATGATCAGCCGGTCGAGAACGACATAAAGCGATGGAGCGCCGTGCAGCGCCGGCGGGGCGGGATCGAGCAGATCGATGATGTCGCCGGAGACGTTGAGGCGCGTGAAGCCGCGGGTCAAGAGCGATTGAATGAAGAGCGGCTCCTGTTTCGGCGTCGGCGCGGCGACGGGGAAGAGCACCATGGCCCGTGCGGCAGGGAATCGAGCCAGGAGATCATCGACAATCGACTCCGGAGTAAATGAGCGGGCTTCCTTTCGGCAATCCGGGCAGCTCGGCTTGCCGATCTTGGCGAACAACAGGCGCAACAGGTCGGCGATCTCCGTCGCCGTGCCCACGGTCGAACGGGCGGTGCGCACCTGATTTTTTTGTTCGATTGCGATGGCGGGGCGGATGTTCGCGATGCGATCGACGTCGGGGCGGGCCACCTTGTCGAGAAACATCCGCGCATAGGTCGAGAGCGATTCGACGTAGCGCCATTGGCCTTCGGCGAAGATGGTGTCAAAGGCCAGGGAGGACTTCCCCGATCCGGAGACGCCGGTGATGGCCGTCACCTTGTCATGAGGGATCTGGAGCGAGACGTTCTTGAGATTATTCTGTCGCGCCCCTTCGATGACGAGCCGGTTGGTCGAGGGGTCGGAGTCGAGAGGGTTTGGCACGGTGGTCATTTCCGCTGATAACAAGCCGGTCATCCTAGCAACTGTCGGGATGCCGGTTCAACGAAGGAAGAAAGGGAGCGGATCTCGCGCGGACGGGCCTTCCCGCGGCTTCGAATGGGCCTAGCGAAGCCAGAGCCGCACGAGACCGATGCAGGTCATGTACAGCAGCAGCGAGCCGGCCATCGTCGGCCAAAAACCCAGACGGGGAACTCCCGCGATCATGACGGTGACGTAAACGATCCACGGCGGGACGAACCAGAGGAGATTTCTGGCGTAGCCGACGATCGCGTCGCTTCCCCCGTTCAGGTACATCAGCACGAAGGTTGCGCCGGTAATCGCGGGAAAAGTACTGGCAAAGGCGGCCAGGAACGATTTGCCTTGCGAGCCAAGATAGGTGGAGACGCTGACGATCGTTCCGCCCAGCAGAAAATACACGGCATATTTTACGAGTTCGTTCACAGACCCTCCTCAGATTCCTTGAAACGCCTCCATCGCTTCCCGCTCCAACGCCTCGCCTTGCCCCGTATAGCGCGGCGAAAAATGAAACACGACGAGGTCGCGGACCTGCGCCTTGCGGGCCATCAGTCCGGCCTGCCGCGCGGTCAAATGATACCGATCGCGGGCTTTGTCGGCGTCGATGTCCAGATAGGGGGCCTCGCAATAGAACACGTCCGCGCCCTGGGCGAGCGCTACGATGGCGGCTTCGTTTTCCTCGTCGTAGCGGGCATCGACCACGTAGGCGATTTTCTGCCCCCGCGAGATCGTCAAGAACCGTTCCTTGATCTCGCCCAGCGTGAAGTCCCGTTCTTCCCGTCGATGTTCGTCATAGAGCGCCACTGTAAAACGGAAGTCGTCCGGTCGGCCCTGCCGGATGTATTGCTTGACCTCCGTCAGCCAGGCCCCTACCCGCAGCCCGGCCTGATGCAATTTCTGCTTGTTGATGTTGATGTGGAAGGGCTCTTCCAGCGAGTAGGCGAAAGAGGGAATTCGATGATTCAGCGCGACGGCCTTGACGACGAACATGGGGTCATCCAAGACCGTGAAAGGATGGCATGCCGGAATCACCGCACGGGGAGTTTCGACGGGAGGCGTCGGTTGAAATCCGTTGCCGGCGTGAAAGACGGTGCGACGGATCATCGGCCGGTGAAACTCCGTGACGTCGATCGTCAAGGGGTAGCCCTCGATCAGATTCCAAGTGTAGCCGCGGAGCTTGCCCTCCACGTTGTCGATCAAGCCGGGAGGGCCGAAGAGGCGGAGCGTCTTGCCTCGTCCCAGCGCCACGCGGAGCACGGTATCGAATCCGATGAAATGGTCCATGTGAGTGTGGGAGATGAACATCTCGCCGGCCCGAAGGAGTCTGGTGGGGCCCAACCCGTCGTTGTGGCCGAGGTCGAACAGCAGAGCCCGCTTGGACCAGCGGATTTCCACGTACACGCCAGGATCGCCGAAGACGTCGTTGACGAGATAACTGGAAAAGGACGGATTCATGACGATTGATCGGGCGGCCGGCCGGCTCGGCCTGAAATCGAAGGAGCAGGGGGCCCCTCGCTCTTGCTCGGCGTCGTGGAAATCGGAGAAGCGGTTCGTCTCATTCCAACTGAATGTGGTAGCGGTCCAACGTGGTCGCCTTGTGTCGCGCCAGGTTTGACAGGGACTTATTGTAATCGATCACGGCCCGCAGCTCATTGGCCTGTGCGACGGCCAAGTCCCGCTGAAAGTCGAGCACGAATCGGGTGGTGCTCAGCCCGACCCGCAGCCGTTCCCGCTCAGCCTGGAGCTGTTTCTCGGCCATGATGCGGGCAGATCTGGTCGTCTCGATCCGTTTGAAATCGGTCTGGACCCGCCGCACCGCTTCACGGACGCCCACGATGATTTGCTGGCGAACGCTGGCGAGCGCGGCCTCGGCGTTTTTGGCTTCCAATTGGCGTTTGTTGTACGTGCTGAGCGCGGAGCGGTTGCCGAGGGGATAGCTCAAGACCAAGCCTGCGCCGTAGTTGTAAAAGTCTCCGCCGAAGTTTCTGGTGAACGAATCGCCGTAATCTTTGCCCAACCCCGACAGTCCGATGGTGCCTTGGAGCGAGAGGGTGGGAAGCAGTTGGTTGCGGGCGAATTCCTTGTTCAGCTCGCCCGATTCCACGTTTTTTTTCGCCTGGACGATTTCGGGCCGCCGTTCGATGGCCGTATCAATGGCCTCTTGAAGGCTCAGCGGCTCGAGTACGGTGACGGGTGCATCGGCGGGTGTGATATGGACGTCTTGCCGCAGACTGTCTTCCCCCGGATTCAGCAGTCGCCGGAGCTGATCTTCTTGGTCGTGGATGGTTCGTTCGGCGACCAGCACTTGTTCCACGCGCGAGGCGACCGCCGCTTCCGCCTGCAGGACGTCCACGATGGACATGACGCCGGCTTTCAGCTTGGCGCGGTTGGACGCCAGCAATTCTTCGGCGGCCTTGAGGGCGGTCTGGGCGACTTTCAGGTTTTCGTTCGCGAAGACGAGTTCCCAATAGGTTTGTTCCACCGACGCGATGACGCTCATCACGCGATCGCGAAAGACGTGCTGCTCCACTTCGGCGTTATTCTGAGCCACTTTGATGAAGGTTTTATTGATGTCGATGCCGGCGTTGCGCAGCAGCGGTTGAGTGATCGTCAACGCCAAGCCGCCGGTCCACGAAGGGTTGAACAAAAATCCTCTGGCGACGTCTTGATTGATGCTGCTGCGAGACGGACTGTAATTCAGGTCGACGTTGCCGCCGGTGATCAGATTTTTCGTCACATCGACGGTGACGGAATGATTACGTTGGTCGAAGGTCTGGATCTGCCTGAGGTCGGGATTGGTGCCGCCGAACACCGGTCGGTTGAGAGGGCTGACGATCCGATTGTATTGCCCGTTGATGCTGAAGGTCGGATCGAACTTCGACTGCTCGATGACGATGTCGGCCAATCGGCTTTCCTTGGTGTGGCGGCTGATGCTGATGTCGAGGTTATATTGCAACGCGCGCAGCGCGGCGTCCGCGAGCGAGAGGGTTTCACGCAACTCGGCCGGTGTCTCCGACGCCTCGCCGGTTGAAGCCGACGCCGGACCGTCAATCGGCCCCGAGGCGATCCAGAACACCATCACCATGGTGAAAACGGCCGTGCGCCTCAAACCAAGAGATACTGTTCCGAGATCCATACACTCCTCCTTGGAATCGACATCGGTCGCCAGCCCATACTATAATCCGGCAAAAAGGAAATTGTCATGAAAGGCGCGCGCTTGTTGGAAATTACGAGGGTGATGGCGGGCCTGTCCATGTTTCTGTTCCTGACAGGGCAATTTGGTTCAACCGCCTGGGGGCAGGGAGTGTCCGGTGTACGGGCCTTTGGCGGCGGCGTGGCGCCCTTGGTCAGGTTTCCGGGAGGCAGTCTCTACATTGACAACCAGGGCACGCAGGGATTTCTATACACGCCGGGCCAGAATTTCCAGACCTACAGTTTTCGCAACCCCGCCACGGGTCAGGCTTGGAGCGGGGCGGCCGGAACCTTGGGGCCGCAACTTTCCATCGGACTGATTCAAGGCGCCAATCAAACCGGCAATCCGCTCATCCTGCCCGGTCCCCCGCGTCAAACGGCCCCGCTGCCGCCGATTCAATCGACGCTCTTGGACGATATTCCGTAACTTTCGACCTGATTCCGGGTATAGGCAGGCAAGATCGGACAAGTCTACGTTCCGATCGATGCTCGGGACGCAGATATCACCCGTAAAAACGTTCACGGTTCATCGGCCAACCGCCACGTCAAGGCCAGCACATACCGAGCCACGTTTCGCAAGATGTCCGGGTCGAGTGTGTCGGCCGTGTCGGTGGGCCGGTGAAAATGTGGATGAACGCCGCCGCTGACCACCGTGACGGTCGGTACGCCGACTTCCTTGAACGGCACGTGATCGCCGCCTGGGAAAAATCCGAAGAGGTCGAGTCGGTCCTGTAGACCCGCCTCAGTCCCCGCGTCGAGAGCGACCTGCTTATCCAGACCGGTCACGCCGACGGTGAGTCTTCCATTGCCGATTCCGGCGTGGTCGATGTTGATCATGGCCTTGGTTGTCGCGAGCGGCACGAGGGGGCGTGAGATATAGAGGCGCGAGCCGAGCAAATCTCGCTCCTCTCCGCTGAACGAGACAAAGAGGATCGAACGCCGGGGATGGAATCCGGTCTTGATAAGGGCCCGCGCCACCTCCAGGATCACGGCGGTGCCCGAGGCATTGTCGTCCGCTCCGGGAAACAACAGGCCGGCCGGTTTACCGAAATGGTCGCGGTGCGCGCCGATGATGATCCAGTCCGGTCCCGTTCCGGGGAGCACTCCCAACACGTTGGTCAGCACGCCGTCCTGCGTCGAGGTGTTCCACCGGAGCGAAGCATAGTGATTCGTGATGGTTGAGCGGGGGGACGGATTTCGATTGAGCTCTTCTTGAAGCGCACGCAGGCGATCGGGAGCGGCATTGTTCGAGTCGGCAAGAATCCGTTCCGCGAGGGTCGTGCTGATCCAGGCTCCCGGAATGGCTTGGTCGAAGGGCAGTTGCCCATAGAAGGCGCCTGGGCTTCCCGTGACGCCTCGGCGGGCTTCATAGGGATGGAGAATGGGGCCGGTTGCGGTCAGGTAGGCAAGGGCGCCGCGCTCTCGCGCAAGTCGGACCTTGTCCGCGTGGCTGATCGGATGTTTAACATGGTCCGGCTTTCCTCGGAGGAAGAGCACGATACGGTTATTGACGTCCACACCGGCGTAGTCGTCGATACCTTGGGCGGGATCGACGATGCCATAGCCGACAAAGACGATTTGCCCCTGAAGATCGGCGGAAGGAGCATCAAGGACGGGAAGATACTCCGTGCCGAGCGCAACGGTCGAGAAGCCGTCACCGGCACCGATCTCGAACACGGGAGCGGGCGACAGCAGGGGAGTGGCGACGAGGGTTGCCATGAGACCTGCCGTATCGCCGTTTTTTTCTGAAGAACCCGGTATCACCAGTGAGCCGTTAGACACATCGGGCAGGCGGAGTCCTGTCGATAGAAACTCCTGCGCCACCCATCGGGCGGAGTGGAGATCGTCCTCGGTTCCCGTTTGCCTCCCGTTAAATGACGGACTGCTCAATGTTCGAACATCGGCCAACATCTGTTCGGAGGAAATGAGCTCGATGGCTCCGGACAGTTCACTGTCAGCGTGCCGGGCGTCGATCGTTGTCGCTTGGAAGACGATCCAGAGGCCGACAAGGGCGGACATTTGTCGTGCAAGAGAAGAGGCAGAAATGCGCAAAAGCCCTCCGTCTTCGAGGCTCGATCTTGCGAAGCGGCAAAACTATAACACAGCCGGCGCGACCCGTTGCACCATCTTGGAGAGGCAAGGTACTATTCCAAGTTGACATGGACTCTGAGTGAGTAAAGCAGAAATCTGTGTGTGAGGAGGGAGCGTCGATGGCGGCCGGCGGTTCGGGGAACGGGTTGTATGACCATCTCTATAAACGTTTTTTTGAACAGCGGGACACTCATCAAGGCTATTCGTTTCAGGAGGCTCCGGGAGGCAGCGCGCCGCCCCCGACGGTGACGTTCGGCGAAAAGCTTCGCTGGTGGACATGGAATCGGTGGCAACGGCGGAAAAAGATCCTTGCCGAACGAGATCGGTTGCAGCGGGAAATTCTTCAAATCAAAAACGCCGGTCGATCAAAATAGCTCAAAGTAGCGGGATGGCCACGATGTCCTGTGTGGTTATGAAGTATCGTTAGGCGGATGAAAACGACGTGCTTGATGGGGAGATCGGCCATGGCGCTGTCTCAAAGGAATCGAAGAGTCACGATGATAGGGAGCAGGGTGTTTTGGATCTGTCTCGTGGTCGGATGGAGCATCCCGACTGTCGGTGACCGGGTAGGCGCCGTTCAGTGGGAAACGCAGGAAGAGAAAGAGTTCCGTCTCAAGCAGCAGGCGAAAGGCGGATTGTTTCAACGGTGGGCGTTCGATCAGGACCGTCCCAATCAGACGCCCGCCGGATTTTTGGAGATGGCCGTCGGGAAGGGGCAGCCTGTCGCCTGGACCGTTCAGACTTCTATGAATGCTCCGTCTCCGCCCAATGTCGTGACGGTATCGGCGGACTGTGATGTGAAGCCCTGTTACCAGTTGTTGATCGCCAAGGGGCTCAATTATGAATATCCGGATCTTTCGGTTCGCTTTCGAGGCTCGCAAGGAATCGGGGGGATTGTCTTCGGAGTCAGAGATGCCGAGAATTTTTATGCGACAGTGGTCGATCTGGCGACGTCCACGGCGCGTGTGATTCGGATGATGGAAGGAAACGAGCAGGTGCTGGCTCAAACTTCGGTGAGTCTCAAAAATACGGACTGGCATACGCTGAGAGCACAACGGAATACGATCATCAGCAAGGACTTTATCGAGATGTTCGTCGACAGCGTGTTGGTTTTGTCCGTCGAGGATCAGACGCTCGGGCTGGGACAGGTCGGTCTGCTGGCCGGAGGAAGGGCGTCGTTGTCTTTTGATCTGTTTCATGCCGCGCCTCTTTTTTCTCACCGCCCGTTGTCGCCGCCGCCCGCCTATTAAACAAGCCGTCTAAACAAGTCGTCCGTGGAACAGTGACGCCGGGATCAAAGGGAAACAGGCGGTAAGATCGAAGCTTGCCTTTGCCTCCTCGAGTGGGGTACGATAGGCACGCTTGGATGCGAGAGGCCTGGCAGACAAGCGCGGAGAGCGACAAGGCCTGAGCGGGTGTTGTTTTGGTCCAGCCAGGGAATCTGATCGGAAGCCGGAGTCAAGCCGGCGCGGTGTCGTGACATCTTCGGCCCCTTTCTTTCCTCACTTCCTTCTCGAGTCCAAAACAGCACCATTGTGTCAAAGGAGGGTCTGCTGATGGGTGCGAAGATTTATGTGGGTGGGTTGCCGTACGCAACAACGGAGCAGCAACTGAGCGATTTGTTTGCCGCTCACGGGACGGTGGCATCGGCGCGGATCATCACGGACAAGTTTACCGGGCAATCCCGGGGATTTGGATTTGTGGAGATGTCCTCCGAGTCCGAGGCACAGGCGGCCATCGCGGCATTGAATGGGACACAATTCGGTGGACGGACCTTAACGGTCAATGAAGCTCGTCCCCAGGAACCCCGTCAGGGCGGTGGAGGCCGAGGGGGATTCGGAGGAGGCGGTCGCAACTAGCCCGATCGTGTTTTGGTGATGCAGGGGGAGCCGGCGAGCCGGCCCCCCTTTTTTATTCTGTTTGTTCGACCAAGAGCCAGTGATCGGCCGGTACGTGGAGGCCGATCAAGGTTGCGACGAAAAGACGATGCCCCCGTTCAAGCTTGAGGCGCCATTCAAACCCTGCGGCCATCAGCCGGAAGCGATCGCCAAACTGGCGGCCGGAATAGAAGCCGGGAAACGTCACCAGGTTTTGCTGGGGGTCACCGGATCCGGCAAGACGTTTACGATGGCCAACCTGATCGAACGGGTGCAAAAACCCACGCTGGTGCTGGTTCACAACAAAACGCTCGCCGGGCAACTGTATCAAGAGTTCAAGCAGTTCTTCCCCCGCAACGCCGTCGAGTATTTCGTGAGCTATTACGATTACTACCAACCGGAAGCCTACATTCCGCAGAGCGATACCTACATCGCCAAAGACGCATCGATCAACGACGCCATCGACCAAATGCGGCATGCCGCGACCACGGCGCTGCTTCAGCGAAACGACGTGCTGATCGTGTCGTCGGTCTCGTGCATCTATGGCTTGGGATCTCCGGAGGTGTACCACGACATGTTGGTTTATCTCCAAGAGGGCGATGAGATCCGGCGGGAGAAAATTTTACAAAAGCTCGTGGAAATCCAATATGAGCGGAACGACGTGGATTTCCATCGCGGGACGTTTCGCGCGCGAGGGGACGTGATCGAAGTGTTTCCCGCGTCGTCGGAGGCCAAATCGGTGCGGATCGAGCTGTTCGGCGATGTGGTCGATGCGATCCATGAAATTGATCCGCTCACCGGGAAATCGTTGGGGAAGCTGCCGAAAATCGCCATCTATCCCAACACGCACTATCTCATCGCGCCGGATCGCTATGAACGGGCCATCGCCGGCATCGAGGAAGAGCTGGAAGAGCGGCTGATCGAGTTCAGAAAAACGGGCCGGTTGGTCGAAGCGCAGCGCCTGGAGCAGCGGACGAAATTCGATTTGGAGATGATTCGCGCCGTCGGCTATTGCCACGGCATTGAGAACTATTCGCGCCATTTGAGCGGACGGGCGCCGGGTGAACCGCCGCCCACGCTGCTGGATTATTTTCCGAAGGACTTTCTGCTGATCGTCGACGAGTCGCATGCGACGATTCCGCAAGTGGGAGGCATGTACGAAGGAGATTACTCGCGGAAGCGGACCCTGGTGGAATATGGATTCCGCCTTCCCTCGGCGGTGGATAACCGCCCGCTGAAATTTTCGGAGTTCGAACGGTGCCTGCATCAAGTGGTCTATGTGTCGGCCACGCCCGGTCCCTATGAATTGGAGCGGGCGAAGGGCGAGATCGTGGAACAGATCATCCGTCCGACCGGCCTGATGGATCCGGCGATCACGGTGGCGCCCGCGAAGGGACAGGTGGATCATCTGCTGGGGCAGGTGCGGGCGGAGGTTGCCAAGGGGGGCCGCGTGCTGGTCACGACCTTGACCAAACGCATGGCCGAGGACTTGACGGAGTACTATCATGATCTCGGCGTCAAGGTGCGGTATCTTCATTCCGACATCAAGACGCTCGAGCGGGCTGAAATCGTGCAAGACCTTCGGCGCGGTCGATTTGACGTATTGGTGGGGATCAATCTGCTGCGCGAGGGACTGGATCTGCCGGAAGTGAGCCTTGTCGCCATCCTCGACGCCGACAAGGAGGGATACCTTCGTTCCTATCGGTCGCTCATTCAAACGGCCGGCCGAGCGGCGCGCAACGTCGAAGGCCGAGTGATTTTCTACGGAGACACCGTCACCGACTCGATGCGGATGGCGATCGAGGAAACGGAGCGGCGGCGGAGCATTCAGGCCGAATACAATCGAACGCACGGCATCACGCCGGCCAGCGTCAAAAAAGGGATTCCGGCGATCGAGTACGCCATGGCCGATTTGGATTACGTGCATTTGGAGGCGGCGGCCGAATCCGGTCAACCATACGGAGCGGAGGGAGGAGGAAAGGTGGATCAGCTTATCAAGACATTGGAAGCGGAAATGAAGGCGGCGGCCAAAGAGCTCGCCTTCGAACGGGCCGCTCAATTGCGCGACCGCATCCGGGCGCTTCGGCTTAAAGAATTGGAAGTGAACGCGTAGGGGACTAGATGTGTTTGTAGAGGTAGATGCCGATGAACATGCCCAGGATGCTGATGATGTTGATCTTCACGCCGATCCCCACGGTGAGTTTCAGCAGGACCAAGTCGAGCGTGAGGGGAGGATTGATGCCGGGGGTGAAATGGGTGGAGAAGATACTCTGAATCATGCCTTGAGGAGCCATGACGTGAAGAATTTCTCCGAGAATGCCTCCCAACAAACCTCCGATGAGAATAAAAGTGAACAACACCCACGGTGACTTTCGCACAAGCGCGCCGACCTCTCGGATAAGACGACAGAATACCACGGCACCATATAGCAAGGTTTCTGGCAAGTCAATAAATCCGACGACTTAAGCCGATGCGGCGCCGCCTTGACTTGCAAGAAGCGGTTCTATAGACTGCTCCTACCGTTTTCCTAATTTTTTCGAGGCGATCGGAGATCTCTGATCCAGGGCTTCGATGGCCTCTTTCTTTGTGAGCCTATGTTTGAAACGTTAAGCCAGAAGTTTGAAGCGATCTTGAAGAAACTCCGCGGGCAGGGCGTGCTCACGGAGCAAAATATCGCCGAGGCGCTCAAGGAAGTCCGACTCGCCCTCCTTGAAGCCGACGTGAATTTTAAAATCGTCAAAGATTTCATCGAACGGGTTCGACAGAAGGCTGTCGGGCAAGAGGTCTTGCAAAGCCTGACTCCCGGCCATCAGGTCGTCAAAATTGTGTTGGACGAACTGGCCGAGATGATGGGGCGCGAGCGATCGGGACTTGCGTTCAGCTCACGGCCTCCCACCGTCGTCATGCTGGTTGGGTTGCAGGGAGCGGGAAAAACCACGACCTGCGGCAAATTGGCCCGTCTCTACAAAAATCAGGGCAAGCGCGTGTTGATGGTCGCCGCCGATCCCCGCCGGCCTGCGGCGGGAGAGCAATTGAGTGCGTTGGGGCGCGATTTGGGCATCGAGGTGTATCGTGTGGATCGGCCTCAGG
>JANDJG010000059.1:7797-16833 GCA_024331085.1 Nitrospira sp. | reverse complement strand
GCCGGCTCGGCTTACCCGCACCAGGCGCTGTGTCGCGCCGCTGTGCCGCACGCTGTTGCTCAGCGCCTCCCGCGCGATGTTCAGGAGGTGTTCGCCCTGTTCGGGTGTGAGCAAGTCGGCGATGGGATCTTGGATGTCGAGGGTCGGGGGCGTTTCTCCGGTTGCGGAGAACGACGAGACCAGTTGCCGGAGCGCGTGTCCGAGATCCATGATCGGCGGCGACGGATGCTTCAAGAAGGCGATGTACCGCCGGACGTCGGCGACGAGTCGATTCAGTTGATCGATTGCCTGCGCCGTGTGCGCCCGCGACTTCTTTGGAGACTGAGCGGATGCCAGCCTGCCCGCTTCCAATTGCATCCCGATGGCGTAAAGGGACTGGAGAATATTGTCGTGGAGGTCTTGGCTCAATTGTTCCCGTTCTTCCCGCGCGCGCGCCCGTGTCATGGCGATTCCGGCGAGGTGGGCGGTTCGTTCCATGAGAGCCAAGTCGCCGGGGGTGGGATGTCGAGGAGCTCGGCTGTAAATGGCAAAAGAACCGAGCACCTGTCCCGATGGCGATTTGATCGGCATGGACCAGCAGGATCGGAGTCCATAGGCAAGAGGAATGTGGCGCCATGCGGCCCAGAGGGGATCGGTGGCGATGTCGGACACGATGACCGGCCGCCCCGTGTAGGCCGCGGTGCCACAGGAGCCGACCGATGGGCCGATGGCAACGCCGTCCGCAAGCGCCACATACTCCGCAGGCAAGCTGGGAGCCGGGCCTGGGCGGAGGCAGTTACGCCTCGCATCGAGAAAAACGATCGAGCACAGCAGATGAGGGTCTGTGGCTTCAACCATCCTGCAGATGGTTTCCAGGACCGAGGACAGAGGAGCGTCTCCGGCGATGGATTCCAGGATCCGCTTCTCTTCCTCAAGCAACCGTTCGGATTTCCGCTGTTCGGTGATGTCCTGCACCGCTGCAAGAAACAGCGGCTGGTCGTGGTTGGGCAACTGAACCGGGGTGGCCTTGACGGCAACCCAAATGATGTCGCCGTTCTTGCGAACGTACCGTTGCTCTAATGTCAAGGCGGCTCGCTCGTCCGTGGCGAACCGGGCGGCGAGACCCAGATTGTCGCCCAAGTCATCGGGATGGGTGTAGAGGGCGGAAGTCCGACCGAGCAACTCCGCTTCGCCGTAGCCCGTGAGTTCACAGAATGCGCGGTTGACGTGCAGGAGCCGCCCGTCTTGGTCGGCGATCGCCAGCCCGACGGGGGCGTTGGCGACAAATCGATGGAGGAGCGACTCGCTGGCGCGCAAGGCTTCCTCGGCTTGTTTGCGAACGGTGATATCGCGGGCGATGCTGAGCGCACCTAAAATGGCTCCGTCATCGTGGCGGAGGGGAACTGAGTGGGCTTCAATATATCGTTCGTGCCCGTGCAGGTCGATAATGCGAAATGTGAGGACTCCCGCCTCTCCTTTGCAAACTGTCTGATGGAACCGTTCATAGGCGGGGCGGTCATCGGGGTGAATCAAGGAAAAGACCGGTTTGCCAAGGACGTCCTGCGCCGATCCCGCGCCGAGGACGGCGAGCCCTGCGGGATTGATGTTCGTGATCAGGCCTTCGGGATCGACGGTTTTGACACATTCCGGCTCACTGTCGATGATCAGGCGCAAGCGACGTTCACTTTCTCGGCGAGCCTCCTCGGCCTTGATCAAATTCGACTGGTCGACAAGAATGCCGATGGCCGTCTCAAAGTCTCCTCCGGGCCTTTCCCGGACGTACACCGGCCAGAGCAACAGGTCGATCAGGGTGCCGTCTTTGCGTCGGCGGCGTAATTCAACGGGGGCGGTGAGTTCTCCGCGAACGCCGGTCTCCCACAAGCAATCGGCGGCTTCCTCTTCTCCAGGCGGAATGTACGGCAATTCCTTGCCGATGATTTCTTCCTCAGTCCAGCCGAACAATCTGGTGGCTGCGGGGTTCCAGCTTGTGACCTTGGCTGTTTGATCCAAGCTGACGATGGGAAGCGGTGATTCGCGAATCAAGGTCGAGAGGAGCCGGCTGGTTTTTCGGTGCTCGGTGACATCCTCGCAGGCGACGAGAATAATCAGCCTTCCGTCCGAACTCACGATCGCTCTGGCTCGCTCGTGCACCCAGAGGCGGGATCCGTCCTTGCGGATTTTTTGGATTTCCCACGCGAATGCTCGGAAGGGGTGGTCCGCGCATTGTTGAAGCTGAGCCAGAACGGTCTCTCGATCGGTTGCGTCGAAGACCGTCAACACCGATTGGCCGAGCAGTTCGTCCACCGTATAGCCGAGTTGGGCAGCTCCGTAGCGGTTGACCGAAATGACGAGTCCGTCCGGCGAGAGGGTGAAGTACATGGAGGGGTTATCGTCGTATAGGGTGCGGAACCGTTCTTCACGCTGCCGGATGATCTCATCCGCGCGAAGCCGCTCCAATTCGGCGCCGGCCCGTTCCGCGAAGGCCCTTACGATGGCGTGTCCCTGAGCATGGTTGAACAGAAACGGATGCTCGTCCATGATGCAGAGGTGCCCCGTCTTTCGGCCGTCTCGGCCGAACAGGGATTCTCCCATGTAACTTTCGATGCGGTGCCGAGCCGGATACGTGTCTTGAGGAAACAGCCGCCAGGCTCCTTCGGGGAAAAAGGCCGAGCCTTGCTCCATGACGATCTTGCAAGGAGTGCTCGCCAGGTCGTACTCCAGCGGATCGGAGGTCTGATCGCGAGACCAGCCTGCGACGACCCGCACTCGATCCGTCCCATCCGGGGACAATTCTGTAAGGAACACGTGCGAGACCTTCAGAATATCGGAGAGTTGTCGGACGAGCGTTCGGAGGAGTTCTCGTCCTTCCACGTTTCCGGCGCAGGAGGCAAGGGCGTTGATCGCGCCATTGGTCCACTTGAGGTCGGCGGTTTCCCGTTCCAACTCGACGACACGGGCACGAAGGATTCCCAGTTCGTCGCGGAGAGGCAAAAAAGGCCGGTCGCTTGCGATGTCGGCGATCATGTCGGGCGATTCTTTACTCAAAGTCTAGATCGTACAGTGTCGTAATGAAAACAATGAACCAGTATAAAACCTGCAAAAGGGGAAAATCCAGTCGGTTGCAAGCGGGGGGTCCCGGTTCCGCGGTGCCGATCATCAGGAGGGATGGAGTCAATCATCTCCATGCAGATGCTCTCAACAAGAGGATGTGGGAAAGGGTGCAAGAGATAATTCCGAAAAATAATTCGGCGCGGTATCGACTCCGTTGCCGGTGGATCAGACGAGGGTCAACGTCGGCTCCAGGAAGAATTCGACGGTCATGCGCGCGCGTTGTCCTTGTTTGGCGTGGACGTGCATCGTTCCGCGGAGCTTTCCGGCTCGATGTTCCAATGACCGGATGATGTCAAGGTTTCGGCCGTGTCTGTTGTCGGCGGCAAGGCTCTTTCCATCGTCCATAATACTGAGACAAATCTTCCGTCCAAGCCGTCGGATGGAAATCATGACGCGGGTGGCCTGGGCATGGCGGACGCGGTGCCGCACGCCCTGCCGCACGAAGCTGAAGATCTCGCGTTCTTCTTCCCGCGTGAGAACCTCAAGGGCGGCCGATTGGAGAGACAAGGCGATTCGCGCTCGACCGATATCGGTGTACACGGACTTGAGATTATGGAGTTCGGCCGTCAGGTCAAAGTCTTTGGCTGCCGGATCGTCGAACTCGCCGGTGATACGCCAGATTTCTCCGGCGAGGCGGTGGATTTGACTGGCGACACCGTTCTCTGACTCCGCCCTTTCCCAACAAGGAGCGGCGTTCGCCTGCCCGGCGGTCCATGAGGGAACAGACCCCGCAGAGAATCTTCGAAGAGAGAGGCTGTCGATATGAGGGGCGGTTCGGGAATGGCGCGTGAGGAGAGAAAAAACCCGTTGCGCGATGGCCGTGAGGGACATGCCGAGTTTCCGCCTTCCTGATTTCGAACATCCGGAAAACGGAGACTGTCGTATCCGGTCAAGTCGTGACCCGGGAAGCGTGCGCGGGCGGTGTAAATCAAGAAAGGCATGCCGGGGCCCGTCGAGAATCCGACGGCCGGGATCTTGTTTCTTCATGCATGACTCTCCGATCTGCGCCTAGAATGTATCAGTCCATTGAGAAGGCCGGGCCCTCGATGATCGAAACGGCTTCAAGCGCGGCGGCGCACCGGTCAGGTGTCATTCTGAAGCGGCGGCGAGGCCGTCGTATAGGGAGCCCGATTTTCCTTGATAAACCACGCAACGGCTTCGGCACGGCGCTTTACCTGGATCTTGAAAAAGATGTTGGCGATGTAGTTCTTGACGGTCTTGTCGCTTAAACAGAGGTGCGCCGCGATTTCCTTGTTGGTCTTGCCTTCCGCCAGCAAGGGCATGATGAGACGTTCTTGCTTGGACAGTTTGGCGAGGCCGTTGCTAAAGGGACCTGCAATCGCTCCCGATCGAACCCAATTGAGCGTTTTTTGGGTGACGCGGGGGTCGAGGTAGCCGCGACCGTCCGCCACCGAACGGACGGCTCGTAACAGCTCTTCCAATCTCACGTCCTTGAGGATGTACCCGTGGGCGCCGCTTTGCAGGGCGGCGATGATCGTGGCGTCCTCGACGTGTCCGGTCAATACCAAAATACGGGTATGGGGAGTCGACGCGTGGAGTTTCCGGCAAATGTCCACGCCGGTCGCGTCCGGGAGGTGGAGGTCAAGAAGGACCACATGAGGATGCAAGCGCTCGACGAGAGGAATGGCGTCGGCCGCCGTTCCCGCTTCTCCGACGATGGCGAGATCGTTTTCGCGCTCGAGGAACGCGCGCAGACCCTGACGGACCATCTCATGGTCGTCGACGAGGACGATGCGAATGGGCGGGCGTTTCATACGAAAGTCAAAACGGATGACAGTGAGAGATCGATAGTGACGGTGGTACCCTGCCCATGCGCCGATGCGACGCGGAACGTTCCTCCCAGTTTCCTTGCGCGGGCCTCCATGTTGGTCAGTCCGTAGCCCCGCCGGCAATCGCCGTTCAGTTCGAATCCCCGCCCGTCATCGACGATGCTGACGCGGATCTTCGATCCTCTCATGTGGATGGCGACAACGACGCGAGAGGCGTCGGCATGACGGGCGCAGTTGCTGAGGGCTTCCCGCACGATGTTCAGGATTTCTCTCTGCTCTTCGCTGGTGAGATGGCTCGGCGCGTCGGGATCGAGATCCAGCCGAATGGCGAGCCGTCCTCCCTGTTCATAGGTCGCCTGAAGAGATGTCAGTTCCGCGACGAGGTCGAACTCTTGGATGGTTCCGGCTTCCAGGGATTCGATCATGGCTCGAACGTCCTGGATCAGATGGTTCAATTGTGACACGACATGCAGGTGAGATCGGGCGGATTCCTGGGAAAAATCGAGATTCGGATGGCGGGACGCCTCGAGGTTTAAGCCGATGGCATACAGCGACTGCAAGATGCAATCGTGGAGATCCCGTGCGAGGCGACGACGATCTTCCAGCAGAGCATTGACCCGATATTCCATCGCTTTGAGTGCGCTGGCAACGTCGTCCTTTCCGAACGTCTTCACATAAGAGCAAGGAAAAACCTCGCCTTCTTCCTGGGAAAACCCACCCCCCGTTTGGCAGTCGTCCGTGTTGGGTCGGTTGTCTCGAAACCCTTTGAGAACTCCGAACCCTTTCTTGCCTTTCTCCACGGCATATCCTCCTTCATCAAGAAAAATACAGAAATCGTTGATTTGTCGAGATAAGTGAACCAACGGCCCTATAGCCATGTCGTTCAACCGGACCGGCCAGCAGAATGTACGTGAAGGCCGTTTCTCCGTCACCTGGCGGATTCGCCAGGTGACCTCTTTTCAGCAAGATGGAACCATCGCCTCCGTTCACGAAATAACCGCCCCGCCGGGGCGCAAACAAGGAGGGAGCGATGGGGGAATCGGTGCTGGTAGAGGAAAAAGAGCTGTCATTTTACGAAGGGGAATGGTTGGTCAAGACCTTGACCGATGAGGAGGAGCTGCGACAGGCGTACCACTTGCGCCATCGTGTCTTCGCCGAGCGGTTGAAATGGGTGCCGGAGCGAGCCGATCGACTCGAAGAAGACGTGTACGACGCGTGGAGTACGTCGATCGGAGTGTTTTCGCCGGAAGCCCGCTTGTTGGGGATGGTCCGCATGACGCATGCGCCCGTTCCGTTCATGATCGAAAGCGAGTTCAGCGCGTGTTTGGTGGGCAATCACTGCGTGCGGAAGACGCCGGATACGGCGGAGATCACGAGACTTGCGGTAGACCCGTCGATAACGGACCGGGGGTTGTCCGGAAGATTGATGAAAACCATCTTCAAGGGAATGTATCAATGGTGTCTTGCGCACAACGTTCGCTACACGTACATGGTGGTCGAGCACAAGCTCTTGCGGGTCGTGCAGCGGATCGGTTGGCCATGCCGTCCCATCGGAGAGCCTGTTGCCATCCCGCCTGCGGAGGTGCTCTCCATAGGAGGGTTGCTCGACCTCGACGAATTTCGGGCTCAGGCGTCGATTCTGCGCCCCGCCATGTTGGAGTGGTTGACCCAGACGGCCCATGTGCCTTCTTCGGTTTCTTATGGGCCCGCAACATCAGCGGAGGAAATCGCGTCGGCAACCTTGGCTCTCGAAAGGTCGGCTGACGTTGAGAGAAGCGAGCAATTGACCGGCATTGCTTAAGAGAGAGGCCAACTGGTCGTTAATCTGAGCAGAGGCTGAGCTGAGGCGCTGAGCCGAGGGCTGGGGCGACGACCTGCTTTCAGGTTTGCACAATAGGAGAGGTGCTATGTCTAGCAAGACGATGCCCAGGGGCCGTGACATGTTGCAATACCGAGAAAGTGCGATTCATGCTATGAGAATCGAAAGAGAGGCCGAGCCTTAACTGGCCGACGGCAACCCGTGCAGTGCGGGCAAGCCGTGTTCGATGGCGATGGCCACGGCTTGCGAGCGCGACGTGACTTCGAGTTTGGAGAAGATACTCTCGATGTGAAATCGGACCGTTCGTTCACTCACCCCGAGAATTTTGCCGATTTCCCAGTTGGTTTTTCCATTCTTCATCCAATTCAGGATCGTGACTTCCCGCGACGTGAGCTCCTTGATGCAGCGATCGGTTTTGGGCGCCGCTTTGGGTGCCGCTCTCAGAAGGGCCATGTGGATGTGAGAGCCCAGATATTCCACGAGCGGGATGAACCGTTCGGCGTCTATTGATTGCTCGCTGGCGAACGAGCAGAACGTGGCAAGTCCGCAAGCTTCATCAACGGAGCCGGTGGTGATCCCGTCGCGGAGACCGAACTGCTGCGCGGTTTGAAGAAACTCCCGCTCTTTTTCGGAAGAGAAGGGCCGGCTTTGATAGATGGCCTGCCAATGTCGAGTGCCCGGGGCTTCCAAGGCCGTCTTGAAAACGGGATCGACCTCGACGAAACCGTTTTTCCAATAGAGGTAGAGCCATTCGTCTGGGAAATTGGCGTTGACGACGTTGCTAAAACCGGAAAACCCTCCGTCCGGTCTCAGACGAACGAGTCCCCCCAACGATTTGGTAAAGGGAAAGTACCGCTGAATCAGAAACAAGACCTCCCGCACCTGTTCGGGAGTCATGGCTTGGGTGATGTAATGAACGATCTCCAAAAACTGTTCGCATTCCTGTTTTGAAAGGTTGCCGAAGATGTTTCTCGGAAAGGGGCGCTGGAATGCCATATGTCGTAGCCTCCGGCCGGAACAGAAGTACGGATACCATAGTTCGTATGAGCAGCCAAATCAAGATGGCGATTGGTTAAATATGCGTAGGGCCAAACGGCCCTATATTCCCAAAGAAGCCTATCTCTGGTAACTGTGCGTAAATTGTAGGAACCCATAAGATGCGGGTGTGACCACCGGTACATGGCCAATGACTGTATGTGCGGCTGAGAGAGAAGGGGCGATCCACGTGTTTCTACGGGGCGTTGTTGGAATCGTCATCACACTGGCGTCGTGGAACGGCCCGCTGCAGCCGGAATCGGCAAACGCGCAGGCCATTCGATTTCAGCCGCAGGGAGCGCGAGCCGCCGGTCAGGGCAACGCGTTTGCGGCGGCGGTCGATGACGCCTCGGCCGTTCACTATAACCCGGCGGGATTGAGTGGGGCGAAAGGGATGCAGAGCGTGGTGGGAACCAATATGGTTGGGGGATCCGTTGCATTTAATGGTCCGGCCGGCCGCGAGAGCTTCGGCGACTTCAACGGCAGCGTCAACTGGCCGCCTCCGAGTTTCTTTTATCTCAGCGCCGACTTGGGGATGCTGGGCATGTCCCGTCTGTCGGCGATCACTCTCGGCGTCGGCGTGACGTCACCTTATGGGTTAAATGTCCGATATCCGATCGACGGCCCCTTTCGAACCATCGTGACTTCCTCCACGCTCCCCTTGATCGACATCAAACCCACCGTGGCTTATCGGATCAGCGACAGTTTGTCAGTGGGGGTGGGCGCCGACATTTATACGTTCGCCGGCTTTCTCGGCGAGGGCCATGCTGAAACGAAACTGATCAGCGATTTCACATTCGGCCTTCCACCCGGTGTGTCCATTGAATTTAACGGGAAGGGAACCGGAGCGGGAGTGACGGCGGGCCTTCACTATACTCCCGTGAGAAATCAGGCCGGGCTTCCCATCATGGCCCTCGGCCTCGTGTATCGCAGTCGAGCGGTCGTGCCGTTGAACGGTTCCATCTTGGCCGACGGGATGAAGGTCGTCGATGCCTCCACGGAGCTGGCGCTCCCCCACGTCGTAACCGGCGCCATTGCCTATTGGCCGATCCGCACGAGCGGCAGAGAGTGGAGGATCGAGCTTGACGTGGAATACGTGGGGTGGAGCGCCAACAGAAACCTCGACATCCGACTTCAAAGCGGAGCGACTATCCGTCAGCCGCAGGACTGGAACGACGTTCCCGTCATCGCGGTGGGGACCGAATATCGATGGTTGAACCCGACCTGGTTGCCGCACTGGGAGGTGGCCGCCAGAACGGGGTATACCTACACGGGGGATCCCGTTCCCAACCGAACCTTCAA
>JANDJG010000059.1:0-7697 GCA_024331085.1 Nitrospira sp. | reverse complement strand
GAAGTCGGGGGGAGAACGATCGGATTTTTTCTGCCGGCCAAGAACACGCGCTCCTCTTTGCCGCCGCGGGCCTTCGCCAATCCGAGAATCGGCAGAGATGGGAGGCCGGCTTCCTTGAGGCCTTCCAAGGCCGATGACAATTGCCCCAGGCCGCCGTCGATGAGGATCAGGTCCGGACGGGAGAGGCCTTCGGCTATGGCGCTCGACTCGCCTTCAAGCGCGCCGTACCGTCGCATCACCGCTTCTTTGATGCTGGCAAAGTCGTTGGCGCCTCCGACGGTCTTGATCTTAAAGCGCCGGTAGTCGGCCTTCTTCATCCGG
This sequence comes from Nitrospira sp., assembly GCA_024331085.1. Classification (GTDB taxonomy): domain Bacteria; phylum Nitrospirota; class Nitrospiria; order Nitrospirales; family Nitrospiraceae; genus Nitrospira_D. The sequence continues at coordinate 7,376 of JANDJG010000059.1, read as the reverse complement.
CCGTCTTCCCAGACGACCATGGAAGCGACCGAGAGATCGCCCATGGTGTTGGAGATGTCAAAGCCTTCGATCCGTCGAGGGGGCCGATCCAGTCTGAGCAGCCGTTGAAGCTCCGCGCCGGCCTGCCGGTCTCGCTCTTCTTCCCGCAGGTGGTCGGCGACGGCCGCCGTCGCGTTTTCCTCGGCCAGGAGAATCAATTGGTGCTTGGCGCCTCGTTCCGGCGCGATCACGCGAACCGGCTCCCCCCGCTTGTCGGAAAGCCACTGCTCAATCAACGTTGAGTCCTCCAGGGCGGTGGGGATCAGAACTTCCCTGGGCGGTTGCCCGTCTTTGTTATAAAACTGCTCGATAGCCGATCGAACCAGTTCCTCATCAGCGGTATCGGCCGACTGCGGCCAAAAGAAATCTTTGCGTCCGATCAACAGGCCGCCGCGGACGAACAGAATCTGCAAGTCCACGGCGGCGCCTTGCCGCGCCAAGCCGATCACATCTTGATCCACGGCCGAGACCTGCGTCACCCGTTGCTTTTCCAACATCCGTTCCACCTTGAAGAGACGGTCGCGCAACCGGGCCGCTTCCTCGAATTCCTGACGACCCGCCGCTTGCTCCATCTTCTCTCGCAGGTCGTCCAGCAATTCGCGATCGCGGCCTTCCAGGAATTGCCGGACCTGCCTCACGATCTGGTGGTACTCGTCCTTCGTCTGGTTGCCGGTGCAAGGCGCCATGCACCGTTTGATTTCAAACTCGAGGCAGGCCCGTTCCGCCGTTCCGTCGATGTCGATCGAGCAGGTCGCCAGCGGGAACACGTGCTTGATGACTTTCAACGTCTCCCGCAAGGCGTTGGTCGGCGTATAGGGGCCGTAGTAGAGGGCTCCGTCTCGCTGGACACGGCGCACGATGGACAGTCGCGGGAAATCGTCTTTGATCGGCAGCCGAAGGTAGGGGTATTGTTTGTCGTCGCGAAGGACGATGTTGAACCGCGGCTTGTGGCGTTTGACCAGGTTGCTCTCGAGGATCAGAGCTTCCAATTCCGAACGGGTGACCATTGTTTCCACGTCGGCGATCTGACTCACAAGCAAGGCGGTTTTGGGACTGTGATCGGCGCTGCGCTGAAAATAGGATCGCACCCGACCGGCCAAGACGGCGGCCTTGCCGATGTAGATGACGGTTCCCTGGGCGTTTTTGAACAGATACACCCCGGGCCGTTCGGGGAGGCGAGCGAGTTTGGCATGGAGTTCGTCGCGCGTCATAGTCACGTCTCGATGAAGAAAAGGATACCAGGATCGGCGTCCTCATTGCTTCGTGCGCGACGGTCGGCGGATGCCGGGGGAAGACGGCGCGACCCTATCGCAATGATCGAACGAATGAGGAACTGAGCGTGCCTCGCGCGACTTCGGCCACCGGGCCCTTCATGGTCAGGCTGAAATCAGGGGCGACGTCGATGCGCAGGGTTCCGCCCGGCATCTTGACCGTGACGGGGCTCTCGACCAGGCCCAAGCGAACGGCGGCGCTGGCGGCGGCGCAGGATGAAGAACCGGACGCCTGGGTTTCGCCGGCCCCTCGCTCCCAGATCAGAATGAAAATTTCCTTGCGACCGGTCGGGGCGGCCAACTGGACGTTCGTTCGTTTGGGAAACAACGGATGGGTTTCCAAGGCCGGCCCCAGTTCCAACAGATCCTCACGCGACCAGGATTTCCCGGAAGACTTGAACACCACGCAATGGGGATTGCCCACGCTCACGCCGGTGAAGATCAACGTGCGACCCGCGACGTTGATCGGCCGTTGAATCAATTCCGGGACGTCGAGCGCGCAGGGAAGAGACGCCGGTGTGAAGGTGGCCCGCCCCATTTCGACCGTGGCTTCACGGGCGTCGCCATGACGGTCGATATGGAGCGCGATCGACACGAGTCCTCCTTTGGTTTCGACCGTGAACCGCCGCTTTTTCGTTTTACCGGTCGCGTGGAGGTAGCGGGCGAAGATGCGAAGGCCGTTTCCCGATTTTTCGGCCTCGCTGCCGTCCGGATTGAAAATCCGCAGGCCGAAGTCGGCTTTTTTGGATGGAGTCAACGCGAGAATGCCGTCACTGCCCAGTCCCCAATGGCGGTCACAGATACGTTGAACGTTCTTGGGTGTGAGCTTGAATGTCAACTCCCGGGGGTCCATGACGAGATAATCGTTGCCCAGGCCATGCCCGCGAAAGAACCCGTTTTTCATCCGTCAACTCCTTGTCACGTGGTTATGCGGCTCGTCAGACGATCTTCACGCCGGCCGGGCGCTCGATCAATTCGATTTCATAGCCGTCCGGAGCGTCGATGAAGATGAAGCGGCTGCCGGAAGAGGTTTGAGTGGGGCCGTCCGTGATCGGAATGCCTTGCTCGGTCAACGACGCGACGGCTTGTTCGAGACTCTCCACTTGAAACGCGAGATGGACGAGATCCTCCTGCACGCGAACCGGCCCGCTTGGGGGGAAACAGGTCAGTTCGATCAGCTCCTCGCTGTTGGGAACTTTCAGGAAGGCGAGCTGTGAGCCGCGCGGCGAGGTCTTGCGCTCGACGACCTCCAAGCCGAGCACGGCGGTGTAAAACGCGATCGTGGCGTCGAGATCGCTGACGCGCATCCGCGTATGGAGCAGTTTGGTCACCTTCATGCAAGCACTTATAGCAGATTGTGTGGGGCCGGAGGCAAGATCCGACATGAAGCGAAAGGCGATCTCCGGCCGGGTCACCGTCCAGCGCGATCGCCGTCCAGGGTGATGATGGGTCGGGATGGCGGCCGGTTATCGACCGTCTCTGGCCGGTCCGGCGGTCTTCCGCAAGAGAAACTCGGAAGAGCCCGGAATCAAAAAGTCCGGCATCGGGCCGATCTCTTGATAACCCAGTTTCCGATAGAAGGCCCTGGCCTGCTCATTGAAGTCCGACACGCAGGCGAACAGGTTGTTGGTCCGGGCGAACACGGCCTGTTCCACGTGCTCGATCAGCCGACGGCCGATCCCGTTCCGGCGTGCCCATGGCGCGACGGCCAACAGTTCCAAATAGTCACCGGCCAAAAAATTCCGCCGGACGACTGCGATCCCGGCGACCTGCTCGTCGAGCTCGGCCACGTGGCCGTCTCGCCCCTGAGGGAGGGGACAAAAGATGCGATCCCAATCGGCCGCCGTGTAGCCGAGCGTTCGCCAAGGATCCGATTCGTCCAGCATGCGCACGACGGCCGATCGATCGTCGGGCCGCATGGGCCTGACAAGAACGGCTGTCATCGAACCGCCTCTTTGCAATTCAGCAACTCGCCGACGGTCATGGGGGTCAGTTTTTTATGAGGGAGCACGTCACGGGTCAGCCGCTCGATCACCTCTCGCGTGTGCTTGCCCTTTCCGTTGGCGTGAAACACGAGAATGCTGCCCGGCTTCAGGCGCTTCGTCACGCGCTCGAGAATTCGTTCCGCCGAGAGATGGGGGTCGGGATCGCCCGACTCGATGTCCCATTGGATAAACCGAAGGCCGAGCGCCTTCACCACCTGAACGGTGACGTCATCGTATTCTCCGTAGGGGGGACGGAACAACGTGGCCCGATGGGCGTAGCGTTTGTTCAGATAGGCGACCGGCCCCAAGATTTCAGCCCGCTGCGCGCGAGCGTCGTAGAAGGGCAAATGCGCGTGTGCATCGCCGTGCGTCCCGATCTCAAACCATTCAAAATCAAGCAATCGGCCCACCTCTTTTTCATGCTTGGCGATCCACTTGCCCGACAGGAACAGGGTGGAGTGGATCCGATGGTCGATCAAGTAGTCCAGCAACGCCGTATCGATGCCGGGTCCTTTTTTGACGGGACAGAGGTCGAACGTGAGGGCCACGCCGGGGCAATTCGGCGGACCGGACCTGATGACTTGAGCCTGAACGGGAACGGCACCGGCCGGACCGCCGATGGCCAAAAGACCGATCAGCCAAAAGGAGAATCGCCGAGCCATGCTCGGTAGTATAGCGCACGCCGGGCGGCGTTGGGATCAATTGACCGCTTGGGAGGAGGCTGATAGGGTGCATTCATGAACAGGCCGGTCCTCTCGTGGAAGATCGGGTCCGCGTTGGGGATTCCCATCCATATCCACGTTTCGTGGACCCTCATCTTTATTTTCGTAAGTTGGACGCTCGCGTCGGACTACTTGCCCGAGCATTTGCCCGGCTTGTCTCCCGCCCGGTATTGGGCGATGGGCGGGGTCGCGACCCTGCTGCTTTTTCTGTCCGTGTTGCTGCACGAGCTGGGGCACTGCTACGTGGCCCGTCGGTATCACATTCCTATCGAGCGGATCACGCTGTTTGTCTTCGGCGGCGTGGCTCAGATGCGCAAGGAGGCTCCCTCGCCGCGCGCGGAAGCGCTCATCGCCGTCGCCGGTCCGCTCGTGAGTTTCGGCCTGGGAGGGGTTTGTTTGGGGTCGGCCCTGCTGTTGGAAATCACTCGGCAGGGATCTTCTCTTCACGGAATGATCGTCCTCTGCATTCTCCTGGGCGCGGTGAATCTCCAGCTCGGGCTATTCAACCTGCTTCCAGGGTTTCCATTGGACGGAGGACGGATCTTACGGGCGGGATTGTGGGCGTGGGGGCTGGATTTTCATGAGGCGACGAAACGAGCCGCTTCGGCCGGCTTTGGATTCGGTGTGCTGTTCGGATTGTCGGGGCTGCTCGTGCTCGCGGGATCGTTGACGGGCGGGGTATCCGCTTCGGCCGTGTCCGGAGGCGGGTGGGCGGTGTTTATCGGCATGTTTCTCTGCGCCGCATCGTTGGTCAGCCGACGGCAGGCCGTGTTTCGCCACGTGCTCATGACCGTGCCGGTTCGCGAGTTGATGACGAGGACGGTCGTCTCTCTTTCTCCGGGCAGCACGTTGGATGAGGCGGTCAGCGGATGGTTTCAGCCCTACGGCTACGGCGGGTTTCCCGTGGTGGACAACGGTCGCTTGTTGGGGCTGGTGACGGTTCAGGACGTCCAATCGGTGCCGACGTCGCTCTGGTCTAGAAGACAGATCGATGAGATCATGCGTCCGGCGGTGCCGTCGCTGTTTGTGGCGCCGGAGGCCCCCATCCTTCAGGCGATGGCGCAGATGGCGCAGGGAGGGTGGGATCGGCTCGTCGTCGTGCAAGACGAGAAAATCGTCGGTTTGGTCACGCAGTCGGTGATCGCGCGGTTTCTGCAACGATACAGAGGGTGACGCGGCGAGACCAAAAGGACGGTCTGAACCGGTTTATTGCAAGGCCTGCACGGCTTGGATGGCGAGGTTCACAAGCGGGCTGGGATACAGGCCCAAAATCACGACGCCGGCGATCGCGCAGGCCAGGACGATCGATATAGCCGGCGACAGCACTAGACGCGGCGACGCGGCCGTTGACGTTTCGGGTTCGCGCATGTACATGACCATCACGATGCGGAGATAGTAGTAAGCAGAGACGACGGCGAAGATCAACGCGACGACGGCCAACCAGGCGAGTTCCGCCTCCACCGCCGACATGAAGACGTAAAATTTTCCGATGAATCCGGCCGTCGGCGGAATGCCGGCCAGCGACACCATGAACACAAGCATCAGCAGCGCGGCAAGAGGGTGGCGTTTGGCCAAGCCGGTGAAATCCTCGATCTCATCTCCCTCGATGTCGCCCTTCCGAAGCATCGCGACGACGGCGAACGCCCCGAACGTCATGAACGCGTAAAACGCGAGGTAAAGTAAGACGCTGGCGATGCCGATCGCGTTTCCCGCGAGGTCCGGCGATCGTCCCGACGCCACGACGCCGATCATGGCGTAGCCGGCGTGGGCGATGCTCGAATAGGCCAACATTCGTTTGATGTTGGTCTGAACCAAGGCCACGCTGTTTCCCAACACCAGCGTCGCGATGCAGATGAGCAGAAACAGGAACGACCAATCGGTTTTGAGGCCGTTCAATCCCTCGACAAAGACGCGGAGAAAGGCGCCGAAACTGGCGGCTTTGGACGCCACGGCCATGAATGCCGTGACCGAGGTGGGCGCGCCTTGATACACGTCGGGCGTCCACATGTGGAACGGCACCACGGCCAGCTTGAATCCGAACCCGGCCGCCAGCAGGATCGTGGCCACGAGAGGCAACGGGGTATCCAAGCCGTGACCGGCGACGGCTGCTCCGATGGCGGGCAGTCTGGTGCTGCCCGTCGCCCCGTAGAGCAGGGAAATGCCGAAGAGCAAAATGCCGGACGAAAACGCGCCCAAGACGAAGTATTTTGCGGACGCTTCCAGCGAACGGGGCTCCGCCCGCTTGAGCCCGGCCATCACGTACAACGACAGCGACATCAATTCCGTGCCCAGATAGATGGTCAAAAGATCCTCCGCCGAGACCATGACCATCATGCCGGCAAGGGCCAGCAGGACGAAGGCGTAGTATTCGCCGACCTGCAACCGTTCTTCTTTCAAATATGAGTAGGACAAGAGAACCGTGAGGCCGGATACGAGGCACAGCAGCAACTTCCAAAAACAGGCGTAGTCGTCGATCCTGACGAACCCGCCGAACGCCTCCGCCGGATTTCCCAGTTGCGAGGCGATGAGCCCCATGCAGACGGCCAAGGTGCTCAAGCTGAGCCAGGCCAGCCCGTCCCGTTGATGAGGGGCCATGATCGGCTCGACTGCAAGCACGGTGCAGGCCGCGGCGACCACCAAGATCTCTGGGAGAATAAGTAACAGATCGCCGGACGACAACGTCATGGGCGGCCTTCTTTCCGCAGAGGCTCAATACCGTCCGCTCCGTTGGGCGATGGAGCGTCGGAGACGTTCGTCCGTCGTGCCAGAGCGACTCCTTCTGACGAGGCCGGAGGAGCTTCCGGTCCGGTCGTATCGTCGTAGGGACGCATGGCCTCGGCCTCGGTCGCAGGTTGGGGAAGGGCACGGGCCAGGACCTGGTTCACGCTGGGGTGCAGGCGGCTGACGAGAGGATTGGGGAAAACACCGATCCAGAACACCAGGACCACAAGAGGAATCAGCACGGCCGTCTCCCGGACGTTCATATCGTGAAGTTTCGGCTGAAAAACGGGAGACGGGACGCCGAAAGCCACCCGTTGGACCATCCACAGGAGATAGGCGGCGGCGAGAACGATCCCTAACGAGGCCAGAGTCGCGGCGAGTTTGTTTGCGAGAAACGTCCCGGCCAGTACCAGGAATTCACCCACGAAACTGTTGGTGCCGGGCAAGCCCAGCGACGACAAGGCGAAAATGACCAAGCAGGCTGCGTAGCGGGGCATCGGCCTCGCGAGTCCGACGTTGTCGGCGATGAGCCGGCTATGGGTCCGATCGTAAATGATGCCGACGCAGAGAAACAGGCCGCCGGTGGTGATGCCGTGGTTGACCATCTGCATCACGGCGCCTTCGATGCCTTGCAGGTT
>JANDJG010000058.1 GCA_024331085.1 Nitrospira sp. | reverse complement strand
TTCAATGATTCCATAAACGGGCATGGCCTACAGCCGACGAGCCGACCGGCGTTCGGACCCGCCTCCGGACGTCCGGACGGACGACCGCGCCATTGTAGCAGAACAAACGGCCCGAACCGGAATGACTATCCGCCGAACGGAGGAAGAGGCGGGGTGACGACGGCCGAGGGACCAACCATGTTGGAGAACATCAGAGTGGCGTCGACGACCCAGTCGATGACCGGCTGGGGATAAATGCCGATCACCAACGTGCCGGCCAAGCCGATATAGACCACGGCCTTCATGGGACCGGAAACACTGACCGGCGAGGGATCGGTCGGTTCATTGATGTACATCTTTTTCACGACGACCAAATAATAGTACATCGAGATCACGATGTTGATCAGCCCGACCGTAATCAGCGTATACAGACCTTCTTTGACGGCGGCGATGAAAATATAGAGCTTGCCGATGAATCCGGCCAACGGCGGAACTCCAGCCAACGAAAGCAAAAACAGCAGCATCGCAAAGGCTAGGAACGGCGACCGTCGGTTCAAGCCGCTGTAGTCGTCGATCTCTTCGCTGCCGATGGCTTGCGAGACCGCGATCACGACGGCGAACGCGCCGATATTCGCGAACAGGTAGGTGAGGAGGTAAAACAAAATGGCGTCGCTCCCCATTTTCGTTCCGGCCGCCAAGCCGATGAGCACGTTTCCGACCTGCGCGATTCCCGAATAGGCCAACAGGCGCTTGATGTTCCGCTGCGCTATGGCCACGATGTTTCCGTACGTCATCGACAAGATGGACACCGCCACCAACAACAAGACCCATATGGGCTTGAAGGACGCCAACGCGACGAAGAACAGCCGGATCAGGATGGCGAACGCGGCGCCTTTCGGAGCGATCGACAAAAACGCCGTCACCGGCGTCGGCGCGCCGTGATAAGTGTCCGGGATCCACGAATGAAACGGCACAGCCCCGATTTTGAATCCCAGTGCGGCGAAAATGAGCAAAAACCCGATCATGGTGCCCGTCGTGTGCGTCGGAGTCATCTCCGAAAACACCAGCTTGCCCGTTTCGCCGTACACGAGGCTGATGCCGTAGGCAAGGAGTCCGGCCGCGAACACGCCGAGCACGAAAAACTTGAGCCCCGCCTCGTTCGAGGTGAGATCCTCGCGCAGATAGCCGACGAGGATATAAAACCCCAACGTTGAAAACTCGATGCTGACGAAGAGCGACAGCATGTCGTTCGCCGACGCCATGAACATCATGCCCAGCGCCGACATCACGACCAGAAAATAATATTCTCCCCGGAACAACGTGAAGCGATCGACGTACTGCATCGACGCCAAAATGACGAGCGCCGTGGACCCGACGACGAACATCTTGAAGAAGATGGCCATGCGGTCCAAGACGAACATGTTGCCGAACAACGAACCGGACACGTGGGTCGCGTCAAACCACGCAAGGCAGGCCAGCGTGGCTGCCAATCCGATCACGCTGAGGAAGGCGAGTCGCGTATGGGGCAGGCGCGGGCAGGAAAAATCGACGATCAAGACCACGCAGAGCCAGCAGGTCAGGAAAATCTCCGGCAGCAGCAGCAGCAGATCGGCGACCGATATGGTCAGGTCGAAGGTCATTCGTGCTCTCGCGAGGCGTAAGACGTAAGGGACCGGAGATGGGTCGCCGGCAGTGGAGGCCGGTCCGCTCCCGGAGCCGAATCCCGACCGATGCCCCCCGTTTCGTCATCGGTCCGGGCAACCGGCGCGACATAGGTGATCTTCGCGACCAACGGATCCACTCCGGAGCGAACCACGTCGTACAACTGCATCGGGAAAATCCCGAAGCCGACGCTGACGGCGATCATCACCAACAACGGCAGCCGATCCACCGTGGCCACCGCGTCACGGGTATGGCTGTACTTTTGGCTCATCGGTCCGTAGAACACGGCCCGCATCATGTTGAAGAGATACGCCATCGTCAAGACGATGCCGAGCACGGCGACGATGACCTGAAGCGGGTACTTGTTCCAACTGCCGACGATGATCATCACTTCCGCGATAAAGTTCACCGTGCCGGGCATACCGATCGACGCCATGCAGCCGACCACGAAGCATCCGGCGATGAACGGCATCTTGTTCGAGAGTCCGCCCAGAGAAGGCAGATCGCGCGTATGGGTTTGGTCGTACACCCACCCGGCCATGGCGAAGAGCATGCCCGTCGCCATCGCGTGCGCGAACATATAAATGACCGCTCCGCTCAAACTGATGTAATTGAGCGCCGCCATGCCGAGAAACACGTAGCCCATGTGGCTGGAGCTCGAATAGCCGATCACGTACTTGGTGTCCTTGGCGTAAAACGCCACGAGCCCCCCGTAGACGATACTGAACACGCAGAGCACGGCGGCGATCGGCATCAACTCTCTGGTCGTATCGGGAAGAATTTCGAACGCGACCCGGATGATCGAGAAGTGCCCCAGCTTCATGAGCACCCCCGCGTGCAGCATGCTGGTGGCCGCCGGAGCAGCGGCGTGCCCGACGGGCGACCAGGAGTGCAAGGGCCAAATCGGCGCGATCGAGGCGAATCCGAAGAACACCAGAATCCAAATGATCTTGTCCAGCGTCGTCCCCAGCGCGGGAATGTTCATCAGATTGGCCTGTTCGCGAAGCACCAGGATGTCGAACGTATTCAGGCCGGAATATTTGTAGATCAGCAGAATCCCCATCAGCGCCACCACGGCAAAGGCCGACAAGAAGAGGACCAGTTTCATCGCCGCGTACTCTTTGCTGTTGGCGCCGAAATTGAAGATGAAGCCCACGGAATCCCGGAGCTTGACTCCTTCCGGATCCGTCATCTCCAAGTACTTCTTCGTGTGACTGCCCCACATGCCCAGCAGCAGATACATGGGGATCACGGACATCTCGTAGAAGAAGTACAGGAAAAACAGATCCAGCGACATGAAGACGCCGATCGTGGCCGCCGCCAAAATCAGCAACCAAATGTAAAATTCCTTGGTGCGATCCGTGATGTGCCAGGACACGAAGACACCCGTAAAGAGCAGGACGGCCGAGGCCAGTACGAGCGGAGTCCCGATTCCATCGACGCCCAAGTGCAGCGAAATCCCCAGTTCTTTGGACCATTGAAACTTCTGGACGAACTGGAATCCGCCTTTCACCGGATCGTAGGCGTAAAACAGATACACCGCCGCGACCAAACAGACGAAGGTCGAGGCCACCGCGATGCCCCTGACCAGCATGGGTTGGCGGTTCGACACGAAGATCAGCGCCAACGCTCCGGCGAAGGGGGCGAAGAGGATGTACAGCAGGATGTATTCGACCATAAATTTAAGGTCCGTTTTCGCCGACAGGGGCTTCGAACGCCGCCACGGTCCCGTGATTCAACCGATCGACCAACGCCTGCACCGATCCGTTCATGATTCGAAGAAACGGGGACGGATAGAGTCCGATCCACACGATCATCACGGACAGGGCCGAAGCGATGACGATCTCTCGAAACTGGAGGTCGCTCATCGTGCTCTTCACGGCCTTCCCCGCGGGGCCGAGCATGGCGCGTTCGTAGTACCAAAGAAAATACGCCGCTCCGAAAATCACACCCAGGACGGCGATCGCTCCGATCCACCACCTCGCCTTGAACGCTCCCATGAGAATCAGAAACTCTCCCACGAAGCCGTTCGTGCCCGGCAGCCCGATCGAGGCGAGTCCGATGATCAAGAAGAACGTGGCCAAGAGCGGAACCTGCTTGGCCATGCCGCCGAATGAAGACAACTGCGTCGTCTGTTGCCGGGAATAGAGGAACCCCGCGATGAAAAAGAGCCCCGCCGTGCTGAAGCCAAGATTGATCATGGTCAACAGGCTTCCTTGAAGCCCCTGGTAATTCAACGCGAAGAGTCCCACCACGACGAATCCCAAATGGCTGATGCTGCTGTAGGCCAGCAGCCGCCTCAAATCGTGCTGAATCAGCGCGATCCAGGCTCCATAGAGAATGGCGCAGAGACCGAGAACCACCACCACCATGACGACCGGTTCGCTCTTGGATGCGTCGGGAAGGAGCGGGATGCTGAACCGGATGAAGCCGAACGTTCCGAGCTTGACGCCCGCCAAGACCACCGCCATTCCGATCGGCCCCTCCAGCAACGCATCGGGAAGCCACGTATGGAACGGGAAGAGCGGCGCCTTGAACGCGAATCCCATGAACATCAACCAAAAGATGAGCACCTGCTGGTTGTACGGCACGGGGACCGACAGCAGTTCCAACAAATCAAAGGAGTAAGCCTGCTCCGCGTGATGCAACGAGGCCCACTGATGGAAATTGATGTTCAGGAGGGCGATGCCGACCAGCAGGAAGACGCTGCCCAGGAGGGTGTAGAGCACGAACTTCAACGCCGCGTAATGACGCTCGGCTCCGCCGCCCCAGAGTTTGATCAGAAAGTAACTGGGGATCAACATCAGTTCCCAAAAGACGAAGAACAGGACGAGATCGAGAGAGACGAAGACTCCCATCGTCGTCGTCTCCAGCGCCAACAGACACATCATGTACAGCTTGAGCTGATAGCGGACGGTGTCCCAGGAATAAATCACCACCAACACGGTGAGAAACGCCGTCAGTCCGACGAAGAGCACGCTGATACCGTCCACGCCGAGGTGATAGCTGATGCCCAGGGCGGGAACCCATCGGACCCGCTCCGCGAACTGCATCGCGGCCGATTCCGGGACGAACCGAAGCAGCACGAACACGGTGAGCGCCAGTTCGATCAAGGAAATCGCCAAGGCCGAGGTCCGCACCAGATCCTCATCCTCGATCAGCCACAGGAGGATCGCGCCCGCCATCGGCAGAAAGAGAATGCAGGAGAGAATCGGGAAACCGGCCGTGAGTTCTTCCAGCATGATGAACGACGTCCGAGTCGGTTCGTCCTTCGGTTTGTCCTATTGTTGTTGGATGATGACTTGCACCACCAACGCGATCAGAAAAATTCCCGCCACGAGCAGCGCGGCGTAATGATGGACCATGCCGCTCTGGATTTTTCTTCCCTCGCGCGCGGCGAGGTGATTGCCGTATCCGATCAAGTTCAATCCCGCGTAAATCACGTGTTTTTCAATCCAGGTGGATCCGGCAGACCCCCAGTCGGCCAGACGCCCCACACCCCGCACCACGCCGTCGATGACGGTCCGATCGAACCAGTCGAGGAATTCCCCCAGTCGCTTCGTCGGTTCGACGACCGCCATGTCGTACAACTCGTCCACGTAATACTTGTTCAACAGGGTCGTATAGACGCCGGAGAATCTCGCGGTCCATCCCTCGGCGGTCTGCGGGCTGACGTGATAGAGAAAGTGGGCCAGTCCCCATCCGAGCAACGCAATGGCGGTGGCGCCGCTCATCAGGAGGAGCGTCAATCCCAGACCGGCATCGTGGTCCGTCGGAAGATCGACGACCGGTTCCAGAAATTGATGCAACCAGCCGCGCTCCGGCGGAAACCCCAACAGCAGCCCGCCGACCAGCGACAACAGCCCCAGCGCCATCAAGGGACCGACCATCACCATCGGCGACTCATGCACATGTTCTTCGGTGTGATGGTCCATCCTGGACGATCCGTAGAACGTCAGATAGGTCAGCCGAAACATGTAGAACGAGGTGAGAAAGGCGCCCACCGCCGCAATGCCGTAGAGCAGGTAGTGATCGCGGACAAACGCGTGCGCCATGATTTCGTCCTTGCTCCAAAACCCGGCGAGGGGCGGCAGACCGGCGATCGCGACGGTGCCGATCAGGAAGAGGCGATAGGTCCAGGGAATTTTCTTGCTCAAGCCGCCCATTTTGCGGATGTCCTGCTCGCCCGCGAGGGCATGAATCACCGAACCGGCCGACAAAAACAACAGCGCCTTGAAGAACGCGTGCGTGATGACGTGGAACACGGCGGCCGCGTAGGCGCCGATCCCGCAACCGAGGAACATGTACCCGAGCTGGCTCACGGTCGAGTAGGCCAACACCCGCTTGATATCGGTTTGAACCAGGCCGATCGTCGCGGCGAACAGGGCGGTTCCTCCGCCGACGAACGCCACGACGGACATCGCGACGGGCGAGAGATCGAAAATGGCGTGATTGCGGACGATCATGTAGACGCCTGCCGTCACCATCGTGGCCGCGTGAATCAGCGCGCTGACCGGCGTGGGGCCCTCCATCGCGTCGGGCAACCAGGTGTACAGAGGGATCTGCGCCGATTTCCCCACCGCGCCCACCAACAGACAGAGGGCGATGGCCGTGGCCATTTCCGGAGAAAGCGAACCGGCCTGCGCGAACACGCCGGTATAGTCGAGCGTATTGAAATTGACGAACACGAGAAAGATGGCCAAGAGAAATCCCGCGTCGCCGATGCGGTTCACGACGAAGGCCTTGGTCGCGGCCTTCGCCGCCGACACGCGCTCATAGTAGTAGCCGATGAGCAGATAGGAGCAGAGGCCGACGCCTTCCCAGCCGATGAACAGCACCACGTAGTTGTTCCCCATCACCAACAGCAGCATGGAGACCATGAACAGGTTCATGTAGGTGAAGAAGCGCGTGAACCCCGGTTCTCCGTGCATGTATCCGACGGAATAGACGTGGATGAGAAATCCCACGCCGGTGACGACCAGCAGCCAGGCGCAGGTCAACGGATCGATCAGGTAGGCCAAGTTGATCGTCAGGTCCCCGCCGAAAATCCATCGATAGACGACCACTTCATGGACGACCCCCGTCCTCCACACCTCGATGGAGACGCCGATCGCGCAGAGAAACGACAAGCCGACCGATCCCCACGCCAATCGATGGGCCACGCCGGTCGAATACCGGCTTCCGAACAGGCCGTTGGAGATGACGGCCAAGAGGGGAAGCACCGGTATCAGCTTGATGAGCAGATCCGTCACGTCCATCGTGTTCACCACTTCAACAAGTTCATTTCATCCACGTTCGTCGCGACCTTGCCGCGAAAAACGACAATGATGATCGCCAGCCCGACGGCGGCTTCCCCGGCGGCGATGGCGATGACGAACAACGCGACCAGTTGCCCGGCCATGGATTCCAGATAGTGCGAAAACGCGACCAAATTGATGTTGGCGGCATTCAGCATGATCTCGACGGCCATCAGCACGATGATGAAATTGCGCCTGATCAACACGCCCAACAGACCCGTGATGAAGAGGATCGCGCTGACGGCGACGTATGCGCTCAATGGGACCATGCCTTGCTCCAGACCTTAGCGATTGCTTCGCCTCTCGATTCCATCCATCGGCTTGGGCATCGGTTTGGGTGTCTTCGCGAGCACGATCGCCCCGATGATGGCGCCCAGCAGAAAGACGCCCACGATTTCAAATTGCAGCAGATGGTCGCTGAACATTTTGATGCCCACCGCGTACGTGTCCCCGTGTTCAAGCACGACCGAAGCAGGCGTGTTGCCTTTCGCCCCCTCGTACGGCGACTGAATCAACAGGAAGAGGACATAGCCGGCTCCCGCGACGGCAGGACCAAGGAAGTACGGGTATGACGAATGGAGATAGCGTTCGTCGGTTTTGAGATTCAACAGCATCAAGACGAACAGGTACAACACCAAAATGGCTCCCGCATAGACGATGACCTGGACGGCCCAGAGAAATTCGGCGTTCAGCAGCACGAAGAGGCCGGACACGTGCATCAACAGAGCCAGCAGGGCAAGCCCGCAGTGAACCGGATTTCTGAGCGACACCGTCAGCACGGCGGCGACAATACTGACCACTGCGAAATACGCAAAAAACACCACGATCATGTCGATGGCTCAGCTCAGATGCTTCGGAGGCGGTTGCGTGGATCGGAGCACGGACTGTGGAAAGTAATACCGATACTCGCGGCTCTCCTCGACGTTCTGTTCCTGATTATGGGCGTAGAGATATTTCTTGCCGTCTTCTAGATGACGCTCGCCGATTTCATACAGTTTCTTTTTGTCGAACAGCAAGGCCCGTTTGTCATGGGTGGAAAACTCGTACATCTTTGTCATGGCGAGCGCGTTCACCGGGCACGCCTCGACGCAGTAGCCGCAAAACACGCATTTGGTGATGTCGATGTAGAATTCGACCGCGTACCGCTGAAGGGGACGGGCCTCGTCTTCCGCGCTGATCACCTTGATGCAGCGCGAGGGGCACGCCGCCTCGCAGAGATCGCATCCCACGCATCGCTCCCGCCCGTCATCGTAACGGAGAAGCCCCAAGGCGCCCCGATGGGTATCGGGAATCGTCCGCTGCTCGCGCGGATATTGAAAGGTGATCGGACGGTGGAACATGTGACGAAACGTCACTTTCATCGCCGTCCAAATCTCATGAAACAGAGCCGCTTGCAGGATCTTCTTCGTCAAGGCGCCCACGCTCATCGTCATCTCCTACTCCGTCGCCACCGGGTCTGCTTCCATTCGATCACGCCGGCTCAATACCGACCCGGCACTGCTTGAACGCGGGCACGCCGGTCGCGGCATCGACCGACACGGTCATCAGATCTTTCACGGGCGGTTCGTTGAAATGCTCCGGAAAGAAACAGGTCCCCGGCGCGACGGATTGATCCGGCTCGACGCCGATCTGGAGAGAGCCACGTTCGGACGTGACGCGGACCTTGACTCCGTCCCGCACTCCAAGCCGCTCCATGTCAAGAGGATTCATGCGCAGTTTCCCGGTGTTGGGGGCGATCTTCATCAGCCCGGGAGCTTCAGTCGACAGCTTGCCCGAATGGGTGAGCACTTGCCCCATTTGCAACGAAAAGGGACGGCCGCCTTCTCCGGGATCGGCCCCCGCCACGTAGCGAGCACGGACGTCCTCGGCATACCCGTTCGCAAGGTAGTCATCCGGCAGCGGCTCGACCCTGCGAGGCTGACCCAGGTTGTAATAGCCGGGCACCAACTTTCTGACCTCGGCCTGAATATCGTTGACGGATTGATACTCCCACTGGCATCCCATCGCGTTGGCCAGGGCGGTCATGATATGCCAATCCGGCAAGCTCTCTCCGACGGGGTCCAGCGCTTGACGGACGCGGAGCACGCGGCCCTCCAAGTTCGTAAACGTGCCGTCCTTCTCCGCGTAGGTGCAGGCGGGGAGCACGACGTGCGCCATCCTGCCTGTTTCGGTGAGAAACGGATCCTGCACCACCAGCAATTCGAGCTTCTCCAAGGCGGACCGTATCTCCATGGAAGCCGGAAAAGTCGCCAATGGATTTTCTCCCAACACGTATAGCGCCTTGATCGTGCCCCTCTTGCATCCCTGAAGAATGTCGACCAGGCGCAATCCGGTCCCGGGGGCGGGGAGCGATGCGCTCCAGGCCCTCTCAAAACGTTCGCGCGCGATCGGATCATCGAAGCGAGCCTGGCCGGGCAGGAACTCGGGAGCCGCTCCCATATCGACGACGCCCTGTTCGTTCGGCTCCTCCGTGACGGTATTCACGCCGCATCCTGGTCGACCGAGTTTGCCGGTGATCCAAGCCAAATCGACGAGTTTCAACACGTTGCGGTACCCGTCGGCCTTTCTGACGATGCCCTCGGCGCAGAGAATGATCGATCGCGGCGCCTCGGCGAAGATCCGCGCGATCTCATGAAACGCCTCGACGGATACACCCGTTCGGGAAGCGATCGCTTCGAGCGACAGATCGGCGACGGCCGCCTTCAACGCGCCGAACGCTTCGGGGTGCTTGCGCACGACCTCCTCGTCGATCAAATCCTGGTCGATCACGGTTTTCACGAGCCCGTCGATCACCAGCCCCTCCGTACCCGGCTTGATCAAGAACGGATGGGAGGCCAGCTTGGCCATGTTCGTGACGGCGGAATCGATCGTCACCACCTGCGCTTTGTACACGCGGATGGCTTCCTTGATCCGCACCGACGTCAAGGGGTTGGTCTCGGTCACGTTCGAACCGATCAAAAGAACGGTCTTGGCTTTGGTGAACTCCTCCCAGCCGTTGAGCGACCGGCCGATTCCGACCGCGCGCTTCATCGCGTGCACGAAGTTCATATGGCCGTAGCGGGCGCTGCTGTCGAGATGATTGCTCCCGAATCCGACGCGCATGAGTTTTTGAAACACGTACGCTTCTTCGTTCGTGCATCGCGCCGTGACCAGACCGGCGATGGCGCCGGGACCGTGTTTCCGCTTGATCTCGGCAAATCGGTCGACGAGCAGATGCATCGTCTCCAGCCACGGTTTCTCAATGAGCCGATCGCCTTCACGAACGAGGGGCTGCTTGAGTCTCGCCTTGCTGTCGATGGACTCGAATCCGAAGCGACCCCTGACGCACAGTCCCCCGTGACCCTTCGCCGTTTCCGCCCGGTCACCCCACTTGTTCTTCCATGACAAGGTCGAGGTGACGCGGATGACTTCCTCGTCTTTCGTCTCCAAATACAACTGGCACCCGTCCCCGCAATAGTTGCAGGTCGTGGCCGTCTTCTTCATCTGCCACGGTTTGTACAAATACTTGGAGAATTTGTTCGTAATGGCGCCGACGGGGCAAACCGCCAGACAATCCCCGCAAAACTCGCACTGGAGCGCCACGTCGCCTTTGGGGACGACCTGATTGAATCCTCCTTTTTTCATGAACTGCAGCGCGTCGATCATCAACACGTCTTTGCACACGTTGATGCACTCGGCGCAGGCGATGCACCGGTTCATGTTGAAGTCCAGGACCAAACTGCGGGTGTCTTCGGGAATAAATTTCTGCTTGGCGTTGGGAAGATTCGTGACGCCGTGCTCGAACGCCATGTCTTGCAGCTCGCAGTGGCCGTCCGCGTCGCAAACCGGACAATCCAGAGGATGGACGGAGAGATGTTTTTCGACGGCCTTCTTACGGGCGAGAAAGAGGTCTTCACCCTCCGTGCGGATGACCATGCCGGCAGCCGCCTTGGCGGTGCACGATCGAACGGGAGCCTTCTTCCCCTCCTGCATGACGAGGCACATCCCGCAGGAGCCGAAGGGATCGAACGTGTAGTGGTAACACATGGCGGGGATGATCTTCCCCGTCATGGCGATGACGTCGTACAGCGACACCCCGTCTTTTGCGACGACACGATTGCCGTCGATCGTCAACTCGATCGTCGCCGCTTCGACATCGGGATTGGTGGCCGGTTTCAGTCCCATCGCGTTTCCCCGCACCCCATCACTGTTTCACTCGCTCGCAAGTCTTAATCGATGCGACCAGCCGAACTTTGCCCCACGACCATCAGACTCCCAGACTCCTATCGCCGACTCCTATCGATCGCACTCACCCATGACGATATCGTAGGTTCCAAAAATCGTGCAGGCGTCGGAAATCATGTACCCTCTGGCCATGTGATCGAACGCCCCCATGTGGATGAACGACGGAGCGCGGATCTTCAGCCGATAGGGTTTGCCGCCTCCCGTGCTGACGATATAGAAACCGAGTTCCCCCTTGTGCGCTTCGGTCCCGCAATAGATTTCACCGGGAGGCGCCTTGAATCCCTGCGAGAAGAGCTTGAACTGCTGGATCATCGACTCGAGATTCGTAAAGACCCGCTGCTTGGGCGGAAAGGTCACACTGGGAACCTCCGCCATGACAGGGCCCTCCTGCATCTGCTCCAAACACTGTTTGATGATTTTCACGCTTTCGTATAGCTCCATCATGCGGATCCAGTACCGGTCGTAGGTATCGCCGTTCTTCCCAACGGGCACACTGAACTCGCACTTCGGATAGGCGCTGTAGGGCTCATACTTGCGCAGATCGTAGTCCACGCCCGACCCGCGCAGCGTCGGCCCGCTCAACCCGAAATTGACGGCGTCCTCGGCCGAAATGACGGCGATGCCCTTGGTGCGGGCGAGCCAAATGCGGTTCTTTTCCAGGAAGACCTGATACTCATCGATCTTGGGCGGAAAATAATCGAGAAACGCCTTCAGTTTCGAAATCAGCGACGGCGTCAAATCCCGCTCGACCCCTCCGATGCGATACCAACTGGTCGTGAGGCGAGCTCCGCAGAGCTCGTCAAACCAATCCAACAGAATTTCCCGATCGCGGAAGCAATAAAAGAAGACCGTCATGGCGCCGATGTCCAGCGCCTGGGCGCTCAGCCAGAAGAGATGCCCGATGATGCGCTGAACTTCCGCCACGATGGTCCGCAGGTACTCGGCGCGATCCGGCACCTTGAGATCCAACAGTTTTTCCACGGCCCGGCAATAAGCGAAGTTGTTGTACATGGCGCAGACATAGTCGAGCCGGTCCGTGTGGGGAATGAACTGATGATAAGTGCCGTCCTCGGCCAGCTTTTCGACCCCGCGATGGAGATACCCCATGACCGGCGTGGACTTCACCACCCGCTCCCCCTCCAACTCCATGATGACCTTGAGCACCCCGTGCGTGCTGGGATGCTGAGGCCCCATGTTCAAAAGCAGCTCTTCCGTCCGTAACGCGGGCAGCGTCTCGCTTTCCGGATGTTCCGGATCGACTTTATAGATCGTGGTTCTTTGATCTTCGAACGCCATAAGCCGCCGTCACACCATCAGGATCGCTCGTCCAAAAACTCAAAGGTGTCGCGCCACCCCTTGCCCCGGAGCGGGAAATCCTTTCGCAAGGGATAGCCTTCGGCAAAATCGTCCGGCAACAGAATTCGTCGGAGGTCCGGATGGTTTCGAAATCGAATCCCCATCATGTCGTAGACCTCGCGCTCCATGAAATCCGCCCCCTTCCACAGATCCGTCAGGGAGTCCACGACACAATCGGACTCCGGCACCCTAGTCTTCAATCGAAGGCGGTGCCGCTTCCGAATCGAGTAGAATTCCCACACCACTTCGAAGCGCTCCTCGTCGTCCGGCCAGTCCACCGAACTCACGTGGACGATGTAATCAAAATCCATCCCCGGATCATCACGGAGAAACTCGGCGACGTCATGAACCTTGTCTCTCGTGACGGTGACGGCCACGTCCCCGCGCCATTCCGACGCACCGACGAACCCGCTCGTAAACGACTCCTGAATCCGCTTGGCCAATTGGTGCATCGGAAACCGCCGGGGCTTTTATACTTTCAGACCGATCTTCACTTCTTTCGGCTGACTGGTGAAC
Source organism: Nitrospira sp. (assembly GCA_024331085.1). GTDB lineage: Bacteria > Nitrospirota > Nitrospiria > Nitrospirales > Nitrospiraceae > Nitrospira_D. Next base: position 3,862 of record JANDJG010000058.1, on the reverse strand, counting down.
ACACGCCGCTGCATGATCCGCTCTTGGAGCTTCAAGATGCCGTCCAACAGGGCTTCCGGCGTCGGCGGACAGCCGGGCACATACATGTCCACCGGAATGAACCGATCAACCCCCTGCACGACGCTGTAACTGTCATAGATATTGCCGGACGTCGCGCATGAGCCCATCGCGATGACGTATTTCGGTTCCGGCATCTGATCGTAGATCTTCCTGATCACCGGCGCCATCCGGCGGCAGACAGTTCCCGCCACGATCATGAGATCCGACTGCCTCGGCGACCCGCGAAACACACCTGCGCCGAACCGATCCATGTCGTAGCGGGACGACACGGCGGCCATCATCTCGATGGCGCAACAGGCGAGCCCGAAGGTCATGGGCCATAGAGAGCCTTTGCGCGCCCAATTCACCGCCTTTTCGAGGGAACCGACGAAGACGTCCGGCGTGCCGTCTTTTTCGTGCCGCCCCAGTTGGATCAGTCCCATTCCAACGCCCCCTTTCGCCAAGCGTACACGTACGCCACGACGAACAGACCGATGAAAATCAACATCTCGATCAACCCGATGATCCCGATATTGCGAAACACCACCGCCCAGGGATACAGGAAAATCACTTCGATGTCGAAAATGACGAACAGCACGGCAAAAACGTAGTACCGGACCGGAAACGGCATCCGAGCATCTGAAAAGGGCTCCGAGCCGCACTCATACACCGACAGTTTTTCCGGCTCCGGATACTTGGGCTGGACAAGATAACTCACCACCAACGTCCCGATCCCAAAGGTGAGCGCGGCGAAAATAAACAGCAGGATAGGGAGGAATTTCGTCAGGTATTGGACAAGATCCGGCTCGACCATTGTCTTCGACTCGCAAGATATTGACTTGAAAAAGAAGGTATGGATCTTAGATAGAAGGTTCGCAAGATAGCAAGCGAGCAAAGGACCTAATCCGTCCAGACCCGAAAGTCCTACCCCCAGTCCGTTAAGAGGGCGACACGGCTGATGACCTCCTGCTCAACGCAGAGCGTTCTCCCGCTTTCTTGCCCATCGCAAACGGTCTCATGAATAAATGAGAAAACCCGGATCCGAGCCTCTTTATCCGATTTATCCGAGAGGCTCCTCCGTCATCGGTTGTTCTGCGGAGGGCATCATTTTCAGCCGGTTCGGTGGTTCTGCTCGTGAAGCATCCCACTCCGACTCCATTGAACCGGAGGCCGGAGCAGCCCGGCGCCGATGGATCTGGGTCTCAATCCGTTTCTTCTTGGAAGAATGTGTGGGGATCTTCTGAAGAGGGATCTGATATTGATCGGCCATGCGTCCGGACTCCCTTCCGCCCGCCTCCTCCTACGCCCTTTAGACCCTGCTGCATCGGGGCCCCGCTTCTGACAGATATGAAAACAAGACGCCGTTCCCGCACAGAAGATCTATAACACCGCATGAAAACCGTCGTCAAACTCAAGCCGGCTGGTTCCAAATTCTTGACAAGTCAAGATGATTTGCTATGGTTTTTCCATCTATCCCTTCGCTCACGCCTTATGTGAAGGAACCGCTATGAAGAAGACGTTGATGACCTGCGCCCTGATTCTCTCTCTCGGCTTACCCCTGTGTCTGGACGACGCGGTCGCACAAACTCAAGACCCCCGTGTCGTTCGCTACGGCGAGGCGGCCGTCGCCTTTGCGAGCGGGGCAATCCAGAAAGTCACTCCTCGCGACGGGATGGTGAATTTGATCACCGGAGACAATCAATCCTCCGGTAACCGAATGCTCCTCGGAACCCGCGATGTCCTCTATCTTAAACTCGACAACCCGGCAGCGGCGGCGATCGGAGATCTCTTTACCGTCTATCGACGCGTTCGCAAGGTCTTCCACCCGCTCACCAGAGAATACCTCGGCTCGGTCACCATCCGCGTGGCGGTCGTCAAGGTCACCGACGTCGAACACGAGCTGACGACCGCTGAAACGGTCGTCGGCTATGGGCCCATTGCGCCCGGAGATCTCGTGATGCGCTTCGTCCCTCCACCAGCCGGAGATGTCGGAAACGCGAACCGAGTCGCGGACCTCGAGGGCGAGGCAATGATCGTCGAGATCCAGGCTGACAAGCCCATGACCATGGTTTCGCAATGGAATGTGGTGTATGTGGATCGCGGGAGCGCGGACGGACTTCAAGCCGGCGATGTCTTGGACCTTTACCGCCACAGCGTCGGGCTTCCGGTCCGAAAAATCGGCCAGATCAAAGTCTTGTCCACGGAAGACCATACGGCAACGGCGCGAGTGATCAAGGCGAACACCCGCGTGTTCAAAGGAGACCGGGTCAAACGCATCGGAGGACGAGAGTCGCGAGAACCGGTGGCTCAATCGTGGGAAACCGCCCTCGCGCCGGCAACTGTATCGAAAGGGGAGACGGCTCCGATCGATCTCATCGCGAAGCAATTGACGACGCGGAAGGCATCCGGAGAAAGCCGGATCAACCTCGGCGATTTATCCAACGTCCTGTATTACGAATCGGGACAAGCCGCCATTAAACCCGAAGGCCATCACGTGCTGGATCAATTGATCGCTTATCTCATCAACAGCGGCGACTCTCGGCTCATTCGAGTGGAGGGACACACGGACAACGTGGAGATCGGTCCATCATTGCGGACCCGCTACGCGAGCAACGTGGATCTTTCAAACGCCCGCGCGGACAGCGTCGTCCGCTATCTCGTTGAACGGGGAGGATTGGACCCGGCCAGGCTGACGGCCGTCGGATACGGGGACGGGAGACCTACCGCGACCAACGCCAACGAGCAAGGCCGCAGCAAAAATCGCCGCGTGGAAATCGTGCTCTATGAACCAAGCCCCTCGGCATCCTCCGGTAATAACGCGCCCGGCCAGGCACAAAACGACTCCGCTCCCATGAATGTCCGATCGGAGAAACACACGGAACATCCTTCTTCCGACCTCCCCCAAGAAGCAGGATCAGGGACATTCTCCATCCATGATCAGCCCCTTCGGGCAGCTTCTCCGGAATACTCGGCAACGCCCGACAGCCTTGACGCGCCCGATATCACACTCTCCGACGGCAACCATCAACCACAGACGACCGCGGGGGACGGGCCTGTTCCATCAAGCGATTCCTCGGGAAACAATCCGTCTCCGCAGGGCATCGGCGATCAAGCCAACAACCCCGACTCCTCCGGCTCGTAGTTTGACTGCTTCTGCCTAGCGGGTGAAGGAGAGTCGCTCTCCCCCGCTCGCGCCGCGAGCGCGTTCGTTCTCCGTTGTTCTCCTTTTTTCCCCGTTGCTACAATACCGCATGGCTTTGCCCCAACATGCCTCTCCCGTGATTCGGACGCACGGTCTCTATGCCGACGTGATCATTCCCCGCCATATCAACAAGGCCTTTACCTACATCGTGCCCCATCCTCTAGCTCAGGAGATCGCCGTCGGACGGACGGTTCTTGTCCCGTTCGGGCGAACCATCGTGGAAGGGGCCGTCATTTCTCTGAGCGACCGGCTTCCGAACGGCATCAAGTTGTCCCGTCTTAAGAGCATTCATTGTTTGGCCGACAGTGCCGGGACCGAACAGGAATCTTCATGGCTTGAGCTGTCCCGCATCATCGCGGAACAGTACGTCGCTCCCTGGGGCCAATGTCTTCGACTCGTCCTGCCTTGGCAACTCAAGCAACGCGCTTCTTCCGTTCGATACCGCGCGACGGAGCCGGGACGTGCCGCTCTCGACTCCGGAACCTGCCCGGATCACCTGCGAGCCATGCTGACGCGCATCGCGCGGACCCGTCGAGGAATCTTGTTATCCACCATCCGGAAGAGCCGCGACCGAGATAAGTGGGAAACCGTCGAAGCCCTTGAACGCCGATCATGGATCAT
>JANDJG010000167.1 GCA_024331085.1 Nitrospira sp. | reverse complement strand
CCCAGGTTGAGCGGGCCAAGGCAGCTTGGCTGGAGGCTGCGCGCACGGCAGGCAAGCCGATCCCTGCGCCCCGCTACCGGCCGGCGATCTATCAAGCCAGTCGATAGCCCTGACACGTGAGGGGGCAACATGATGACGAGACTCGACTACACCGTCCGATTTTTCACCCCGGCCTTCCTGGGCGACGCCGAGCAGCACGGCCGGTGGCGGACGGTGTCTATTGCAAGCTTGATACATAGCGGGGAACTTGCGAAATGAGTACCTTGTTAGAACAGAGCTGCCGTGTCGCCCTCGCCGCTCTCTTGCACGATCTCGGCAAGTTCGCGGAGCGGGCCCGGATACCGGAGGCGGAGCAGCGCGATACCCATGGCACGACACGTCTTGACTTGAACGTGCCGCTCTACTGCCCTGCGTTTCAGGGGCGGCACACGCACATCCACGCCGCGTATACGGCGATCGCCATGGATCTGTTGGAACAGCACTTCCCTGAATTGGTCGGGGAGGATATGACGCCCTTTGCTCCCTGGCGCGAGAAGAACGCCGACGATTCCCTCATCAACGCGGCCGCCTGCCATCACAAGCCGGATACCTTCCTGCAATGGGCCATCGCCACGGCGGACCGCCTCGCATCCGGTTTTGAGCGGGAAGAATTTGCCCGCTATAACGAAGGGACGGAAGAGACCTCGACCAAGAAAAACCATTACACGGCACGGCAACTGACGCTCTTCGAGCAAATCCGACTCGATTCGGCGGGGACAAACCGGCTGGAATGGCGTTACTCCCTCAAACCGTTGTCACCGGAAACCATTTTCCCCTGCAAGGCGGACGGATACGAGCAAGATGACAAAGAGGCTGCCCAGCAAGAATACCGGGCCTTGTGGACCAATTTTATCGGCGGGCTTCGCGCCATCCCGCCATCCCATCGTGGCCGGCTTCCGCTCTGGCTCGACCATTTCGAAAGTTGTTGGCTGACCTATGCTCATGCGATTCCAGCGGCAACCGCCTTCGGAGTGAAACCCGAGGTCTCGCTCTATGATCATTCGAAAGCCGTGGCCGTGCTGGCCGTGGCCCTCTGGCGTTGGTACGCCGATCAAGGCACGGCAACGGACCACGCTCGCGACCAGTTGCGCCTCATGTGGGACAGGGCGCGGCAGGGCACGCCGGAAGCCGAACAGATTTGGCACGAACCGACGTTCCTCTTCATCCAAGGCGACTTTTGGGGGATTCAAGACTTCATCTTCGCCATTGGCGGCGAAACCCAGCGACAAGCGGCCAAGCTGCTGCGCGGCCGTTCGTTCTATGTCTCGCTGCTCATGGAATGTGCAGCGCTCAAGGTGCTGGAGTCGCTGAACCTGCCCTCAACGAGCCAGGTTGTCAATGCAGCGGGCAAGTTCTTGATCGTCGCGCCACACACTGATCAGGCGATTGACCGCTTGCGTGCCGTCCAATGCGAGTTGAACCAGTGGTTCCTTGACCACACGTTCGGACAATCGGGCATCGGGCTGGCGTGGTTGCCAGCCGCGGCGTCGGATTTTCGCAGAAGCGACCAAGGACAGAGTCCATTCCGTGACCTCATGACACGGTTGTTCGAACAATTGGAAACCGCCAAGCTCCAACGATTCGATCTGTGCCGTTCCAATTCGGCTCCAGCCGCGTTTATCGGTTTCCTCGACCGGTTCGACAATACCAAAGGGGTCTGCGCCATTGATGGCCGCTCGCCGGCCGCAGTGAGACTGGAAGGAGACCAAGCGGTATGGGTGAGCGAACTGGCTTACGACCAGATCATGACCGGCAAGTGGCTCGCCGGGTTTGATCGAATTCTAATCACACGCCAAAACCTCGACCATCAGACGTTGCGGCTTCCCCTGTTCGGATATTGGGTGAGTTTTACGGCCGACGAAGAGGCCACGGGAAGATTCGGCAAGGAGGCCGCCTCGGGCAACCTCGTCCGTGCCTGGGACTTCTCGTTGCCTGTGTCAGAAGATCGACCGCTCTGGAACGGCTACGCGCGCCGGGCTATCAACGCCTACGTGCCGCACTTTGGTGACATGAGTGCTTACGACGAAGAGCGTTACAAGGGGCTGGAGCGTCCGGCAAGCGAGGAGGAACCGAAAACCCTCAACCATCTTGCCAGGGACGACCGCCGACGGGACCCCGAAAAACCGGAGCGCTGGTCCGGCGTGGAAGCGCTGATGACGCTGAAAGGCGACGTGGACAACCTGGGGCTCATTTTTCAGAAGGGCCTGGAGCAGCCCACCTTCGCCAAGATGGCGGCTCTGTCTCGGCAGATGAACGCATTTTTCGCGATGTGGCTGCCGTGGGCCTGCCGCAATGCCTTTCCCAACACCTATACGGTCTTTGCCGGCGGAGATGATTTCTTCCTGATCGGCCCCTGGCGCTCAACCATGCGTCTGGCGCAACACATGCGAGACAAATTTTGCGAATACGTGGCCGGAAACCCGGACATTCACTTCTCGGCAGGGCTGTCCATGACCAAACCCGGCCTCCCCATTCGCGAGCTGGCTCGTCGGGCGGAAGAGGCGCTGGAGAAGGCCAAGGAGCATACGAGCAAGCGCGTCAACGGAACCGTCACGCACAAGAATGCGGTGACGTGTTTTGATGTACCGGCCGCGTGGGACGATTTCGACGACCTCATCACACGCGAGGCCGAGCTGACCAGGCTGACCGCCGAGCACAGACTCTCCACCGGATACCTCTACGACCTGCTCGCCTTCACCGAGATGGCGGGCAAGGTCACCGAGCGACCGGAGAACGCGATCTGGCATTCTCGATTCGCCTATCACACGCGACGCCTCGCCGAGACCAAGATCAAACGTGGAGGAAGCCGGGACGCAATCGAGCGCCAACGACGTGCCCTGCAAGAAGCCCTGGCATCGGAGATCGCCGGCAACGGCATTGGAAAGCACGGGGCGGCGTACAAGATCGCCTTGTTCACTCTGTTGTATCAGCAACGCGATTAAAGGAGTCCATATGCCACAACAACCATCTCATTCCAGCCCCGGGCAGACGCCACGCCAGGGACAGCAGGCAACCTCACCTCAACCGTCTCAATGGGGGACAATTCGCTTTGGAGAGCGCATTGATCCGGAATTGTTCAACAGCAAGGCGCAAGACGCGGCAAAACGTGTCGCACAGGATCGAAGTCGCAACAATCCCACACAGCTTCGCCGCTTTTACGACGAACTGATTCTCTGGGAGGCCCGTGTCACCCAACAGCCGGACAAGTTCGAGGACTATCTCCCGTTTATTCGTATGCTCAATGCCAAGGTGGCGTATGCGGAAGGTCGCAAACTGGTAGACCGGACCTTCGTCACGCTCATGCACCACACCCTCGGCGAAGTCACAAATCCGGACAGCCTCACAATCTGCAAATTATTCTGGGAAGCCTTCATGGGCTTTTATAAACAGGAACGGCCAAGCTGACCA
>JANDJG010000166.1 GCA_024331085.1 Nitrospira sp. | reverse complement strand
GCTTGTTGTCGGATCGGAAGATCCTCCGTTCAGCGGACACCTGGCAATAGAAGGGTTCCTCGTCGGTCCGGCCTGGCGCGCCGTCGTCGATGCTCCGCTGTCGATCAGCGGAACGGCCGACATCGCGCTTGCGCTGAAAGGACGCGGGTTCTCCATGCCGAACAGGACCAAAGATTTGGAAGGAACGGGCCGCCTGGCGATACGTGACGGAACGATCGAAGGAATCAATCTCCTCCGTGAAATGACGACGGTCCTCAACGTCGCCGGTGTGGCGCTCGGTGACCCCAAAGCCACGGCGTTTTCGACGATCGAAGCGGACCTTGCCGTGGAGCAAGGCATGATCAGAGTGCAGCGGTTCTTAATGGACGGCCATGATTTTCGGGCGACGGGAGGCGGCATGATCGGGTTCGACCGCCGTTTGAGCCTGGCGGTGACGGTGAGCCTCTCCCGGGACCTCAGCGAAAAAATTGCGGGAGCCTCTCCGGTCGCCAAACTCGCCATGCGAGACGGCAGAATGGTTCTCCCGCTCGTTATCGGGGGCACGGTTCAATCGCCATCATACAGGCTGGATCTCAAAGGCGTGACGGAGAATCTGCATGAGCAGATTCAACGGAAGGCGGCGCAAGTCGCCGACAGATTGCTCGGCGGCACGGCGCCGGACGTTCTCAATCGTCGAGGCCGGCCGTTGTTGAGCGAGATCCTCGGGAGATCAAGACCGTGAGAGCAAGATGCGATCGATGAGATATACGTATATTTATGTAGCTAGTCAAACTCTTCCAAGTTGGGGTAAGATCGCGTCTCCGAAGAACGTGTCCGGGTATCGCCATCGATCTCATTCTCGGGCTCCATGACCGAACGCATTTCCCCACAGCCCTCCGAAACGGGCAGCCGATTTCCTCGTGTGCCGCCCGTCGACCAACAGATGGAGTTGATGCTGGACATCGATCGGGAGGATTATCGATTCGCGCTCGAGCAGGCCTCCGATATCATCTGCCGCACCAACCTGTCCGGCCGCATCACCTTCGCCAACCCCGCTGTGACCAGAATCCTGGGCTATGCGATGGTGGAAGTGCTCGGCCACCACATCACGGAATTCGTTCGCGAGGACTACCGCGCGAAAGTGTGGTGGTTCCACGTGCGGCAGTTCCTGCGTGGCCGCCCGTCGAGCTATCTGGAACTCCCCCTGGTCGCCCGAACGGGCAAGGAAATTTGGGTCGGACAAAACGTGCAACTGCTGCAGCGCGACGAGGAAGTGATCGGCTTTCAGGCCGTGGTCCGCGATATTTCCGTGATCAAGCAGGCCGAGCAGGCGCGTCGCGCCAGCGAAGAGAAGCTCCAAAGTTTTTTTCACGACGCTCCGATCATGTATTTCACCCTGAACAGCGAGGGGACGATTCTGTCCGTGAATCGGTCCGGGGCCGAACAGCTTGGCTACACCATGTCCGAGTTGGTCGGGCGGTCCATCTTGGACATGTTCCTGATCGAGGATCGGGACAGCGTGAGGGACCAAATGGAGACGTGTCTGGAGCGTCCCGGCGTCGTGTGCGAGTGGGAGCTGCGGAAAGTTCGGAAAGACGGCGCCACTATCCAGGTTCATGAGCGCGCGCGCGTCGTCCCCGGCAGCGACGGGCGGCCCGTCGTGCTCGTCGTCTGTCAGGATATTACCGAACGGGTTCGGCATGAGCGGGCGCTCAAGGAGATTTATCAACAGCTCGAACAACGGGTGATGGAACGGACGAGCGAGTTGCTGGCGGCCAACGAGGCGCTTCGCCAGACGACGTCGCAGCTCCAAACCTTGATCGAAGAATCGCCGTTCGCCATCATCGAGCTCGACGAAAACGCCAAGGTCGTCAGTTGGAATACCGCCGCCGCAAACATCTTCGGGTGGACGGAGCAAGAAGTGGTGGGCCGGGAACTGCCGTATGTGCCGTGCAACGAAAAAGAGGAGGAACAATCGCTCCAACTTTGGCAATCGATCATGCAGGGGATTCCGGTCAGAAACGTCGAGCTGCGTCGGCATCGGAAGGACGGCTCGACGGCCGAAATCAGTTTTTGGGGCGTGGCGCGCCGCAATGCCGAGGGACGGGTGACGGGGGCATTGGCGTTTTGCATCGACATCACCCAACAAAAACGACTGGAGCAACAGTTCCGGCAGGCTCAAAAGATGGAGGCGGTGGGGCGTCTGGGGGGAGGCATCGCGCACGATTTCAACAATCTCCTGACCGTCATCAACGGCTGCAGCGCCTTGTTGCTTGATCGGGTGCGGCGAGAAGACCCGATCCATCATCTGCTCGACGAAATATCCAAGGCGGGAGCTCGCGCCGCCGACCTGACGAGACAACTCCTGGCGTTCAGCCGGCAGCAAGTGCTCAAGCCGCAGCGCGTCGATCTGAATGAGTCCCTCAAGGGGATCACCTCCATGCTCGAGAGACTGATGGGCGAGGACATCGAAGTGGTGCTGGATCTTGATCCCGGTCTCTGGCCGATCCAGGTGGACAAGGGGCAAATCGACCAAGTGGTGATGAATCTGGCGGTCAACGCGAGAGACGCGATGCCGGACGGCGGCAAGCTGACGCTGTCCACGGCCAATTTCGTCCTGCATCCGTGGACGCCGGTGTCCAATCCGCTGTTCACGCCCGGCGACTACGTGCAGTTGACCGTCCGCGACACCGGCTTGGGCATGGATCAAGACGTGCGCGCGCATCTTTTCGAGCCGTTCTTTACGACCAAGGAAGAGGGCAAGGGCACGGGGCTCGGGCTCGCGACGGTGTACGGAATCGTCAAGCAAAGCCGCGGCGTCATCTTCGTCGACAGCGCGCCGGGCGAGGGCACGACGTTTGATCTGTACTTCCCGCGCTTCGTCGAGCGGGACGACGAGGCGTCGATCCCCCAGTCGTCGCGCCCCGTCCGGGGAGGCGAGCGTGTCATGCTCGTCGAAGACCAAGAGTCGGTGCGGGATCTTGTCTGCCTCGCCCTTGAGGAGTACGGCTATCAGGTGTTTAAAGCGGCGAACGGAGACGAGGCGTTCCGCCTGGCAGCCGTGATATCGGAGCCGATCGACGTCCTGGTGACGGACGTGGTGATGCCGCGCTTCACGGGACCGGTGGTCGCGGAGCGGCTCAGGCGGCGGTGGCCGGGCCTCAAGGTGCTCTTCATGTCGGGCTACACGGAACGAGTCAAACCGATGTTTCTTAATTCGCCGGGCACGCTGTTCATCCAAAAACCGTTTTTGCCGACCGAGTTGGCCGCGCAGTTGCGTCGGCTGCTTGACGATACCTTCTGATCGTCACAGACGCATTTCATCTTTGTTTCTCTGCCAGGTGTCTTCTCCCCTCGAACCGGCCTGGGCCTTCACCAGCGATGTTAACTGTATTGGTCCCACGTGTCGCACTGTTTGATCGCCCAAAATACGGCTTCTTTCAGTTTCTTCAACACGATGTTGTCAGGATCGCGGATGGCT
>JANDJG010000165.1 GCA_024331085.1 Nitrospira sp. | reverse complement strand
GGTTGCGCGCGCAGGACGAAGTCAAGTTTGTCATCGCGGACCGCCGGGATTACGACTGGGCGAAAGACATCATGAGCCGGTTCGACCTGAATCGTCGGTGCGTCGTGTTGTTCAGCCCGGTCTTCGGCGTCCTGGCCCCCCGCCGATTGGCCGAGTGGGTGCTGGCCGACCGTCTTCCGGTGCGGTATCAATTGCAGTTGCACAAGTTCATTTGGTCGCCGGACATGAAGGGCGTCTGAGTTCGTTTCATGAAACAGCCTCGCGTGATGTTCCAAGGATGGAGAGACGCACGCGACGGCGAGCAGCCAAGAGAAAGGACGGAAGTATGAAGATTATGAAAGTGGACGTGCAGGTGGGACGGTGGGCCTCCGAGGCAACGGACGTGCTGGTTCTTTTCCAGTGCGAAGGTTCGGAACTTTCGGAACAGGAGACCGCTTCACTTGACGAAGCGCTGGGCGGATCGATCTCCGACCTCCTTCGATCGAAGGAATTCGAGGGCAAGACCGCGGAACTCGTTCTGCTCCATACACACAGGAAAATTCCCGCCAAACGTCTGCTGCTCGTGGGGTTGGGCAAGAAGGACGCTCTCGGTCTTGAGACCATCCGCCAAGCCCTGGGTCACGCCGTCAAACGGGTTCGGCAAGTCAAGGCCGCCTCTTTCACGGCGGCTGTTCCCGCCGTGACGCCGCCGGACTCGACCATGATCGACGTCGCCCAAGCCATGACGGAAGGCGCGATTCTGGGCGCGTATCAATTCACCGCCTATCGCTCAGAACCGACGCCCGGACCGGACATACGATCGATGACGCTGCTGACCTCGCAATCATCCGATATGCGTCCGTTGTCGGAAGGCGTGCGGCGCGGGGTCGCCACCGCGGAGGCGGCCGTCTTCGTTCGAGACCTGTGCAACCATCCCTCCAACGTGATGACGCCGACCAAAATTGCCGAAGAAGCCAAGGCCGTGGCGAAGGAGGCGGGCGTATCGCTCAAAATCCTCGAACGAAAGGACATGGCCAAACTTGGTATGGGGGCGTTGCTGGGCGTCGCCCGTGGCAGCCACGAGCCTCCGAAATTCATCATCCTGGAGTATCATGGCGCTCGAAAGAAAAACGACCGTCCCGTCGTCCTGGTCGGGAAAACGATCACGTTCGACACGGGCGGGATTTCGCTCAAACCGGCCGAGAACATGGAACACATGAAGGCGGATATGACGGGTGGAGCCGAAGTCCTGTCCGCCGTGCGAGCGGCGGCGCGGCTCAAATTGCCGCTGAATCTGGTCGGTCTGCTCCCGGCGACGGAGAACATGCCCGGCGGCGGCGCGATGAAGCCGGGGGACGTCGTGAAAACATTGTCCGGCAAAACCGTCGAAGTCCAGAACACCGACGCCGAGGGCCGATTGATTCTGGCCGACGGACTGGCTTACGCCGCTCGCTACCAACCGGCGGCGATGATCGACGTCGCCACGCTGACCGGCGCCTGTGTCATCGCGCTCGGCCAGTTCGCCATCGGCATGTTCGGCACGGACGACACCTTGAAGGAGTCGCTGCGCAAAGCGGGACAACGATCGGGCGAACGGGTCTGGGAAATGCCGTTGTGGGAAGACTATTTCGAACAGCTCAAGAGCGACGTGGCGGACATGCGGAACATCGGCGGTCGCGGAGCCGGCATGATCACCGCGGCGTTGTTCTTAAGCAAATTCGCGGGCGACTGGCCCTGGGTCCATCTCGACATCGCCAGCACCGACTGGAGCGAGCGCGAGCGGGCCTACATTCCCAAAGGACCGACGGGAATCGGCACCAGGCTCCTGATCCAATACCTCATGGACCGTTCCCTGTGACGCCCGTTCATCCAGCGCATGCCTTTGGCCGGCCGATCGGCGAAGAGGATTCGAGCCGCGCGGACGATTCACTTCTCCGCGGGGGCGGTGTCCGCATCCGGAGGTGAATTCCATGCTGATGTCCCGCGAGATGATCGGGCAGCTTTTCATGATCGGCTTCGACGGCACGGATCTTTCTCCCGACCTCGCCGCTTTTCTCAAGGAGTATCGACCAGGCGGCGTGATCTTGTTCGCAAGAAATCTCCAATCGACCGAACAGATCGTCGAACTCACCAATGCGCTTCAGCGATGCAGTCCGCAATCTCCCCTGTTGATCGCCATCGACCAGGAGGGAGGACGGGTGTCTCGACTCCCCAAAGAGTTCACCATTTTTCCCCCCTGCGAGATTCTGGGGCGGTGTCGGTCTCCCCGGTTGGCCTACGCGGCGGCGGAGGCGACGGCGCGCGAACTGCGAGCCGTCGGCATCAACATGAACATGGCGCCCGTGTTGGACGTCAACAGCAACCCCGCCAACCCCGTGATCGGAGACCGAGCCTTCGGCTCCACCCCCGAACTCGTGTGCGAGCTGGGATGGGCCACGGCCAAGGGCCTGCAAGAGAACGGCGTCATCGCCTGCGGCAAACATTTTCCCGGCCACGGTGACACGGCGGCCGATTCGCACCATGAATTGCCCATCGTCACGGCCTCGCGCGAACGGTTGGAGCGACTCGAACTGCTCCCGTTTCGGCACGCCGCGTCGCAGGGCCTCGCCGCGATGATGACGGCCCATGTGCTGTATCGCGCCCTGGACGAGAACCATCCGGCGACCCTCTCCCCGACCGTCATCGGAACTCTGCTCCGTCAAGAACTGCGGTACGACGGCGTTGTCTTGACCGACGATCTTGAAATGCGGGCGATCATCGACCACTACGGCATCGAAGACGCGACCGTGCGATCGGTTCAAGCCGGCTGCGACATCATCTTGATCTGCAAAGACCGCGACCGAGAAGCGGCGGCGATCGACGCGCTGGACAAGGCCGTCGCCGACGGAACGATCTCGACCGACCGTTTGGCTCAATCGCTCGAACGGATCGCCCGCTTAAAACGGCGCTTTCTGGCTTCCTCCCGACCGGCCGTCGTCTCCGATGCGAAGTCGGTCGTGGGCTGCCAGGTACACCGGACGCTTCTTCATTCGATCGACCAGGCAGCCGAACGCCTTACGTAAGACCGACTGACGACGAACCTGCTTTTCAGCGCCGGACCGCTCCTCCGACCCAACTGATTGAATCTTGGAAGAACTCACCGACTATACTTTCTCGATCTCCGCTTTCATGCCGACCTTCTGAACGCTGAGCGGTCCCAGGTAATCTCCTTTCGCGCTTCTAGTAATGTCCCCAGTTTTTCTTGCCTCCTGATCTCTCTAAAAAAGTATGTGGCATGGATCACGCAATATCAAAATATGCGGAGTATGGAGAACGTCCATTGACCAGGAGGTGTACCATGATGGTGTCACACATCATCGAGCGTGTTCGGCAAGCGCTGGAACAATGGGGCACCGATTGCGCCATGGAAGAGGTAGTGGGCCTCTGCCCCGACCTGACGTGGAACCAAGTATTTTTGGCCATCGATTATCTAAGCCGAACGGGGCAAG
>JANDJG010000057.1 GCA_024331085.1 Nitrospira sp. | reverse complement strand
CCGTTTACCGCCTACGAACGAGCGAAAAAACGGCAAGAGCACGTGCTGGCCCGGATGCAGGAGGCCGGATTCATCACGGCGGCCGAACGGGAAGCCGCCGCCGCCGAAACGCTGGTCTTTCACCGCCCGGGCAATGAGCATTTGGCTCCGTACTTCGTCGAATACGTCCGTCAAGTGCTGATGGCGAAATACGGGGAGACCATGGTGTATAAGGGCGGTCTGCAAGTCCACACCACGTTGAACGTGGCCATGCAGAAGGCGGCGGAAGCGGCGTTCGACTCGGGGGTTCGCGAGCTTGACAAACGTCAGGGGTGGCGAGGTCCCAAACGAACGGTGGATCTGGGCACGCTCCAGCCCGCGCAGCTTGCGTCCTACGACAAGCCGCTTCGTCCGGGCGACATCGTCGAAGGGATCGTCGTGAAAGCGGGGAAGGATCATTTCGTGGTTCAGGTGGGAGCGGAGACGGGACGGTTGGCGTTCGACGACATGGCGTGGGCCAAGCGGGTGCTGAAAGGACCGGACCCCGCGGTTGATTTCGTGATGGTTTCCAATGTCAGGCAGATTGTAAAGCCCGGCGACGTCATCGACGTGGGGGTCAAGAAGGTCGGCCGGGAGGGGATTCAGTTGACGCTTGAACAGGTGCCGCTCGTTGAAGGAGGTTTGATCGCCATCGATCCCAGAAGCGGGGCGATTCGCGCCATGGTCGGCGGCGTCGATTTTTCGCGAAGCGAGTACAATCGGGCGGTCCAGGCGCATCGGCAGCCGGGTTCGGCGTTCAAGCCGCTCATCTACGCGACCGCGATGAATCAGGGATTGAGCCCCGCCACGCAAATTCTCGACGCGCCGGTCGTCTATGAACAAATGGAGGATGACAAGATTTGGAAGCCCGAGAACTATGAGCGGAAGTTTCACGGTCTGGTGACGCTGCGCGACGCGTTGGCGCACTCGCACAACCTGGCGACGGTGCGGTTGCTCGACAAGGTGGGCGTCAAGAACGTCATCGACTTCGCCCGATCGGTCGGAGTGACCAGTTCGCTGCCGGCCGATCTTTCCTTGGGGCTGGGGTCATCGTCCGTCGGACTGTTGGAACTGACGGCGGTGTACGGGGTCTTTCTCAACCAAGGCGTTCGCGCGGAACCGTTCGCCATCAAGTCGGTGGTCGATAATACGGGGCAGGTCTTGGAAGCGGCCGAGCCGGCGCCGCGCGAGGTCATGACGAAGGAGACGGCCTATCTGATCACCAACATGATGGAAGACGTGGTGCAAAAGGGAACGGGGCAGGCCGCGCGGGTCCTGAATCGTCCGATCGCGGGAAAAACCGGGACGACGAACGACTACATCAACGCCTGGTTCATCGGAGGCGCTCCCAACCTGGTGGCCGGCGTGTACGTGGGGTTTGACGATCGCCGCTCGCTCGGCCGCGGCGAAACCGGCGCCCGCGCGGCCCTGCCGATTTGGACGGGTTTCATGAAAGAAGCCCTGAATCGGCTTCCCGTCGTGCCGTTTGAGATTCCCGACGGCGTCACGTTCGTGAAAATCGACGAATCGACCGGCTTCTTGGGGGACGATCAAGAAGGCGAGGACTCCGGCGGAGCGGTGGAGCTTTTTGTCAAGGGCAGCGAGCCGACGCAGACGTCGCGCCGCCGCGTCGATCCGACGGACTTTTACAAGTTGGATCAGATTCCGGAAGGGCAGTCGGCGGCCGACGGAAACGACCTGTGACGGTCAGGATCGCGAGTCCCGATACTCCTCGTGCCAGGCCATTTGGATGGCTTCGAGAATCTTTTCGTTGGATTTCTTCGGATCGTCCTTGAATTCCGGCAAGGCCACGACCCAGGCGTGCAGATCGGTAAAACGAACGGTCAGGGGGTCCGTGTCCGGATGTTCTTCAACCAAGCGAATCGCGATGTCTTCGGCATCCTGCCATGTCAGGTTCATTCGCGCCTCATGTCACGTCCGAAAGTTTCTTTCCTTCCAAGCCTCGTTTGAGTGAATCGTCCATCAGGGCGACCGACAGCGGCTTGGCCGCCTGTTCGAGTTCGGCCATGCGGGTCCGAATCGTTCGAACGTCGTCGCCTTCTTTCGCCGAGGCCAGGGCCGATACCGCCGCGCGGACGGCGGTCCGGACGTCATCGGGGACAAGATGGCCGCCTCCGGAGAGGGACTTCTCCGTCGCGGCGAGCAACGAGCCGGCGTCGAGCCTCGCTTCGATGAGCTTGCGGGAGGCGACGTCTTCTTTGGCGAATTTGAACGACTCCTCGATCATCCGTTCCACTTCGGTCTCCGACAGGCCGTACGAGGGTTTGACCTCGATCGACTGTTGCCGGCCGGTTCGCATGTCCTTCGCGGTGACGTGCAGAATGCCGTTGGCGTCGATCAAGAACGTGACTTCGATGCGGGGCACGCCGGCCGGCAGCGGCGGGACTTTGAGCCGGAAGCGGGCGAGGCTGCGATTGTCTTTCGCCAATTCTCGTTCGCCCTGAAGAATATGGATGTCCACGCCGGTCTGGCCGTCCGCGTAGGTGGTGAACATTTCTTTGGCGTTGGCCGGGATCGTCGTATTGCGGGGGATCAAGCAGCTCATGACGCCGCCCATCGTCTCGATGCCCAGGGACAGCGGCGTGACGTCGAGCAGCAGCATGTCTGTGGTGCCCCCGCTCAGAATGTCCGCTTGAACCGCCGCTCCGAGCGCCACGACTTCGTCGGGATTGAGGTGACAGTGCGGCCGTTTGCCGAACAGTTCCTGCACCCGCCGCCTGACCAGGGGCATGCGGGTCGATCCGCCGACCAGCACCACTTCGTCGATCTGCTCTGGGGTGAGTCCCGCGTCTTTGAGCGCCGACCGGCAGGGAGCCAGCGTGCGCTCGATGATGTCCGCGACCAATGATTCGAGCTGGTCGCGTGTCAGCTCCCTGGTGAAGCGGCCCCGTCCGCCGGGCAGCTCGACCGTAAGCAGCGTCTTCAGCTCGTCCGACAGCCGGATCTTGGCCCGTTCCGCCTCCAGGCGGAGGGCCTGCATGTGATCGGGGTAGGGGCCGAGATCGAGGCCATGAGCGGAGCGGATTTCGTCGAGCAGCAGGTCCGCGATCCGGCGGTCGATGTCGTCGCCGCCCAAGTGGGTGTCGCCGTTCGTGGCCAGGACTTCGAAGATGCCCTGTTTCAGCTTGAGGATCGAGATGTCGAACGTGCCGCCCCCGAAATCGTACACGGCGATCGTTCCCTGCGTTTTTTCCTGAAGGCCGTAGGCGAGCGAGGCGGCGGTCGGCTCATTGATGATCCGCAAAACTTCCAGCCCGGCGATCAAGCCGGCGTCTTTGGTGGCTTGGCGCTGGCTGTCGTTGAAATAGGCCGGGACGGTGATCACCGCCTTGGTGATCTCTTCCTCCAGGTAAGCTTCGGCCCGCCGTTTGAGTTCTTTCAGAATCATCGCGGAAATCTGCGGGGGAGAATAGGTTTTGCCGTTCAGCTTGATGCGAATGACGCCGCCCTGCTCGGTCAGCGTGTAGGGGAAATAGGCCAGCTCGTCTTGCACGTCCGCAAGGCCTTTGCCCATGAATCGTTTGATGGAATAGACGGTTCGGTCGGGGTTTCGCAGCAGATGGTCTTTGGCTTCGTCGCCGACGAGGAGACCCTTATCCGTCATCGCGACGACGGAGGGCACCATGGTCCGCCCGTCGGCGCCGGGGATGACGCGGGGAACTCCTTTGTCCATGTAGGCGACAAGCGAGTTGGTCGTGCCGAGATCGATGCCGACGATACGAGCCATGGTCGTCATCCGATGGTTTCAACGAGGTCGTTGACGATGTTCTTGACGTAGGTCCGGTTCGACAGGATCTCTCGCATGCGCTTGAGCAGGCGATCCCGTTCCATACGGGCTTGGTCGTCGGCTTCGCCTCGGTCTTGAAGGGCGTCCCATTCGACGAAGAGTCGCTGAAGCTCGTCCTCCATTTCCGCTTGACGCCGTTCCAACGCCCCGCGTTCGGCTTCGAGCCGCGCGCGGAGTTGCCGGCCCGTCTCGGAGGAATGATCGCCGGCCCGATAGGCGTCGAGCGTGTCTTGCAGGTCGAGAATTTCTTCGAAGAGGTCCGCCGGCGGCGACGTGCGGATGGTCTTGACCGAGCCGGCTTCCAGGTCGAGAAGATATTCGGCTCGTTGAACGGGATCGCGAAGCGTGCGATAGGCGGTGTTGAGGGTCGCCGCGTTGTCGAGGCTGATCGCTTGCTCGGCCTCCGTCTTGTTGAGGTAAAAATCCGGGTGAAAGGCGCGGCTTCGTTCGTAGTACTTGGCCTCCAGGACGGCGGGATCGATGGTCAAGCGCCGCGGAAGGCCGAGGCAGGTGAAGTAGTCCGTCTCCTTCGAAACCGGTTGGACCTTCACGCACCGTTCGCAAAAGTATTCGCCGGCCACCTCGGACTGGCAATGCCAGCACATGCTTCTGGCCATCTGAACGTTGCGGGAACCGACGCTAGGGGCAGGTTGATTCATCGTTTATCCAAGCCGGTCTCAGGCGAACGCGCATCGAGCGGAAGTCGACGGGCGACTTACGTGGAAAATGATTCTCCACACCCGCAGGTCTTGTTGGCGTTCGGGTTCAGGAATTTAAAATTGCCGCCCATCAGGTCCTTCTGATAGTCGAGTTGCGTGCCTTGCAAATAGATGGCGCTTTTGGCGTCGATGATCACCTTGACGCCGTCCATCTCGATCACCTGATCGTACGGCCCGATCTTGTCGTCGAAATTGATCGTGTAGCTGAGCCCCGAGCAGCCCCCGCCTTTGACTCCCAGGCGGAGGCCGCCGCTTTCGATGCCTTGCACGTTCATGAGTCGCTTGATTTCTTTCAACGCGGCCTCGCTCACCGTGATGACCGGTTCCGACGTTGTGACGTTCGAGGTATCCATAGGCGCGCTCCTTCCCTCTCTGATTATTGAGCCGATCCCGTTCCCGTCTTGGACCCGGCCTTTTTCTGGTAATCCGCCAGCGCGGCTTTGATGGCGTCTTCCGCCAGCACGGAACAATGGATTTTCACCGGGGGGAGGTTCAACTCCTGGACGATGTCCGTGTTCTTGATTTGTTCGGCTTCTTCGATCGTCTTGCCCTTGAGCCACTCGGTGGCCAGGCTGGAACTGGCGATGGCCGAGCCGCAGCCGAACGTTTTGAACTTGGCGTCCACGATCCGATCGTTCTGGACCTTGATTTGCAACTTCATGACGTCGCCGCATTCCGGAGCTCCGACCATGCCGGTTCCGACGCCCTCTTCGTCCTTGCCGAAAGATCCCATGTTGCGGGGATTGTTGAAGTGGTCGACGACTTTATCGCTATAGGCCATAGAATCCTCCTTCGACTGTCTTTGTCGTTCAATGTGCAGCCCACTGCACGGATTTCAGGTCGATGCCTTCTTTCGCCATTTCGTAGAGCGGGGACATTTCCCGCAGTCTGGTCACGACCTCGATCACTTTCTTAATGGCGTAGTCGATTTCCTCGTCGGTATTGAAACGGCCCAGGCCGAAGCGGATGGACGAGTGCGCCAGCTCCGTCCCGACGCCCAAGGCGCGCAGCACGTACGACGGCTCCAACGTCGCCGACGTGCAAGCCGAGCCCGATGAGAGCGCGATGTCTTTCATGCCCATCAGCAACGATTCGCCTTCGACGTAGGCGAAGGAAATATTGAGGTTGCCCGGCAACCGCTCGGTGGGGTGGCCGTTCAAATAGCTTTCCTCCAAGGCGTTCATGATCGCGGTTTGGAGCCGGTCGCGCATGGCGGCGATGCGCGGCGCTTCCGTCGCCATTTCCGCTCCGCACAGCTCGCAGGCCTTGCCGAAGCCCACGATCAAGGGAACCGGCAGGGTGCCGGATCTCATCCCTCGTTCGTGTCCGCCGCCGTCCATCTGAGGCACGAGCCTCACGCGCGGGTTCTTCTTTCTGACGTATAGGGCGCCGACCCCTTTGGGACCGTAAATTTTATGGGCCGAGAACGACATCAGGTCGATTCCCATGGCCTGGACGTCCACCGGAATCTTGCCGACGCCCTGCGTGGCGTCGCAATGGAACAACACGCCCTTCGCCTTCGCGATTTTCCCGATTTCGGCGACAGGGTTGATCGTACCGATCTCGTTGTTGGCCAGCATGACGGAAATCAAAATGGTCTTGTCCGTGATCGCGTTCCGCACATCGTCGGGGTTGACCATTCCGTACTTGTCGACCGGCAGGTAGGTGACCGTCGCCAAGCCCTTGGCCTCCAGCGATTTGGCCGTATCCAACACGGCCCGATGTTCCGTGGACGACGTGATGATATGGGTCCCCTTCTCGCGATACATTTCCAGCACGCCCTTGAGCGCCAGGTTGTCCGATTCGGTGGCGCCGCTGGTGAAGACGATTTCCTTGGCGTCGGCGTTGACCAGTTTGGCGATGTGTTTGCGGGCCTGTTCCACCGCTTCTTCCGCTTCCCACCCGAATGCGTGATTGCGGCTCGCGGCGTTGCCGAATTTCTCGGTGAAATAGGGGAGCATGGCCTCCAGAACCCTGGGGTCCATCGGCGTGGTCGAATGGTTATCAAGAAAAATCGGAAGCTTCATCGGTTGACTCCTTCCGCTGACGGCGACTGAATCGTGATGAGCGGCGTTCCGCTCAGCATGTCTTGCAAGGTCATGTTGTTGAGCAATTGATAAATACTGTCTTGGATCTTGAGCAACGGCGTGCGGATGTTGCAATGTTCCCGCTGCATGCACAACTCGCCGGTTTTCTCATGGGAACAGTCGGTCAGGCCCAACGGGCCCTCGATGCTTTCGAGAATCTGCGCGATCGTGATATGCCTCGCGCTTCTGGCCAGCAGATACCCTCCCTTGGGACCGTTATGGCTTTCGATCATGCCGTTTTTGGAGAGGGTTTGGAGCACCTTGGCCAACAGCTCCAGAGGGATGTTGTATTCTTCGGCGATCTCCTTGGTGTTGACGACGCGACCCGGCGTCACATCGCCGAACTGAACGGAGGCAATGTGCTGGAGCGCCATCAG
Source organism: Nitrospira sp. (assembly GCA_024331085.1). GTDB lineage: Bacteria > Nitrospirota > Nitrospiria > Nitrospirales > Nitrospiraceae > Nitrospira_D. The sequence goes on along the minus strand of JANDJG010000057.1, from coordinate 10,442 downwards.
CGCGTAATCAGCTTTTTTGGAAAGTTTCAGCATCTCTCTATTGCCGATCAATTAAATCGGAGACTATAATGATCTCCGACCATATGGGTCGCATTTAAAGTAGCATGGAGGGATAAACCCTGTCAACACGGTGTTGAACGTATTATTTCAGCCATTTTTCTTTAACTGAGAGGAAGGATCGATCAATGGGCGGAACAAACCCCTACATAGAGAAGGCCGACTATAAACTGCCGACAACGAGTTACACCGTCACGTTTGTTCACCCGGGGGGGACCGTCACGAAGGTGACAGTGGACCCGGCGAAAATCCCCTATGGCTCGACGGGGCTTCCCGGAAGCATTCTTGACATTGCGATGGGAAACGGCGTGGATTTAGAACACGTGTGCGGGGGGGTCTGCGCCTGCTCGACGTGTCATGTGATCGTCAAGCAGGGGTTGGCGAGTTGCAACGAAGGGACGGATGACGAGTTCGATCAGCTTGAGGAAGCGCCGATGACCACGCTGCAATCTCGATTGGGGTGCCAATGCGTTCCCGACGGCACGCAAGATGTCATCGTGGAGATTCCGGCCGTCAATAAGAACCTTGTTCGCGAGGGCCATTGAAAAATCAGCGGTCGATTATCCTGGATCGCAATCAAGACTCTAGCCGTAGCTTTCTATCTTGATCTCCTTCCGCTGGTATCCCGCTTCGATCAAGTGCTGTCGGAGTGGATGAACGAACGCTTTTGTTCCACAGATCAGAGGAACGGCTTTAGATTGGCCGGGGAGCACGGAAGGCAACATGTCGGTGACTAATGCCACGGCGGCTTCTTCAGTGGGAGTCACCAGCGGCAAATACTGAAAAGATGGCCGGGTCACGGCAAGAGAGAGCAACTCGGTGTGATACAACAGTTCATCTTCCGCCGGTCCCACCGCGATAAGGAAAATCGGTGTGGGATCGTGAGCAGCCTCCAGAGCCCTTACCATGCAATGGATCGGAACGAGGCCCGTGTAGCGGGTGATGCAGAGCAGGGGGCGATCCGGCGGTTGTGGCAGGACGAATTTTCCATGGGGTCCTGAGAGGATGACCCTGTTGCCGGCTCGAAGATGGTAGAGATAGTCGGACCCCAATCCTTGCGGTACGCGGTCGAACACCAGCGTCAACTCGCCGGACGGCGACGCCGGTTCAGCCATGGAATAGGCGCGGTTTAGCGGAGGATGGGGGCCGACCGGCAATTTGAGAGAGACCCATTGGCCTGGCAGAAAATCAAGTTTGTGCTGTTGTGGGAGCAGAACGAGCTGACGGACATTGGGAGTAACGTCGGTGACGGACAGCACGACGGCCGGTTGGACGGGTTCAGTCATGATGCCTCTAGATGACGTCTTCTTATCAGAGGGATAGAGGGGAAGAAAAGTGTGGGAGCGCGGCTATCCTGTACAGACCGTTTCGCTCCATGCTATAGACGCTGTCATGTATCGAGACGACAGTCGGTGAGCCGAGGAGTCAAGAGATGGCCAAGGTCCGTGTTCGATTCGCTCCCAGTCCGACGGGCTTTCTCCATATCGGCGGAGTCCGGACGGCGCTGTTCAATTGGCTGTTCGCCCGTCAACAGGGGGGGACGTTTATTTTGCGCATTGAAGATACGGATCAAAGCCGCTCGACCGAAGAGTCGATCCAGGCCATCCTGGAAGGCATGCGATGGGTCGGGCTCGATTGGGACGAGGGGCCGTTTCGACAAACCGAGCGGATGGACCTCTATCGACAATATGCCTTCCAGCTCCTGGAAAAAGGGCAAGCCTATTGGTGCGTGTGCAAGCCGGAAGAACTGGAGGCACGCCGCAAGGAAGCAGAGGCCAAGGGCCTGTCCCCTCGTTATGACGGCCGCTGTCGCGAGCGGGGCATCGCACAGCCCACCTCGGAAGCGGCGTTGAGGTTCAAGGCGCCGCAGTCGGGGCAGACCCTGGTGGACGACCTGATCAAGGGGACGGTCGTGTTTGACAATGCGGTGCTGGATGATGTGATCATCCTGCGATCCAATGGATACCCGACCTATAATTTTTCGGTTGTCGTCGATGATGCGCTGATGGGCATCACCCACGTGGTACGCGGGGATGACCACCTGACCAACACGCCGCGCCAGGTGCCGATCTTTCAGGCGCTCGGGTTCCCCGTGCCTCGCTTCGGCCATTTGCCCATGATTCTCGGTTCGGATAAGACGAGGCTGTCGAAACGGCATGGCGCCACGTCCATCATGGCCTATAAAGAAATGGGATACCTGCCGGAGGCCATGATCAATTATCTGGCTCGTCTCGGGTGGTCCCACGGCGATCAAGAACTCTTTACCCGTGAAGAGCTGATCCGGAAGTTCTCATGGGACCATGTGCAAAAATCGGCGGCGGTCTTTAACCCCGACAAATTGCTCTGGATGAACGCCGAATACATCAAAACCGGTTCGCCCGAACGAGTCGCCACCCTGTTGGTTCCTTTTTTGGAACAGGCTGGCCTGGGAGAGCAGGTCAAGCAGGCCTCGGCTGACTGGCTGGCTCAACTGGTGGTTCTGGTCAGGGAGCGGACCAAGACGCTGGTCGAGATGGTCGAGTGGGTCAAACCCTATTTCGGACAGTCGGTCACGTACGAGGAGGAGGCGGCGAACAAGTTTCTCACACCGGCTATTGCCACGGTCTTGGGCCGGCTGATCGAGCGGTTCTCCGCCTTGCCAACGTTCTCCAAAACCGAGTGGGAACAGTGTTTCAAGCAGTTGGTTCAGGAAGAAGGGATCAAAATGGGGCAACTGGCCCAACCGGTCCGTGTCGCCCTCACCGGTCGATCAGCCAGTCCGGGGTTGTTCGAGGTGATGGAGGTGTTGGGGAGAGAAAGGGTTCTGTGGCGGCTTCAGCAGGGAATGGAACGAGCGAAACAGGGGCAGGCTTGACGGATCACGGCTTCCTATATTACGGTGAGCATCGGTTGGGGGATCGTCTAGCGGTAGGACGTCAGACTCTGGATCTGACTACCTAGGTTCGATTCCTAGTCCCCCAGCCAATCATCCAAGAAAGCGTTGGGCTTCGCCCTCGTAGCGACATCAACGACGCTGGGGGATCGTCTAGCGGTAGGACGCCAGCCTTTGGAGCTGGCTACCTAGGTTCGATTCCTAGTCCCCCAGCCATTTCTTCCCCGTCGATCTCTTGCCGTCTCCGGGTCGGAGCTTCCTGACGGCAAGGCTCACGACAGAGACGCGATATCGATGACGAACCGAAACCGCACGTCACCCTTCAAGACCCGTTCATAGGCTTCGTTGACTTGCTGGATCGGAATCACTTCCACGTCGGCTTCGACAGCCTGACTCGCACAGAAATCAAGCATCTCTTGGGTCTCGCGAATTCCGCCGATGACGGATCCGGCGAGCCGGCGCCGGTTGAGAATCAGAGCAAACGGGTGAAGCGGCATGGGTTTGTCCGGCACGCCGACCAAGATCATCGTGCCGTCGGTTTTGAGCAGGTTGAGATAGGCGTTGTAATCGTGCGGCGCGGAAACCGTATCAAGGATAAAATCAAAGCGTCGCTGCAATTTGGCGAAGGTCCGTGGATCGGAGGTGACGGCAAAGTCGGATGCGCCCAACCGTTCCGCGTCCTTGCGCTTTCCTTCCGACGTGCTGAGCACGACGGTTTCGATGCCGAGCGCTTTGGCGAGTTTGACCGCCATGTGGCCCAACCCGCCTAATCCGACCACGGCGAGCTTGTGATACTTGCCGATGCCCCAATGTCGCAGCGGAGAGTACGTCGTAATGCCGGCGCAGAGCAACGGCGCGGCGCCGGCGGCCGATAGAGAAGCGGGCACGCGCAGGACGTACTGTTCGTCCACCACGATCTGGGTCGAATAGCCTCCCTGCGTGATCCGTCCGTCGCGGTCACGGCCGCTGTAGGTCAGCACCATGCCCGCTTCGCAATACTGCTCCAGTCCTTCCCGGCAGGCGGCGCAGGTTCGGCAGGAGTCCACGAAACAGCCGACTCCCACTCGATCGCCGACTGTGAATTTGGTAACGGCCGGTCCCACGCGAGTGACCGTGCCGATGATTTCGTGGCCCGGCACCATGGGGAAGAGCGACCCGCCCCATTCATTGCGGGCTTGATGGATGTCGGAATGGCAAATACCGCAGTGGCTGATGGCGATCAATACATCATGATCTCCGACGGCGCGTCGCTCGAACGAGAAAGGTTGCAAGGGCGCTTTGGCGGTCAGGGCCGCATAGCCTTTGGCGGGGAGCATGAAAGACCTCCTTTCGGACGACAAAAAGCGGCAGGACCATAGCAAGTTTTTTAAGGCTTGCCAACCGGATGGTGAAGCGAAAAAAAGATAAAACGACGCTTAGCCGGTCGATTCCGATTCGTGCGGCTCGGACTCAACGACGGATTCGATGGAAAGCGAAGCGCCAGCAATCCGATACCTTTCAGATGCCCAGCTCCCCAGATCCGTCATCTGACACCGTTCGGAGCAAAAGGGCCGCCATGGGTTTTGGTTCCACGTGGTTGGTTTGCGACAGAGAGGACAGACCATGGACGTATGATATCAAGAGGGGGCGGGTGACGGACAGGCTGTGTCTCGGCAAGCCGGGGTGGTCCCGGCTTACCGCCGTTGTTGAGCCTTTTCGATCTTGCCCCAGGTGTCCTTGAGCGAGACGGTCCGATTAAAAACCGGTCGATCCGCCGATGAGTCGGGGTCTACGCAGAAGTACCCTTGTCGCTCGAACTGAAATCGGGCTCCAACCGGAGCCTGCCGAAGACTCGGTTCGACCAGGCAGCCGGTCAGTCGTTCGAGGGAATGGGGGTTCAGATACGTGGTCCATTCCCGGTCATCGGGAATGTCATGAAGATCGGCCGTCAAGAGATGATCGTACAGGCGCACCTCCGCCGGGTCGGCGTGGGCCGCCGACACCCAATGGATCGTCGCCTTCACTTTCCGCTGGTCTCGCGATGATCCCCCCTTGGTGTCCGGGTCATACGCACAATGCACTTCGGTCACCTGGCCGGTGAGGGGGTCTTTCGTGACGCCCACGCACTTGACGATATAGGCATAGCGTAGCCGCACTTCCCGTCCCGGCGCGAGACGGAAGAACTGTTTGGGCGGGTCTTCCCGAAAGTCGTCCTGCTCAATGTACAGTTCTCTGGAAAAGGGAACCTTTCTGGTTCCTGCCGAGAGGTCTTCCGGGTTATTGATGGCGTCCAACTCCTCCACAAGCTGTTCCGGATAGTTGTCGATGATCAGTTTGAGCGGCTTGAGCACCGCCATGACACGCGGCGAACGCCGATTCAAATCTTCACGGATGAAGTGTTCGAAGAGCTGCATCTCGACGACGGCATCCCGCTTGGCCACCCCGATATGCTCGCAAAAGGTGCGGATGGCCTCCGGGGTGACGCCTCGGCGGCGAAGACCTTTGAGCGTCGGCAGTCGAGGATCATCCCACCCGGCGACCAAGCGCTTATCCACGAGCTCGAGCAGGCGGCGCTTGCTCATGACGGTGCCGCTCAGATTCAAGCGGGCAAACTCGATCTGCCGGGGCCGATGGGGCGCTTCGGCTTCGGCCACGATCCAATCGTACAAGGGGCGATGGTCTTCGAATTCCAGGGTGCAGATCGAATGGGTGATACCCTCGATGGCATCGGAGAGCGGATGGGCAAAATCATACGAGGGATAGATGCACCAGGCGGTGCCTGTTCGATAATGGGCGACATGCCGGATGCGATACAACACCGGGTCGCGGAGATTGATGTTGGGCGAGGCCATGTCGATCTTGGCACGTAGAACATGGGTGCCGTCGGGAAACTCGCCGGCCCTCATGCGGGCGAACAGATCCAAATTTTCTTCGACCGAACGGTTACGGTACGGACTCTCCCGTCCCGGCTGGGTCAACGTGCCTCGATAGGCGCGGATCTCGTCGGCGGAGAGGCTGTCCACATAGGCCTTGCCTTTTTTAATGAGCGTGACGGCGAACTCATAGAGTCGTTCGAAATAGTCCGAGGCATAATAGAGATGGCCGTTCCAGTCAAACCCCAGCCAGCGGATGTCCTCTTGGATCGCCTCGACATATTCCGGGTCTTCCGTGGTCGGGTTCGTGTCATCAAGCCGCAGGTGACACCGGCCGCCCGGGTTTTCCAGGGCGATACCGAAATTCAAGCAGATCGACTTGGCATGGCCGATGTGCAGGTAGCCGTTCGGCTCGGGAGGAAACCTGGTCACGACCCTGCCGTCGTGTTTGCCGGCCGCGCGGTCCGCCGCAATGATGTCGCGAATGAAATCCGAGGGAGCTGTCGAGTCCGGCGTCGTCATGCGAGTCCTTTCGTCATTGGCTGGGAGGATTCGCTACAACTCATATTTCATATTCCGGGCATTTCTATCACAGAAGAATGGGTCGGGGAATGGCTGGAGCCGATAGTCTTACGGAGCCGGCTCGTCCATTGACGGTTCTGCCATGCGGGGCGGCGTCGCCTGCACCACGTGAAAGTCTTTCTGCGCGATCAAGTGGCCGTCCATCTTCAATCGGAACTCGTACCGACCCGGCGAGGGAATGATCAATGAGGGGATGTTGATGCCAAAGTCGGAGATTTGCAGCCGGTCGCCGATGGAGATGTTGGGGAGCACGGCGCGACACACGAGCTGTTCGTTGTTGAGATACACGAGATCGATTTCAACCTGATGAGATCCCTCGACATCCGTCAGGCAAAAGTAGAGGCCCATGTGTTGGTGTTGGAAGGGAAAGACGGGAGACTGAAGATGGGTAAACAGGCCGATCAGGCTCTTCTTCCTGGTCGCACTGTCCTCGATGACCTGGTCGCAGACGAGGAAGGCCTGGACGGTGGGTTTGAGAAAATCCGTCATAAGAAGATCGGCGTCATGCTACGCGCGACGTCCCCCATCGTACGGGGCTCATCGTGAGGGCGGATGAAGCCGTTTATGCCGAACGACAACGAGACTTCGCGAAAGATCGATTGCGCGATCATCGTCGAGGATCATGCGAAGGAGAAAACGGTCGCCAACGTTCCGAGCCGAGGACGACCATGCCGCCTCGGGCTTCGATGATTTCACCGAACAACGCCGCCTGTGATCCGAGGCGGCAATAGTGGGGGGTGATCTCGACCGGCGTGCCGCGATGCGAATGGAACCGGCCGGATCGAATGTGCGCCCGGTGTTCCGAAATCATCTGAACGTCGAGCACGGAGAGCCCGGATCGAATGTCGAACAGCCGAACACAAGGAGGATCACTCTCGATGCCGTCCCCTGAACGATGGGCTTCGATGCCGAATTGCTCGAGCCGATTGACCACGAACATATTTCGTCGCAGGTGCGCGATACGGATGCCGCGCTCGTCGTACAGATCCATGGTCACGAGCAACAGCCCCTCGTCGGGCCGCCATTCCAAGACGAGTTGTTCCTTCTCCTCAATCGTCACCACGCCGTTGGTGTCTCGGAACACATTGGAGCCGATGAGCAGCTCAAATCGCTGTTGGCGCACGCTTTTGCCTTCAAGACTCGTTCGACCGGCTGATGTTCCCGGAAAAGATGAAGAACAATTCTCTCTCATGTGATTGGCCGTGAGCAAAAATCTGCAGGCGTAAGAGATTATCTCTCCGCCGGCGCGGCAGAGAAGCAGGCTAGGCTGATGGGGTGTTCCTGTCAAGAGGGTGAAAGAAGACGAAGGAGAACGCTGAAAGAACGAGGGTCGCTCCCCGGTCGCTCCCATTGAAAAGCCCGAAGGCCCTATGCTACCGTCCTGGCCGATCTTGTCTTTTTCTCGGCACTCAGCGCCTTCAACACGGTTTTCCGGCGCTGAGCGGCGTACCGCGACGGATGGTCCCATCGTCTAGCCTGGCCTAGGACGGAGCCCTCTCAAGGCTTAAACACGGGTTCGAATCCCGTTGGGACCACCACCCGAGCTCGATGAGGCGGCTGCTCTTGGCGTGACATCGTAACTGATCTGTGAAGAAAAGGGCCATTCTACAGGTTAGTGGATTGGTGCCGATTGCTATGGTTTGCCCAGTGGCATGTTGTTTGCGTCACTGGTGGCTCTGGCGTGGTCACGAAAGTTGAATGTCCCCTTTTTCTTCAATCGATACGACTCATCGGCATTATGAGGGTTGTGCCGGCTGAGCCGATAGGGACTTCACAAGTAACTTCTCGAGGTAATTGTTCTGATCTTCTTTCTGGAAGAGCACGTTCCGCGCCTCGAACTCCTCCTTGGTCATCCCGTCGTCCCACCAGGCGACCTCCGGCACGCGCGTGCTGGACACGATAAAGGAATTCAGGACCACCGCGGGATCGCCCAGTTGACGTTCGAGGTTCTTGATTGTCCGATAGAACTGGATCTTCGGGTCCTCGGGGCCCTCAAGATTCCGCAGCCCTTTGGGGTCGATGAAGCTCACGTACTGGCGGCCGCCAGCCAACAACCAGAGGATGAAGTCGGGGTAGAAGTTACCTGCCTCGAAGAAGCCGATGCCACGACCGCGACTCAGGTTGCGCAGCAGGTAGAGTTCCTTGCCAGCGAGAAACTCCTTCCCTGAAGGAGATTTGCAGAACTTCTGGAGATCCAGCACGAAATCGCGCTCACCCTCATTCTCCAGCACCACAGGCTTGACCTCGATGAGATCGTTCCCCACATAGATCAGCGGCTCGTACAGGTGACGCCCGAACGCGATGACGTGCAGGGACTGGAACTCCACGTTCCGTAGCGTGCCTGCTTCGATCAGTCCCTTGATCTCCTCCAGCTTCTGGACGATGTCCTCGCGCGACTGCTCGATGAGCAGCCGGTACTCGCTGATGAAGTTGGGATCGTCCTCGGACAGCTCCCGGTACTCCAAGTGGCCGCCTTCGAATTCCTGTTTCCTGAACTTGTAGTAGCGGTCCAAGTACTTCTTGAAGAGGGCTGCCGCGATCTCCTGCCAGCGGCGAACTTGGTCGAAGGATCGAAATTGCATCTCCTCCTTGGGAATGAGCAGCACGTACCAGTCCTTCCGCCCCAGGAGAGTGGGCAGGCTCCCGCGCGGCAGAGTCAGGTTGTGCCAGGCGCGCTCGTTCTTGAACTGCTGAAGCTCGAAGTAGATCACATCGAAGTCGAGGAACGCCAGATGCTGCTCCTCAAAGAAACAACGATCACGTTCTACTTCCTGCGTGTTCGCTCGACCGACGTTGCTCGCCATGGCCTGCAGCTTGGGATACCAGTCCACGACGACAGGATGCCGGACGAGATACTCAGGCGGCTCGTCCAGGGCAGGTTTCGGCCCGTCCTTCTTGAAGTCAACGCCTTCCTGGAGGCGGACCATCTTCAGTTTCTTGCTCCCCAGATTCTTGATCACCGGGAGCACGAACTCGATCCGGTCCTCGTTTGCCGGCAGGCCCTCGTCCTCGAGGTACTCCTTGAACTGCCGCATGTAGTCGGCGCGGATGCCGAAAATGTTGAGCGTCTCCAGGGTCTCGATGTTCTTGGGCGCGGCCTGGCTCCCTGCCTGACCGGCAGACAGGTCAAGCCTCCGGCTGCGCTTGAGCGTGAAGTCCTTCCCTTTGAGCCGCACGCCGCGACCGAAAAGCTGAATAATCTGCGGGCCCTCGTTGCGTCCGATGTTCATCAGGCCCATGGTGCTGACCCGCCAGCTCGACCAGCCTTCGGTGAATTTCTTGGACCCGATCAGGATGTTGATCGCGGACGCCTCGTCGTTGAGGGCGCGGAAGAGGGAGCCCGAGAATTCTTTCTCCGTGACGACCAATTCTCCCTGCTCTTCGCAGAGCTTGCAGAGGGCTGAGGCGTCACCGACGTTGATCACGCCGAAGGCCTCGTTGTCACCCAGCCGAAGCGCGACCTCGCCGTCCGTGCCCTTGAGATTCTCCACATGTAGCGCGGCCGTCGTGGGGGCATTGAAGAGCACGCGCAGGATGTCGTCGAAGACCTGGTCGGGCATGAGCCGAAGGGTGTTCAGATACCGGAACGTCCCCTGGAAGAGCTCCCGCCCCTTGGCGTCAAGGAGGCTCGAGCGCCCTGCGAGCAGCCGCTCGATGGACGCGACGCTCTCGCCGCGCTCGCGCACGAAGGTCGCGAGGAAGAGAAGAATGTCCACGACGTCGGAAACATCCTTCTTGCGGGGCGTCTTGGTCACGCTGCCGCCGACGAAGACCCAGAGCGGACGCTCAATGAAGAAGGGCCGGAACTCTTCTGACTTGTCTCGATAGAGTCTGAGCTGCTGGTAGAAGGAGAGGAGGCAGGCGGTCAGATACCGGCGGCGAACACCTTCGTCCGAGTCGTCGGCTAAGTTCAGGATGCGGTAGTCCTTCCCGTACCCGTCAGCGTAGAAGTACTTGTACGAGTAGTCGAACAGGATGCATTTGGCGTAGACCTGCTCCAGCGCGCGATTCCCGCTCGCCTCCATCGCCTGGCCGAAGGTCGCGGAGTACTCGAACGAGAAGCCGTTCTCGCAGAGCTG
>JANDJG010000056.1 GCA_024331085.1 Nitrospira sp. | reverse complement strand
CTATGGCTAAAATCGACGAGTACTTTCACATGATGGTTGATCGAGGCGCGTCCGACCTGCATCTGGTCGCCGGACAAGCGCCGATCTTGCGGATCAACGGCGATTTGGAGCGGGTGACGACTCAGGGCCCGCTTGACCACGAGGGGTTGAAACAGTTGCTCTATGAGATCACCCCGGCTCCGAAGAAAAGCCAGTTCGAAGCGACGGGAGACGTCGATTTCGGCTATGAAATCCAAGGTCTGGCCAGGTTCCGAGCCAATTTGTTCAACCAAAAGTACGGATGCGCCGCCGTCTTTCGAAAAATCCCCAACCAGGTACTGACGGCGGAGGAACTGGGGCTGCCTCCTATCTTGACCAAGGCGGCGATGCTCAAAAAAGGTTTGGTGTTGGTGACGGGGCCGACCGGAAGCGGCAAGTCGACGACGCTCGCCGCGATGATCGATTACGCGAACAAACATCGAAAAGATCACATTTTGACTATTGAGGACCCGATCGAGTTCGTGCACCGGAGTCAGGGATGCGTCGTGAATCATCGGGAAGTCGGAGTTCACACGCAATCGTTCGCCTCCGCGTTGCGCGGCGCGTTGCGGGAAGATCCGGACATCATCCTCGTCGGCGAGATGCGCGACATGGAAACCATTCGTCTGGCCGTGGAGGCGGCGGCGACGGGGCATTTGGTGTTCGGGACGTTGCATACGGAAAACGCGGCGAAAACGGTCGATCGAGTCATCGAAGTGTTTCCCCATCAGGAGCAGGCGCAGATCCGCAACACGTTGTCTACGGCGCTGCGGGTGGTCGTGGCGCAGAATCTCTTCAAGCGCGCGGACCAAAAGGGACGCTGCGCGGCGCTTGAAATTCTGGTCTGCACTTCGGCCGTCGCGAACTTGATCCGCGACGCCAAGACCTTTCAGATCGCGTCCGTCATGCAAACGGGCAAGGCGATGGGCATGCAGACCTTGGACGATGCGATTCAGGATCTGCTCAACAAAAAGTGGATTTCACCGGAGGAGGCCCACGAAAAAGCCATCGACAAGAACCGCTTCGCAAAACTGCTCAAAACCCCGCCGGACTCGTTGCAGTAACGGAGGCGCCGAAGCTTCCGATCGCTTCCTGCTGAGTCGTCTTGTCGTCCGATGCTCATGTCGAAGTGTCGATCAGCGTCTTCCTCTTGTCGGTTCCGATCGATCGTCATGTCTTCGAGATGGAGATTCCGTGCCGGCTCGCGTAAGATGCGGTCGCCCACGGAACGAAAATCAGAAAATCATAGGAAAGGATTGTTCATGTCCGCGACCACGCCACAGATGCTTCATTCCCTCTTTGTCGCCGCCTTCAACAGCGGCGATCTCTGCGCTCTTGTAGCTTTATATGAGCCGGGCGCGGCTCTGGCCACACCGGAGGGGGCGCCCCGGACGGGCGCAGAACAACTGCGGACTTCCTTTCAAGCCCTTATCGGCATGAAAGGAAAGATGGCCATCGACACCGTGTACGTGATCGAGGCCGACGGTATCGCCCTCCTGCGAGGTTCCTGGATCCTTGAAAGTTCGGCCCCGGATGGCGCACCGGTCACCATGAAGGGCCAAAGCATCGAGGTGGCAAGAAGACGGCAGGACGGTTTGTGGCGCTTTGTCATCGATCATCCTTTCGGCGCCATGTAACAGCCGAAAGTTTCTTTGGGAATTGAAGTATCATCTATCGGGAGGCACCTGACGTGAAGAGATGGTTGATCGTCGCGTTGTCGGGCTGGTTGCTCGGCGGCTGCGCGGGGATGGAATCGAGAGAGGACTTGCCCACGGTGACGCAGGTTGATCTCCATCGCTATGCCGGGACTTGGTATGAAATCGCGCGGTTGCCGATGTGGTTCCAGCGTCATTGCGTGGATTCAAAAGCGGTCTACACGGTTCGATCGGATGGACGGATCGGCGTGCACAACGAATGTGTGACCGATGACGGTGGCACGGCCATGGCCGATGGTGTCGCGACGGTGGTCGACGCGCAGACCAACGCGCGACTCGCGGTGGTCTTCGACAATTGGTTCGCCCGTTTGTTCGGATCGTCCAGAGAGGGGAATTACTGGATTCTCGACCTCGATCCTGAGTACCGCACGGCCTTGGTGGGCACGCCGGATCGGCGGTATCTCTGGATCCTTGCCCGTGCGCCTCGGCTTGACGGTGAGATCTACGGCGCGCTCGTACAACGCGCCAAAGAATTGGGCTACCCTGTCGAGGGGCTGATCCGAGGTCGACGCTCCGGGCCTTCGTAGGGTGGCGGGCCTGTGTCGTGATCACGCGCCGGGGAGCTTCTTTACCCTTTCCCCAGTTGCCTGTCATGATGCCGAGAAAGCGCCGCCCGCAGCCGTTCTTCCTGTTCTTTGCTGAGCGAAGTCTTGAGGACCGTTCCCTCGTATTTTGAGATTTTGCTCAGCAACTTGTCTTCGTCAAAGTGGATCAGGAGAAAAATCGCGGAGGTGCCCGGCGCGATGGTGCTCCCAAGAGCTTTGATGAAGGTGTCAGGGATTCCATAATCGCTCAAAATCCCGAATTCCTCCGCCGCCTTGGTCAGCGCGCCGGCTCCCGCTCCGCCCGCGATACTGCCCAGCAGTCCGGCGAGGGGATTCATGAAAAGCAGCCCCATAAGTCCACCCCATAAGATGCCCAGTGCGACCCCGTGAGTTGTGGCGCCTCCGAATACATCGACGCATTGCTTGAGGTGGACTTTCCCGTCTTTATCCCGGACGACAATGACCGCGTCCTCCAGATCCAGGACGTATTGTGATTCCATAGCCCGCAGTTCATTGAGCACCTGATCGGCGGTGCCGGAATCCTTAAATGCGATGCAGACGAGTTGACTCATGGTCTGTCTCCTTAACCGGTTTATGCATCCGAAATGATGCGCCCGTGTGAGTTGATTCGGACTCGGCGACTAGCGGCTTGTGAATGCCAGCATCCCTGTTGCTACTAGTAGCAGCAGGGATGCTCTGAGGGCAAGAGACATTCTTCTGATGCCGTTGTTCGGTCCGGCGGCGCGCCGTCATGTCGTCTCGCCTCTTGTTTTCCGCGCCTTGTTCCTCTTAATCTGAACCGTTTCATTCGATGATATCGATGACGGCGGCGACATGCGCCGCCTGGGTTGAGAGGAGTTCCGATCGGCATGTTGCAAACCGTTTCGTTGAGCTGTCGGCGAGGAGATCGGCGGCTGTTTTCCGGCGTGAACGTGACGGTGCAGCCGGGCACCGTGCTGGCCGTGGTCGGAGAAAACGGAAGCGGAAAGACGAGTTTCCTTCGCATGTTGTGCAACCTGCTGGTTCCCGAGGAGGGAACCGTTCTTTGGCATGGGGTCGATATTCGCCGGCTTAAAGAGCAGTATTACGCGCAATTGACCTACATCGGTCACCTCAATGGAATTAAGGATGATCTGACGGCGACGGAAAATCTCCTGCTCACCGCCGCCTTGACCGGCGATCGTCCGTCCGAGGCCTCCGTCCGGGACGCGCTGGAGGCCGTCGGTCTGAAACATCGGATTCATCATCTGCCCACCAGAGTGTTGTCGCAAGGACAAAAGCGGCGCGTGGCTTTGGCCCGCCTCTGGCTCTCGACCCATCCCTTGTGGCTCTTGGATGAGCCGTTTACCTCGTTGGATCAGGCGGCGACGGCTCTGGTGACGGAGCGGCTGCGGTCGCATTTGCAGGGCGGAGGACTCGCGGTCGTCGTGACGCACCATGAGGTGGCTCTCCCGTCCGAGATGGTTCGGCGTTTGAGGCTGGACGGATGAGTCAGCCGGGTTTGTGGGAGACATTACGCGGGATTATCTGGCGGGATGTCCTGCTGGCCATCCGCCGCCGATCCGACGTGGCGATTTCGGTGTTGTTCTTGGTCATTGTGGCGAGTCTGTTTCCCTTGGGAGTGGGACCAGAGCCGGCGGTGTTGAGGACCATTGCCGCCGGGGTGCTCTGGGTGGCGGCGCTCTTGGCCTGCCTTCTGTCGCTCGGACGGGTGTTTACGGCCGATTATCTCGACGGGGTGTTGGAGCAAATGCTGTTGATCGCTCAGCCGTTGCCCGTTCTGGTGGCGGGGAAGGTTTTTGCGCACTGGGTGGTGTCCGGGTTGCCCGTAGTGCTGCTGTCGCCGCTGCTCGGTCTCCAATTCGGCTTGGAAGGCGAGGCCTTGGGCATGCTGGTCCTCTCGCTCTTGCTTGGGACGCCGACGTTGAGTATGATTGGAAGCATTGGTGCCGCGCTGGTGCTTGGAGTGCGCGGAAGCGGGCTGTTGGTCGCCCTCTTGGTGCTTCCCCTTTACGTTCCGGTGCTGATCTTCGGAGCCGGCGCCGTCACGAGCAGCATGGCCGGAATCGGCGGCGAGGCCAACCTCTCGTTGCTTGGAGCCTGTCTTGTTTTATCGTCGTTTTTTGCGCCCTGGGCCACGGCGTCGGCGCTGCGCATCGCGCTCGAATAGGAAAACAGCGGAAGGATGTTGAGAAGGTGAATTGGTCAAAGTATTCGGCGCCGCTGGCGTTTTATCCGCTGGCGGGGAGGATGATTCCTTGGTTCGGGACGGTGGCGGCGCTGGCGATCGCCGTGGGACTCTACATCGGGCTGCTCGTCGCGCCGACCGATTTTCAGCAGGGCGAAGCCTATCGGATCATTTTCGTCCACGTGCCGGCCGCGTGGATGTCCATGTTTCTCTATATCGTCATGGCGGTGTGGGCCGCCGTGGGCTTGGGGCTCAACGCACGCCTCTCGTTCATGATGACGCAGGCCATCGCGCCCACCGGCGCGATGTTCACCTTTCTTGCACTGTTGACCGGGGCGATGTGGGGGAAGCCGACGTGGGGAGCCTGGTGGGTGTGGGATGCCAGATTGACGTCGGAATTGATTCTCCTGTTTCAATACGCGGGCGTGATGTTGTTACGGACGTCGATCGACGATCAGCGTCGCGCCGATCGCGCGAGCGGGGTCTGCGCGTTGGTCGGAGTCGTCAACATTCCCATCATCTATTTTTCGGTCCAGTGGTGGAACACGTTGCATCAAGGGGCGTCGGTCAGTATGACGGCGGCGCCGAAAATGGCGACGATCATGCTGACGGGCATGTTGCTGATGACGTTCGGTTTCTGGATGTACAGTCTGGCGGTGATTCTAAGCCGTGCTCGCTGCGTGATCCTTGAGCGCGAGAGTCTCCAGTTGTGGAGCAAACCGTCGTCGGTGCCGGAAGTCGCGGGGGTGCGCTGATGTACTGGGGCAGTCTGAGCGAATTTCTTGAGATGGGCGGCTATGGTCTGTACGTCTGGACATCGTTCATCATCACGGGGCTCTGCATGGTGTGGGAAATTCTTGCGCTCTGGCGTCGGCGCGCCGCCGCGATCGCCGAAAGCCGAGGCATCGTGAGGGACATCGGATGACGCCTCGACAAAAACGGTTTGCGTTCGTCGGGTTGGGCTTGCTGGTGTTGGGAGTGGCGACGGCGCTGGTGTTGAACGCGTTTCAGAGCAATCTGGTATTCTTTTTCACGCCGACGCAGGTGGCCAACGGCGAAGTGCCGAAAGGGCGGAGTTTTCGGATCGGCGGGATGGTCGAAGATGGAAGTGTCAAGCGCGAAGCCGACGGCCTGACCGTCCGCTTTGTGGTGACGGACACTGCCAAGCGCGTGCCGGTGGTTTATAAAGGCATTCTGCCGGATCTTTTCAAGGAAGGGAAAGGGGCGGTCGCCCAAGGACGGCTTGATGCCGATGGGACATTCGTCGCCAGTGAGGTGTTGGCGAAGCACGACGAAAATTACATGCCGCCCGAGGCCGCCGAAGCTTTGGCCAAAGCCAAGGCCGCCGGCGCCCAGAGCAGCAATACGTTGATTGTTCAACCCCAATAGGACAGACCCGCCATGATTCCAGAAATCGGTCACTTTGCCTTGATCCTTGCGCTGTGCGTCGCGCTTGTGCAGGGGACCCTTCCCATCTATGGAGCGGCCGTCGGCAATTCCAGGTTGATGGCCCTCGCGGCGCCGGCGGCGCGCTGCCAATTCTTCCTCGTGCTCACGGCCTTCGGCTGCCTGGCCTATGCCTTCGCGAACAAGGATTTTTCCGTGCTGTACGTGGCGGCGACGTCCAATTCCCAGTTGCCCCTCCATTATCGGTTGGCGGCCATCTGGGGAGCGCATGAGGGCTCGTTGCTTTTGTGGACGTTCATCCTCACGATTTGGATGTTTGCCGTGACGTTGTTCTCGTCCCATTTGCCGGAGGCCATGCGTTCGCGCATTCTCGGGGTGATGGGGTTGGTGAGCGTGGGGTTTCTTCTGTTCATGTTGAGCGTGTCCAATCCGTTTGAGCGACTCATCCCGGCGGCTGTCGAGGGGCGCGATCTGAATCCCCTTTTGCAAGATCCCGGCATGGTGCTCCACCCCCCGATGTTGTACATGGGCTACGTTGGGTTCTCCGTGGCGTTCGCCTTCGCTTTGGCCGCGCTCTTGGGCGGCAACCTTGATGCGGCCTGGGCCCGCTGGTCACGACCCTGGACGACGGTGGCCTGGTGTTTCCTGACGATCGGGATCGCGCTGGGCAGCGGATGGGCCTATTACGAATTGGGGTGGGGCGGATGGTGGTTTTGGGATCCGGTCGAAAATGCTTCGTTCATGCCGTGGTTGGCGGGGACCGCGCTGGTCCATTCGCTTGCCGTAACCGATAAGCGAGGCGGGTTCAAGGTGTGGACGGTGCTGCTCGCCATCCTGGCCTTTTCGCTGAGTTTGCTTGGAACCTTCCTGGTTCGTTCCGGCGTCTTGACATCCGTCCATGCGTTCGCGACGGATCCCAAGCGCGGCTTGTTTATCCTGTCGTTCTTGGCCGTCGTGATCGGCGGGTCTCTGCTGTTGTACGCGTGGCGCGCTCCGCGGGTGGGGTTGGGCGGGGGCTTCGCTCCCGTGTCGAGGGAAGGTTTCCTGTTGGCCAACAACGTGCTTTTGGTTGCGGCAACCGGGGCCGTGCTGTTGGGAACGTTGTATCCGTTGTTTCTTGATGCGCTGGACCTGGGGAAAATTTCCGTCGGTCCGCCCTATTTCGATTCGGTTTTCGTTCCGTTGATCACGCCAGCGCTCTTTTTGATGGGTATCGGTCCGCTGGCTCAATGGAAAAAGGCCGAGATCCCTGACTTGGCGAAGCGGGTGCGCTGGGCCGCCAGCGTCAGTGTGTTGACGGCCTTGGGCTTGCCGATCGTTTTGGGAGAATGGACGCCGCTGCTCAGTCTAGGATTCCTCCTGGCGTGCTGGATCGTGGCGACCGCCGTCGTATCGGTGCGCGAGCAGCTCGCCCATGTGGTCGGAGGGGGCATCGGTGCGCGTCTTGCGAGATTGCCGCGAGCCTATTGGGGAATGCTCCTGGCCCATTGCGGGATCGCCGTGTTCGTGGTGGGGGTCACGATGGTCAAGGGGTTTGAGACGGAGCAGGACGTTCGGATGGGCATGGGGGATGTCGCGACCGTCGGCGGATATACGTTTCGGTTCGACGGAGTACAGAATGTGAGAGGCCCCAACTATACGGCGGTGCGCGGGACGTTCCATGTGAGCCGCGACGGTCGAGAAACGGCTCTATTGTATCCGGAGAAACGACGCTATACGGCTCAAAATCAGGTGATGACGGAAGCCGCAATCGACAGCGGAGTGGTGCGGGATCTGTACGTGTCCTTGGGCGAGCCGTTGGAGGATGGAGCATGGAGCGTCCGGCTGTATCATAAGCCGTTCGTGAATTGGATCTGGGGCGGATGTTTGATCATGGCTTTAGGCGGTGCATTGGCCGTCAGTGACCGGCGCTATCGCCCCGCTTGGAGGCGTGAACCGCAAGTGGTGCCGGCGAACGTACAACTGGCCGGCCGGTAAAATGGCATGAGTCGATTTCTGTTGCCCCTCACGATTTTTGCCGTCATGGTGGGGTTTCTTGCGGTGGGACTGACGTTGAATCCGCGGGAGATCCCCTCTCCGCTGATTGGCAAGGCTGCGCCTGCGTTTTCACTTCCCCAACTGCACGATGACGGCAAGACGTTGTCATTGGATGATATGAAGGGCCAGGTATGGCTGCTCAACTTCTGGGCCTCATGGTGCAGTGGGTGCAGGACCGAGCACCCGGTCCTCATGGATTTCGCCCGATCCGGCGTCGCGCCGATTTATGGAATGGATTACAAAGATCAAAGGGGTGAAGCCCTGGCGTGGTTGGATCAGTGGGGCAATCCCTATCAGGCTGTGGCCGTCGACGCGGCGGGTCGGGTCGGGATCGACTATGGCGTTTATGGCGTGCCGGAAACCTATGTGATCGATAAGCAGGGTGTCATCCGCTATAAACAGATCGGACCGTTGGATGATGAAACGGTGACCAAGAAAATCCTGCCCTTGATACAGGAGCTGCAAGCAAAGTGAACTGGTTGTTCTCTCTGCTGTTGCTTGTCGCAGGGTCGGCATGGGCCGGAGAAGCGAGGCCCCTGGGAGACGATCCCGCCGTTGAAGCGCGTCTGAAGCAGTTGGCCGGAGAGCTTCGCTGCCTGGTCTGCCAGAATCAAACTCTCGCCGATTCCAATGCGCCGCTGGCGGAAGATTTGCGCCGTGAAGTCCGCGAGATGATCGTCAGGGATATGAGCGATCGGGAGATCGTCGATTTTCTCGTATCGCGGTACGGAGATTTTGTCCTGTACCGCCCTCCTCTCAAGACCACCACCGTGCTGTTATGGGCGGGGCCTTTCGTCTTGTTGGTCGGAGGAGGAATCGCGCTCGCAGTGACGTTGAGGCGTCGGCAAAGAATGGTAGAGAACGCGGTCATTACGGATGAAGAGCATCGGCGTGTGGAGCGGCTGCTCTCCCAAGGAGTGAAAGAATCATGACTCTCACATTCGGATTGATCGCCACGGCTCTGATTGTGATCATTCTTGGAGTTCTTCTGCGCCCGCTCTTAAAGCAGGCCGCTACGGGAACAGGCGTGGAGCGGGAGAAGACGCTACCGGTCTATCGACAGCAATTCGCGGAACTCGAACAGGACAAATCCAGTGGATTGTTGACGGAAGAGCAATATCTGGCGGCGCGCCAAGAATTGGAACGTCGTCTGTTGGAGGAGGTGGGCGTGACAGAAAAAGGCACGACGGCGGCCCGGCCGATGAATGTGAAATACGTTGCGGCGGCGCTCGTCGTGCTTATTCCGATGGCAAGCGGGGGCTTGTATTGGTCCTTGGGCAATCCGCTGGCCATGACGCATCCGGCTGCGGGGGCGTTCTCCGCTTCGCAAGGCGACGTGGAAGACGATCGCCTGATGGCGGAGGGGCTCAATACGTTGATTGAACGACTAAAACAGAAACTGGAGCAGAATCCCGATGATGTGACGGGGTGGACCCTCTTGGCTCGCTCCTATATGGCAATGGATCGCTATGCCGAGGCCGTGCCGATTTTCGAAAAAGCCGTGACACTGAATCCCAACGACGCGGGCCTGCTCGCGGATTATGCCGATGCGCTCGGGGTTCATCAGGGACGCAAACTCGAAGGCAAGCCTGAGGTTCTGATTCAGAAGGCGCTACGGCTTGATCCCAATAACGTGAAAGCGTTGATGCTTTCGGGAACCGTGGCCTTTAACCGAAAGGATTTTGCCTCGGCCGTCAAAGATTGGGAACTGGCGCGCGCGAATCTCCCCCCGAATTCCGATCCGGAATCCACCGAACAACTCATGGCCAGCATCAACGAAGCAAAACGGCGGATGGGCGGAGCTCCGTTGATGGCGATGGCAAATGCCGCGCTCGCCGAGTCATCGGTTCCGGCCGATCATCCTCCGATCAAAAAACGAGGCGGATCACATGCGATCACCGGCAAGGTGATTTTGGGGCCCGGCATGGAAGCCAAGTCTTCCGGAGCCGATACGTTGTTCGTCTTTGCGAAGGATCCGAACGGCCCGCCGATGCCGGTATCGATCGTGCGCGCGACGAAAAAGGATCTGCCGTTTACCTTTAGGTTGGATGATTCGACCAGCCCGATGCCCTCCCGCAAATTATCCGACCTGGAGACGGTGGTGATTGTGGCGCGCCTCTCCCGATCAGGGACGGCTATGCCCGGGAGCGGAGACCTTGAAGGGATGAGTCAGCCGATCAAACCGGGAACGGAAGGCATTACGATTGTCATTGATCGCCAGCGACCGTGAGGTCCTCTTGCCAACTCTTTGTTAAAAGACTGATGCGCGCGAATTTCAGGAGGCCGGATTCTCGTGACATCCGAAATATTCTTGACAATTGATGAGCCATTGGGATATATGAGCGCGGCGCTCAAGAACCGTGGTGTGCGCGACGTGTTGGATTCTGAAATTTTTAAAATTGAAAGCTATTTCAGCATTCGTCAAGTAAACGTGGGACGTGACCCACTATCAACAAAAGGAGCGTGACGATGAGCAGCAAGTTTGCGCAGAAGTTTGTTATGCTCGTCTGCGGCGTTTTACTGGCCGCACCGGCGCAAGCGGACTTCCCGACGGTGCCGAAAGAAACTTATGAGGCACTGAAGATCGACCGTTCGGCTTCTCCAAAGGAGCTGTACGAGGCTCTGGTGAAGAGGTACCTCGATCCTGAGCAAGGGGCCGGAAAGGGCATTTACGGTCAGTACTGGGAGCCCGTCACTTTCAGTAAGTATTTCGACCCCACGACGTTTTACAAGCCGCCTCAGGCCGTCAAAGAGGTCGCTGGCCGTGAGCAGTGCGTCAAATGTCATACGGATGAATCGCCGGGGTGGGTGGCCGCGTGGAAGCGTAGTACGCATGCCAATCTCGATAAGATCCGTAAACTGACGCCGAAGGATGAAACCTATTACAAGAAGGCGAAGCTTGAGCAGATCGAGGAAAATCTTCGGTCGATGGGCAAGTTGGGTAAGGGGGAGCAGCTAAAAGAAGTCGGATGTATTGATTGTCACTTTGAAATCAATGCCAAGGGTAAGGCCGATCATCGCAAAGACATTAAGCTGGCGACGGCCAACGTCTGCGGCACATGCCATCTGCAGGAATTCGCTGAACGGGAGTCGGAGCGAGATACTATCACATGGCCGAAAAATCAGTGGCCAAAGGGACGTCCCTCGCATGCCTTGGATTATAAAGCCAACGTGGAGGTGGACGTCTATGCCGGGATGCCTCAGAGAGAAATCGCCGACGGCTGTACCGGTTGTCACGTCAATCAGAACAAGTGCGATACTTGTCACTCACGTCATGAATTCTCAGTGGCGGAATCACGCAAGCCTGAGAATTGCGCACAGTGTCACAGCGGGGCCGACCATAATAACTGGGAAGCCTACTCCCTCTCTAAGCATGGTTTGAAATATCAAAGAGATAAAGACAAGTGGAATTTCAATATTCCCATTAAAGAAGCCATTGCCAAGGGTGGGTTGAGTGCGCCGACATGCCAATTCTGTCACATGGAGTATCAAGGTAAGATAGCCCACAATGTGGTGCGTAAGGTTCGGTGGGCCAACTATCCGTTCGTTCCTGGCATCCGAGAGAATATCTCGACCGATTGGTCTGAGAAGCGTCTCGATGCGTGGGTCAAGACCTGTACGAACTGTCACTCGGAAAGTTATGCTCGTGCCTGGTTGGAATTCATGGACAAGGGTACGTATTCCGGTCTCGACAAGTATGACGAGGCGCATCACGTAGTCGAAGAGCAGTACAAGGCCGGGTTGTTGACGGGTCAAAAAACCAACAGGCCTGCGCCGCCTCCTCCGGTGAAGGACGGCTTCGAGCAGTTCTTCCAGATTTATTGGTCAAAGGGGAATAACCCTGCGGCCAACGAGCTCAAGCTGTTTGAAATGGCGGAGGACCACCTGGTTCAATTGCATGTCAGCTTGGCTCACCAGTATTGGGGATATACCTATACGGTTGGTTGGGCTGCGATGAATCGAGCCTATGTGGAAATCATGGACGATGACACTCGGCTTAAAGAAATGCAGAAGCTGCTGGCCCGTGTTGATAAGCTCGAGAACGAGCGTAAGCATTCTCTGCTGGATCTCGATGGTCCTGGCGGAAAGCTGTCGATCGGAGGATTGGGCGGCGGCATGATGCTGGCCGGTACGTTGGCAATCGCCGGTTGGCGTCGACGAGAGAGGAAAGATCGTTGATTGCAACGCCTACGCTGAGCGAGCCTGTTAAGGCTCGCTCAGCCAGTAAGTTCCTCCCGTCGCTGGGGATTCTCCTGGTGGCGGGAGGCCTTTTTTTAGTGGGGTGGTTTGTCTACCTATGGTTTCAACCGGAACCGCCGCCCTATCACTATCGTATAGTTGAGGAGGGTGCTGCGGATAGATTCCCCAACCTGGGATTGGATAATTATCAGAATCTGACAATCAGTAAGCTTGAAGTGCGAGTGGATGCAATCGATCAACCGCTCGCTTTTGTCTACCGCGCAAGCCGCTCCGGCTCGGACCCTGTCCTTTTATACGTGGAAAATAAGTTTCCAGAGCCGATTTTGTCCATGGAAGAGGGGCTTTCTGAAACGATTGCCGTATCGTCTGCCATTGCTAAACATGTGCCGAACGATGCCATCATCGTCGCATGGTGGGACACTTCAAGAAAATTGGCTCTTCTGTCCGATCGACCGACACTCTTCACCGCTTATCTTGGCTTACCGGTTATCGCCCCATCGTACTGGAGAGACCGATTCCAAGCGATTGAACGGTACGAGCAAAAGTTTTGGGGAAACCAGGCCTCTTCGGAAGAACGCGCGCGGTTTGATCGATTTGTTGAAGCGCTTATGGCTTATCCTCATCAGGGTGCGGCAATGTTGCGCGAACTGGTTGGTTCGCGAGAAGCATATGTGGTCGTGCATGTGAGCGACATTTATAAGCTGGGGCTGATGCGCCCTGATCGCATAGACGTTGCTTTCAAGGATTTTCCCTTGACTGGAAATGTACATGGACTCAGCGGGCAGGTGAAGGCCTGGCTGACGAACAATGATTACACAAGCTATACGCTTCAGTCTCTCTCGGAGAAGCAAGTGCGGGCGTATTTTCTCCGAGAAAGCGGGGCCAGCAACATACTGCTGGCGAAAATGCTGCCATTTTCCAACTTTAGGCCGATGGATCTTGATGCGTTGCAATTGATACATAAAGAAGGCGGGTATTGGATATACAAAATTCCTTCGGCCGAACAAATTCAACGGCAAAACTAAGGACGTGGGCGTAAAAACTGTGATGATAATCGTCATGCAGTCATGGTATTTTAATCACAAGTAAACGGGTTAAAGACAACAAAGGGCATACAGTTGTTCCGTGCGAACAAAAGTTCTTTTTTAGTGAAAGGAGTTACCGTGAACTATCGAGCGATATCCGCACTTGCCGCGGTGGCGGTTTTTCTTGCATTAACAGGAACTGCGTCAGCCGAAGGAACGTTTGAGGGCAGAAAAAAATGTTACAACTGTCATAAAGGTCAGGGAGAGTCGTGGGATAAAACGCTCCATGCCAAAGCGATGGAATCTCTCAAACCGAATACGAGGAAAGAAGCGAAGCTCAAGGCAAAGCTCGATCCTAAAAAGGACTATACAAAGGATAAGGACTGTGTGGGATGTCATGTGACCGGCTGGGGCAAGGAAGGCGGATATACAGTTGAAGAGCCGGACAAGTTTCTCGTAGGCGTGGGCTGTGAATCTTGCCATGGAGCAGGGAGCGATTATCGAAAGATCCACCGGAAAGCCGGCGAGGCATTTGAAAAATCTCAAAAACAAACTCCTCGCGAGTCGCTGGCTGAGGCGGGGCAAGACTTTGAGTTTGCGGAGAAATGTAATGCGTGCCATCTGAACTACGAAGGATCCGGATGGAAGGGTGTCAAGAAGCCGTATACTCCCTTTACCCCGACCGTTGATAAGAAATACGCATTTGACTTCGACAAATCGGTTCGAAACGATAAAGCGATGCACGACCATTTCAAGTTGGCTGGCACATTTACCGGGCCTCCAACTCCGAAGTTCCATGAAGAATTCCAGAAGAACGCCAAGCCGCCTGTAAAAGCGGATAAGGTCGAGGAGGACTGATGTCAGGAAAGGCCGGTACACTCATTCTTGGTGCGGTTCTGGGTATCGTGGGCGTCGCTGTCGTGTTTGGGGGCGAGGCCGCGATATCGAGAACAGAGTTTTGCATAAGCTGTCATTCTGAAATTTATCCCTACGAAGAGTTGAAAAAGTCTTCTCATTGGGGCGCCCTTGGGATGGACCCGGGTTGCAAAGATTGCCATGTGCCGCAAGGTTTTTCTAACTTCCACAAGGCGATTTACACCCACGTGGTGGACGGCGTACCGTTCTTGATCAAAGAATTCACGACGGATTATTCCACGGTCGAGAAATTCAATGAGCATCGTCCCGAAGCTGCCTACCGGGCGCGAATGAAACTCAAGGAATGGGATAGCTTGACGTGTCGGGCTTGCCATAAAAATACAAAGCCCCCAGGTGCCTCCGCGAAAGCAGCCCATGCAAAGATGCAAACCGAAGGCGCGACATGTATTGATTGCCATCAGAACCTGGTGCACAAGAAGGTCCCCGAGCATGATCTCAATGCCAGCTTGGCCCAGGGGAAACCCGTGCTGAAGGAAGTGAAAAAGAAGAAAGACGAGGACGAAGAGGAAGATGGAAAGGACGACTGACGAATTTGTTCTTCGTTGCTTGTCCTGAGCTATCTGCCTTGGTGAGAATATTTTATAAGTAATCGGGATCCCAGAAGGGGGTGCCTGACCTGAATGTCAGGCACCCCCTTTCAGTTCAATGTCATAGGATTTAGTGAAATCGACAACACTTTCTATTTGAAAGAGAAAATATCCTCTTTCTTCGTCCTCTAGCCAGCCACACACCAGGACTCCGTCTGTAAAGGTGTGAGAGAATTTATTAAGAATCCATTAATTGGGGCCGAAAAGTCTTGCGGTGCCGCTGCTGATCGTCCCGGTTGCAACGCGTTTTCTCAAAGTTTCACGCCAACGCTCGCTAAGAAGGTGGCACTCCAACAGCCTTCGTGCCGCATCACCGTCTTGTGGGCATTGGTGCATCACTTGATTGGCCGCGTGCACGGTCCATTGTGGATAAGGGCGTTGGGTCAAGACCATCTGCGCTCCAGCCTCGACCGTTCCTTCTTTGAGGACGCGGAAATACCAACCGGTACGACCCGTTTCCTGAACTTTGAGCGCGAAATCCCGCATGCGCCATCGCCGCGACAGTTTCCAACACGGTTGTCGAGGCTGCGAGATCTGAACGACGGCTTCTCCGACCGTAAAAATGTCTCCGATACAGACGTCGGATTCCAGACACCCGGTCGTCGTAAAGTTTTCTCCAAAGGCGCCATAAGGCAAATCTGCCAGTCCGAGCGCGCGTTCCCAATAGCTATAGTGTTCCAAGGGGTAGACGTTGATCGCTTTTTCAGAACCGCCATGATTTACGAGATCTGCTTGACCATCGCCTTCCAAGTTGCATAGTCCGACTCGGACAGGTCCGCGAACGGGCTCCTTGAAAAAGCCGGTTGTCCATGGAGAGTCCATTCGATCTGTCGCGTCCGCACTGCCGAACGCGCGTGGCATCCCGACTTGAATGGAACACAGCGTGGCAACAAAGAAGCGACCGTGCGTGTCGTCTCCATCACGGTGTTGAACGATAGAATCGGTTGTTTTCAAAGGGGGGCCTCCTTCTGCAAGTCATTTGAACTATCTGCCCTGATAGATATCGTGATTGTCTCGCATCACTCATTCCACGCCGAATTTTATTCCTTGTTCCCACCCGTAAAGAACCGCCTCGCGGTGCTGATTCCAGGCGCCCAGTGTCCGCTCATCCCATTGAGCCCGCGCCTGGGGCTCGACGATGTTCCAGTTGACTTTCTGATTCTCCGGATCACGGGCCAGGTCAAACCCATACTTGTAGGCGAGTCGATAATGGCTGTAGCTGAATCCTGATGAGGCATAGTGCGACTGGTAATGGGCCTGAAACGAAGATTCAAGGGCTGTGAACCGATCAGGTTCGCGTCTTGATCGAGTCTCCTCTTGTGCGTGTTGCGCGGCGAGCTGCATCGTGTTCATTCTGGGATGGTTGACCGGCATGAGGCGCAGGATGACCCAGACGGCGGGGATGAGCAAAATGAGAAATCGAATCACCGTCGTGGATTTCATGGGAAACCTCGGCAGGATGAACAATATGATACGGCGGGCCGATGCGGATTGCCATAGAAACAAACGTCAGCATGGTTGATCCGACGAGCCACGATCGACGGACCATCGACGGAACGTCCAGGTCACGGGGCGAACAGAAGTGTAAGAAGGAATTTCTCTGCACGGCGTCTTGAAGAGGGGCAGGTGCCCCGACCTCCGGACACGAGATCGGGGAAGCACCGTCTGAGGCATGATTTAGAAGTGTACGTTGTGATGAAGACGTCCGTAAAACGGCGTCCCTACGCCGACCGCATCTCCCACTGATTGCCCAGCATGCCGACCTTCTTTCGTCGGCGCCGTTCGTCATCATGGGGTACCCCGTCGATGCTCATGCGGATGTCGGCGTTGACGTGTCCCACAAGATAGTAACTATGTTCGACCAGCCCCTTGACGATCGGCGTGCAGTCGATTTGATGAACTTTGTTATGGACAAGGTTGGGACGTGCCGCTCCGTTTGAACCGAGCCGATCGGGATTGCCTTTCGTGAAATCAGACACCACCAGCGCGACGTCGCCGCGATTGTGATAGATGTCCACGCTCCTTGCCAATTCGTGGAGGCGGCCGAGCGGTTGGCCCGGCTCCAACACGGTGTCGTCCACGTCCGGCGCACAGAGAAAGATGTGTTCGAAAATGCGGGGCAGCGCATCGCCGGGAGTAAAAGCGTCGCACCGGGTGATGGCGTTTTGAAGCAGGTAATTGCCCATGGAATGGCAGAGGAGGTGCAAGTCCTGTTGACAGAGTTGCTGGTTGTCCTGTCGAAGCCTGGCCAGGAAGTCTCTCACTTTCAAAATTCCACGCCCAAATGCATTGCCGGCGGCGGCTGCTTCCGACCGGTCGGATTTGTAGGAGACGAAGGGCAGCGCCAATCCGTCGGAGGGCCAGGTAAAGAGCACCACCTGCACTTGCTGGGCGGGATCTTTCTCGGGGGAGCGATTTAACATTTCTTGCAACGCCAGCGCGGAGCCGACCGCGTCCGTCCAAGACACATTAAAGCCGTGAACATAAATGAGCACGTCCGTGTTCTTTTGCATGATGGTTTGCAGATCCGCAAACGCCGCTTGCGATCCCAGCTTGACGTCGGCCTGACGAGTTTCGGCGACAGACCGATCGATTTTCTCTCGATAGGCGATGATGTCGGCTGATTCGGCGCACTTGGCGAGATATTTGGTCAACCCCTCTCCATCGCCGACGCCCATCAGCCCCCGATCCGCCTGGGCAAACTTGGCGATCTTGGCTTCGTCGGCCTGCACCAGCACTCGACCGAAGCGCAGGTTCTCGACTCCGTCGTCGCTGAATTTCTTTCCGTAGCCGTCCGGCCGCCAGCGGTCCTTGCCGAGGTGATTGCGATTGGTTG
>JANDJG010000002.1:50172-61936 GCA_024331085.1 Nitrospira sp. | reverse complement strand
TACAAAAATCAGGGCAAGCGCGTGTTGATGGTCGCCGCCGATCCCCGCCGGCCTGCGGCGGGAGAGCAATTGAGTGCGTTGGGGCGCGATTTGGGCATCGAGGTGTATCGTGTGGATCGGCCTCAGGAAGCCCAGCCGGTTTCCCGATCGGAGGTGGTGGAGATCTGTCAGGCCGGGGTGGAACAGGCGCGGGCACAGGGCTTCGATCTGGTGGTCTTGGATACAGGCGGGCGGCTGCACATTGATGATGAACTGATGGAGGAGCTGGTCGCCATCAAGGCCGCGGTGGTTCCTCAGGAAGTATTATTGGTCGCCGATGCCATGACCGGCCAAGACGCTGTTGCGATGGCGAGCCGGTTCGATCAACGGGTCGGCTTGACCGGCATCATTCTGACGAAGGTCGAGGGCGACGCGCGAGGAGGGGCGTTGTTGTCGATTCGGGCTGTGACCGGCAAGCCGGTGAAGTTTCTCGGTGTGGGGGAGAAACTGGACGCTTTGGAGGCGTTCCATCCGGATCGCATGGCTTCCCGTATTCTTGGCATGGGGGACGTCCTGTCGCTGATTGAAAAAGCGCAGGCCGGTTTTTCTCAGCAGCAGGCCGAAGAAGCTCGGAAACGGCTTGCGACCAACACGTTCACGCTGGAAGATTTCCGCGCTCAATTGGGACAAATGGGTCGTCTCGGCTCGATGGATCAGATTCTCAACCTGTTGCCGGGCGGGCAGAAGCTCAAGGGAATGATCGAGGGCGACAAGCCGGAACGGGAAATCAGGCGGGTGGTGGCCATCATCGATTCCATGACAATCAGTGAACGCCGAGACCACACGATCATCAACGGAAACAGAAAAAAGCGGATTGCTCGAGGAAGCGGCACCAGCGTTCAAGAGGTCAATCGCTTGATCAAGCAATTTTTGTCGGCGAAGAAGTTGGCCAAGGCCATGACCGGCGCGGGCGCGCGGCGACACCTTGCCCAGCTCATGCGGTCGATGTAGCTCGGTTTTCAGGAGCCGAGAAGGAAAAGAGGGGGAAGCTGGGAGCTTGGATGCCCCTGAAAGACCGAAAGGATTGATGACCGGATTTTTTGACGGAATGCAAGATTGCTCAACCGCTATCGCGGTTCGTTTCATCACGTTACATCACTTCACATAGTTCGTCACGTTGTGAACAAGGAGGAGTCTGTGGCTGTTCATCTGAGGCTTGCTCGAGCAGGAAGACATAAACGACCCATGTATCGATTAGTGGCGGCTGATTCCCGCAGGGCGCGGGACGGACGATTTATTGAGATTCTCGGAATCTTCGATCCATTGAAGGAAACGGGGGTCCCGGAGCTGAAACAAGAGCGGGTGCTCTCCTGGTTGCACCAGGGAGCGCAGCCGACGGTCACCGTGCGGACGTTGCTCCGTCGCTCCGGCGTATGGAAACAGTTTGAAGCCGAAAAGGCCGCCAAAAAAGGGGCTCCCACGAAGGGTTAAGGAGGGAGAGTTTCTTTTTTTATGGTTCCCGATAGAGATTTCGTGACGGTCGGACGAATTCAGCGGCCCTTTGGCGTGAGAGGACAGGTCAAGGTTCGTCCCCTGAGCGACGTTCCTGAGCGGTTGGAAACACTGTCGAAGGTGAGCCTGGTCGCCAAAGACGGGAAAACCATGGACACCAGCGTCACCGGAGTAAGACGGGCCGGATCTGAATTTATCGTGGGGTTTGCAGGCCTCACGACGCCCGAGGCAGCCAAACTCTGGTGCGGCGGACTCATTCAGGTGACTCGCGGGACGGTGCCGGCGCCTCCGGTAGGCCACTATTACGAATGTGATTTGGTGGGGCTTACGGTTCAAAACGACCGGGGGCAGCGAATCGGGATCTTGGAAGAGATTTGGGAGTCGCCCGCTCATCATGTGTTCGTCATCCGGGACGGCGAAGAAGAAACCTTGGTTCCGGCGGTCAGGGAGTGGGTCACACGGGTTGACCTCGAGAAGAGGTTGATGACGGTCCATATCATGGATTCGACGGACGAGCGCGATGCTTCGGTTTGATGTCCTGACGCTGTTCCCAGACATGATCTCCGATGTTCTGGGGCACAGCATACTCAAACGAGCCCGTGACAAGGGGTTGCTGGAGGTCAGGGTTCACAATCTGCGAACGTATACCGACGACCGCCACAAGACCGTCGATGACGTGCCCTATGGCGGAGGAGCCGGGATGGTCATCAAAGCCGAGCCGATTTTTCGCGCCGTCGACGCGCTCCTCCAAGAGGCGTATGAAACGGGGGAACGCTTGCGGTTGTTATTTCCGACTCCTCACGGCCGGCCGTTTTCGCACGAGTACGCCAGGCGGCTTGCGTGCGAACGTCGTCGCATGGTGATCCTCTGCGGCCATTACGAGGGGATTGATGAGCGGGTGAGAATCGCCTTGTCTCCGGAGGAAGTCTCGGTCGGCGACTATGTGTTGACTGGAGGCGAGCTGCCCGCGCTGATTCTGATCGATGCGACGTCGCGGTTGGTTCCAGGCGTGTTGGGCGATCCCGAGTCCATCATGGAAGAGTCGTTTGCGGATTCGTTGCTGGAATATCCGCACTACACCAGGCCGGCTCGAGTGCGGGGGTTGGATGTACCGGATGTGCTGCTGTCCGGGCATCATGAAGCGATCCGCTTGTGGCGGAGGAAGCAGGCGTTGCGCAGCACCTATCTCAAACGGCCGGATTTGTTGAGGAATCGAGTCTTGACGGGAGAAGATCGGCAATTGTTGGATGAAATGATCCGCGAAGGCGCCCTCACGGCGCCTTCGCACGGTGGGGAGGAGGGAGGGATACGTTCATGAATCGGTTGGAACGGGTGCGCCAGTCGTTGACGAAAAAGTCGATTCCGAGTTTTGAGATCGGAGACGTGGTGAGAGTGCATGTCAAAGTTGTCGAAGGAGACAAGGAACGAATCCAGGTGTACGAAGGCACGGTGATCGCCAGGAAGGGTTCTTTGAACACAGAAACGTTTACGGTTCGCAAGATATCGTACGGTGTCGGCGTCGAACGCATTTTCCCGGTGCATTCGCCGATCGTTTCCAAGATTGACGTCGTTCGGCACGGGAGGGTGCGCCGCGCCAAGCTCTATTATCTCCGGGGTAAGAAGGGACGGTTCGCCAAATTAGAAGAGCGGGAGTTCAGCGGCGAAAACAAACCCGCTTCGAAACCGGCCGCCGTTTCCGAAGAAAGCGAGAGCGCGTCATCGACCGCTTGAACCTGACCCGATTTCCAAAGGGCCGTTGCGTGTCTCATGCAGAGGAACGGCCCAAGGTGCGAGCCAGATGGGGCCTGCCGACGAGTTCGAGCAAGAAGCCAGGCGGCGGGGGTACCGCCGCATCGCCGGCTTGGATGAAGCGGGGCGAGGTCCCTTGGCCGGTCCGGTGGTCGCGGCGGCGGTGATTTGGCCGGCCCATCTCGGCTCAATCGGCATCGACGACTCAAAACGATTGTCGGAAGAAGCGCGGGAACGGTTGTATCACCTTATCGTGGAGCGAGCCGTCGGCGTGGGCGTCGGAGCGGCGGATGCCGCGGAAATTGATGCGCTCAACATCCTGGAAGCGACGCGCCTGGCCATGGTTCGGGCTCTCGCCGGCTTGTCACCCCCTCCGGATTACGTGCTCACGGACGCGGTCACTCTCCCCGCTCTTTCGATTCCGCTGCGCCCGATCATTAAAGGCGACGCCCTGTCTCTCTCAATTGCCGCCGCGTCGATCGTCGCCAAAGTCACGCGCGATCGCCTGATGGTGGAATACCACGATCTCTATCCACAGTATAATTTTCCGTCGCACAAAGGGTATGGGACTTCCGAGCATCTGCGGCTGTTGGCGCGGTTCGGCCCCAGTCCCGTTCATCGTCTGACCTTCGGACCGGTACGGGCGGCTGCCGCCGCGTGCACTCGCACGGCCGGTTCGTCATGACGGGTCCCGAAATCGCGGTCGATGAAGCCAGTCGATGAAGCCATTTGACGCGAAGGATCCTCGCCACCGGTTCGGTCGCGCAAGCGAGCTGATGGCGGAGCAATTTCTTCGGGCCAAAGGCTATCGCATTTTAGAGCGCAACTTGAGAACTTCGCTGGGTGAGTTGGACCTTGTCGCCGACGACGGCGGCGTGCTGGTCTTTGTCGAAGTAAAGGCGCGCGCCACGGAGGCGTTCGGCGGGGCGTTGCTGGCCGTGGGGCGGCGCAAGCAGGAGAAGTTGGTGCGGTTGGCCTCACAGTACACGGCGCAGCGCCGTCTGTCCGATCGGCGGTGCCGATTCGACGTGATCGCGGTGCAAGGAGACCCTGCGCAAGGCGGCCGGATCGTGCATCTGGAAAACGCGTTCGACGCGTCGGGGAATGAGACGTATTGAACTGTGATCGATTCATGGCTTCGCCGGAAGCTATTATTCAACTGATACATGTCTCCAAAAGTTACGACCGCCGGGCGGCGTTGTCCGACGTGACGCTGGACATCGCCAAGGGAGAATTCGTCTTGCTCATGGGAGCGAGCGGGGCCGGAAAATCGACGTTGCTGCGTCTGTTGATCGGGGAAGAACGGCCGGATCAAGGACAGATCTTCGTGCAGGGGAAAAACGTCGGCCGATTGAAGCAAGCCGAGGTGCCGTATCTTCGGCGAAAAATAGGGACCGTTTTTCAGGATTTTCGCCTTCTGCCGAATAAGACCGTCTTTGAAAACGTCTCGCTCCCCTTGATCGTCCAACGGGCCTCAATGGTGGATATCCGCCGTAAAGTGATCGAAGCGCTTAGAGCGGTCGGCGTCGAGCAAAAAAAGGACCAGCTCCCCGACAGCTTGTCGGCCGGAGAGCGGCAACGCGTTTGCATTGCGCGGGCGATCGTCAATGGACCGGTGGTGCTGCTGGCGGATGAGCCGACGGGCAATCTCGATCCGGAGCGGACCGCCGAAATCATCGAGTTGTTCAAACTGATCAATGCCAGAGGGACCACCGTCGTGGTGGCGACTCATGACCCCCACGTCATGACGCTGGCTAATCGACGCGCGTTGACGTTGGTGCAAGGAACCGTCGTGCAGAGGCCCGGCTAGGCGAGGCATCGGAAGATATGAGGTGGCTCTGGTATCTGGTGCGCGAAGCCTACGCAAATTTGCGGACGAACCGCATGACCACGGTCGTGGCGATCGTGACCACGGCGTTCACGCTGGCTTGCGTGGGGATTTTTTTGCTGTCCTACGTCAACCTCCGCAATGCCGCGAACTGGCTGCAAGAAGACATCAAGATCATCGTCTATTTGGACGACGCGGTGTCGCAGGAGGAGGTCCAAACGCTGCGGGAGCGACTCCGCACGGATCGGCTGGTCGCCGCTCTTCGCTACATCTCGAAGGAAGAGGCTCTGGGCGAATTTCGAGCGCAGTTTCCGACCGATTTTCACCTTCTTGAAGGGCTCGGAGAAAATCCGCTGCCGGCGTCGTTTGTAGTCACTCCGGCGCCGGATTTTCGTTCGCCGGAGGCGGTCGCGCGCTGGGCCGAACGCGTCGGCGACATGGCCGGAGTCGCAAAGATCGATTATAATCAAGAATGGATCGACGCATTGGCCGAAGTCATTCGCTATCTCGAAGTGACGGCGATGGCCGTCGGCGTGATTCTGTCCGCCGCGGCGGTGACCATCATCGGCAATACGATCAGACTCGCGCTCTTTGCCCGTCGGGAGGAAGTCGAAATTCTTCGGCTGGTGGGGGCCACCAGTGCTTTCATCCGAATCCCCTACTTGCTGGAAGGCGCGGTGCTGGGGGGGGCGGGGAGCGCGTTGGCCTTGGGGATGCTCAAAGCGGGATTCGAGGTCTTCAGGCATCACATCGGGTCGGTCGGTCGATTTCACGGCTTTGAAGAGCTGGTGTCATTTTTCCCTTTGTCCGTTTCCGCGGCGTTCGTTGCGGTGGGGATGGGGTTGGGAGTCGTCGGCAGTATGATCTCACTGCTGCGGGTCGGAGAACGGCGGCGATGAAGGTGAAGCGGCTGCTGGCGGCCGCCTTCTGCTGTGTGGCGATGGAAGCCGGATTGGAATCCGCGCTCGCCGGCGATTCCATCACCGAGAAAATCGAGCGAGAGCGAAAAGCGCTGGAGCGACTGAAAGACAAGATCCAAGAAAAACGGAAGCAGGCGAACGAAGCGGAAAAGAAGCAGGAGTCGCTGCTGCAAAGTATCCAGTCCCTGGATGAGCAGTTGATCCGTCATCGTCAGGATCACCAGGACATCATGAAGAAATTGCGGAGGAAAGATCGGGAGATCGAGGACATTACGGAACGAATCGGCGTGATGCGCGCCGGTATGCGGGAGCGGCGCGAAG
Source organism: Nitrospira sp. (assembly GCA_024331085.1). Lineage (GTDB taxonomy): Bacteria > Nitrospirota > Nitrospiria > Nitrospirales > Nitrospiraceae > Nitrospira_D. Next base: position 55,627 of record JANDJG010000002.1, on the reverse strand, counting down.
CCATTCTTGCGCGTGTGCGGGCCCAGTATATGGAGGGACGGTTCGGATATGTGAAGGCGCTGCTGGCGTCGGACTCTTACGTGGATTTTCAACGCCGTCGCCAATACTTGTCGACGGTGACTCATAAAGACTATGAATTGATGGGCGAGTTCAAAACCGATCTGATGCGGATGGAGCAAGCCGAGCGGCAACGGGCGGAGGCTCGCGCCGGCTTAATGACGTTCAAAGAACGCATCGAGAAAAAGCTGGCGGACATTCAATCGCTCCAGAGGCAAAAGAAGGTGTATCTGGTCAAAATTCGGCAAGAAAAAGAGGCGTACGATCGCGTGGTCGAGGAGCTTGAACGATCCGCGTCCCGAGTGGATGGGTTGTTGCGTCAATTGGAAGCCCGTCGCCAAGCTCTTGCCAAGCGTCCGCCGACATCCGGTCCTCCTCCGTCCATAGGGAAGGGGACGTTACCATGGCCGGTCGAAGGGCAGGTGATCTCCTTTTTCGGCCGACAAAAGCATCCCACGTTCGATACCTATGTCCAGCGCAAGGGAATTGAGATCAGGACGAAGGACGGCAGCGCGATTCAGGCGGTCATGCCGGGCACGGTGGTCTATGCGGACTGGTTGAAAGGCTACGGACTCGTTATAATTCTGGATCATGGCAACGGGTTTTTTTCTTTGTACGCCCATGCGTCGAAGGTTTTGGCAAAAGTCGGGGAGCAGGTTGTCGGGGGGCATCCCATTGGGGAAACGGGGGACACGGGCGTCATCGGGGAAAATACCTTGTACTTTGAGCTGCGTCAGGGAACCGAGCCGGTGGACCCGCTTCAGTGGCTGGCGAGGCGTTGATTCCCGCGTGAAGCGCGGGCCGAATGTTCGAATGAATGAAGGGATGGGATGATGATGGAACAGCAGCCGCGGCGAAGGTCTTGGGTAGTGTGGCCGATGATCGCCATCGCGCTTCTCGGCGGGATTCTGATCGGCAAGGGGTGGGAGCGGACCGGCTACGCCGGTGAAACCTACGAAGAGCTCAAGACGTTTTCGGAAGTGCTGAATCAAATTCAGCGCCATTATGTCGATGAGACGAAGCCGAAGGAGTTGATCCAAGGCGCCATTCGCGGCATGCTCGCGACGCTCGACCCGCATTCCGCCTATATGACGCCCGAAATGTACAAGGAGATGCAGGTCGAGACCAAGGGAGAATTCGGAGGAGTGGGAATCCAGATCGGCGTGAAAGACAATCGTTTGGCCGTGATCGCGCCTATTGAAGGAACTCCGGCGCATCGGGCGGGGATCAAGGCCGGTGATTTCATCGTCAAGGTCAATGATGAGACGACGAAAGATCTTTCCTTGATGGACGCGGTCCAAAAGATGCGGGGACCGAAGGGGAGCAAGGTGAGTCTGACGGTCCAGCGCGAGGGCACGCCCGAACCTCTCGTGTTTACGCTGGTCCGGGATACGATCAAGATCGAAAGCGTCAAGTCGAAAGTCATTGAAAACAATTTGGGGTACGTGCGGTTGACGCAATTCCAAGAATCGACGGGCAAAGATTTGGCCAAGGCCATCAAACAATTCAAAGAGCAGAAGGTCCAGGGCGTCATCATCGATTTGCGGAACAATCCCGGCGGGCTGTTGACCGCCGCGGTCGATGTCTCCGAACAATTTCTGCCGAGCGGGAAACTGATCGTCTACACCAAGAGCCGCGACGGAAAAAAAGACGAATGGTTCGCCAAGGCCAAAGATCAGTTGGACAATCTTCCTCTGATCGTATTGGTCAACGAGGGATCGGCCAGCGCCTCGGAGATCGTGGCCGGCGCCCTTCAAGATTGGGGACGGGCGGTCGTCGTCGGAACCACCTCGTTCGGCAAGGGATCGGTGCAGACCATTTTGGCGCTCGGCGACGGATCGGGGCTGCGTCTGACGACGGCCAAGTATTACACGCCGAAGGGACGGACCATCCAATCGACGGGGATCACGCCGGATATCGTGGTGAAGGCGCCGCAGCCGGTCGTCGCCAAGGCGACCGAGAACCACGCTGGTGAGAAAGAGGCTGAGGGGAAGGGCGGGAAGTCTCCGGCCGGCAAGGATCAGGGGTCTCCCGCGGGGAAACCGACGGATGAAGCCGGCGCCAAAACCGGCACGCCTCAGCCGGCTGCAGCGGCGGAGGCGGGGGGCGATCTTTCACCCGAGGAAGATGTCCAATTACAAAAAGCCGTGGAGTTGCTCAAAACGTGGAAGATCTTCAAGGAGCTCAAACCCTCTTAAGTGAAGCTTGCGCGAATCCGCTTTCGAAAGCTGCGCTCAAGAGAAGCCGTTTGCGAGTTCGATCCTTTCGACGCGATATTCCTTGAGATCTCGGCTTCAAGGTTCAGGATAAACATGCCTGTTCAGTCCTGATTTCCCCAAAGCTTCCCTCTGGGGAAGTCGGGACGGGTTTCCTGAATCCCGTATTTTCCTTTTCAATTTTTCACCAACCGATACAATGGGGTCGTCGACGGCTTAATTATGTCGACGGACGCGCTTCTCCAGCGCAAACGGATTCCTCCCCGACATAGGTAATCGGCTGATCTCATGGCGACTCTTATTTCCGTGGCATCAGGGAAAGGCGGTGTGGGAAAGAGCGTCGTCTCGACCAATCTGGCACTGGCGCTTGCAAAGACTGGTCGACAGGTTCTGCTGGCGGATCTCGACGTGGGGGGAGCCGATGCCCACATCTTGCTTGGAGAACTGAAACCGCCGGTCACTCTCACGGATTTTTTAAACAAACGGGTTCACCGCTTGAGCGACGCGGCCATCCCGGTCACGTTTCATCCGAACCTCCGCCTCATTGCCGGAACGGGTGACACCTTGGCGACGGCCAACATGGCCTATGCCCGCAAGAAACGATTGATGAATCAATTTCAAAGTCTCAACGCAGACGTGGTTGTCATCGACGTCGGAGCCGGGACCAACTACCATTCGCTGGATTTCTTTCTGATGGCCGATGTTCATCTCGCGGTCGCCACGCCGGAGCCGACGTCGGTGCTGGATCTGTACCGATTCATCAAATTGGCGGCGATCCGACGGGTGCTGGCCTGCTTTCTTGCCCGCAGCCCCCTGTCCGAGACTCTGTCCAACCGAGACTTTTCCAGCGTGGGGGAAGTCATGGATGTCGCAGGAGCGACCGATCCGGAGGGACGAGACGTGGCGGCCGCAGCCTTGCGGGCGTTTCGACCCGGATTGATCGTCAATCGCGCCTCCGGTCGCTCCCCCGTCAACGTGCTGTATCTTCGCAAAATTCTTCGAGACTACGTCGGCGGCGACATCTTGTTTCTTGGAGAAATCCCCGAGGATCCGGCCGTGGGACAAGCGGTTCAAAAATTCATGCCTGTCGTCGAAGCCGTTCCCGAGTCTCCTGCTGCCAAGGGGTTGTTGGCCGTCTCCGCAACCCTTGAACGATTGTTGGCCGAAGGTCCCGCCGTTGCTTCCTCCCCGTGTGACGTCGAACCGTCCCCTTGTCGGTGTCCGACGCCGCGTTCTGCGGAGGCGGTTTCCTGCGAGGCCGTTCCCTCAAGCCCGTAAGCGTCTCTTCATCTCGGTTTAGTTGGCAGGCTGGTCCCTTCGTGCCATGAGCTGCTGAACGGCATCGAGTAATTCCTGCTCGGAGCCTGAAAATCCCGGCACCGTGCGAAGCAGATGGGAGCGGATCAGTTGCTCCAAGTCCGGAAGGGTTCGAATACCAAGACGAAAGTACAGGTATGTCACAAGGGAATCTGAAAACCCCGGCAGAGAAGCCCAGGCTTGTACCTCAGGCGGCAAGGGGGTTTTAAGCTCTTCATAGGCGCGGATCGTTCCACTCTCAAGAAATTCCATGATTTTCTTAGCCAGGTCTTTGCCGATCCCCTCGATGTCTTCCAACTGACGCCGGCTTGCAACGGCGGCGACGTCTTCTTCGAGAGCCAGCAAAGCCTCCGCCGCCCGTTGATAGGCCCGAACCCGGTAGGGGTTCGCTCGTTGAGCCGAGAGCAGTTCGGCCATCGATCGGAAGAGAGTCGCCAGTCGCCGATTGTTCTCGTGCATGGTGATGATCCAGCGGATTGAGCGGATTGATAGGTCTATTGTGCGTTGTTCCGGGCCGTTTGAGCAAGCAGCCTTGATTGACAAGGCGAATTCTTGTCCCCTAGGATGACCGTCATGGGTGAAGCGATCAGAATCCAGGTGAACGGCGAGACAAGGGATTGGCGCGGCGGCGTGACGGTGGCCGATTTGTTGCGGGATCTGGAGATCGCGACCGACCGTGTGGCGGTGGAAGTCAACCTTGAAATTTTGGACCGCGCAAGGTTCGCGGAACATCGGCTTCAGGACGGCGATCGCGTGGAGATTCTGAGCTTTATCGGCGGAGGCGCATTGTGTATCGGCGACGGGGGCGTCGATACGCCCCACGTGGGCGAACCGAGGGAATCCCAAGAGCACACGGCTTCTTCCGCCATTTTTTGAAGAGGGGACTATGACGGACGATCGATTGATCATCGCGGGGCATGAGTTCAAGTCGCGGCTGTGGGTGGGAACGGGCAAATACAAAAGTTTCGCCGAAACCCAGAAAGCCATCGAGGTGTCGGGAGCCGACGTCGTCACGGTGGCGGTACGCCGCGTCAATATCACCGATCGATCCAAAGAAAACCTGCTCGACTACATTGATCCCAAGAAATACACGATTCTCCCCAATACGGCCGGTTGCTATACGGTGGAAGACGCGGTGCGGTATTCCCGTCTTGCGCGCGCAGCCGGCGTCTCCGATTTGGTGAAACTCGAGGTGATCGGGGATGAAAAAACGTTGTTTCCCGATACCGCGGGCTTGATCGAAGCGGCGAGGATTCTGATCAAAGAAGGGTTCATCGTGCTGCCCTACACGAACGACGATCCGATCGTCGCCAAGAAACTGGTCGATATCGGGTGTCCGGCGGTGATGCCGTTGGCCGCGCCGATCGGATCGGGGCTCGGGATCAGAAATCCGTACAATCTGAAGATCCTGATGGAGAGCGTCAACGTCCCGGTCATCGTCGATGCCGGCGTGGGAACGGCGTCAGACGCGGCGTTGGCCATGGAATACGGGGCCGACGCGGTATTGATGAATACGGCCATCGCCGGCGCGCGAGATCCCATTGCCATGGCGGAAGCGATGAAATACGCAGTCTGGGCCGGCCGGTTGGCGTACAAAGCCGGCCGAATTCCCAAGAAACTCTACGCGACGGCGAGCAGCCCGATAGAGGGCATGCTCTGAGCCGTTCCAAGTTGCTGGTACGCACTGACGGTTCCTCGGCGGTTTTTCCGATGGGAGGATGCGCGACGCGGCGCGTGCGCGCGACGCCAGGTCCCTCTCGATCACTGTATGCGGTCCGTTGATTTTCGCCTGCTGTTGGTCACGGATCGAAGCCAAACACGAGGGCGCCCTCTGCTGGAGCTTCTTCGCCAGGCCGTCGAGGCCG
>JANDJG010000002.1:0-50072 GCA_024331085.1 Nitrospira sp. | reverse complement strand
GCGCGACGCCAGGTCCCTCTCGATCACTGTATGCGGTCCGTTGATTTTCGCCTGCTGTTGGTCACGGATCGAAGCCAAACACGAGGGCGCCCTCTGCTGGAGCTTCTTCGCCAGGCCGTCGAGGCCGGGCTGCCGGCCATTCAGCTTCGCGAGCGAGATTTGCCGACACGAGAACTGATCCAATTGGGGTGCGAGATCGGATCGTTTACGAAACCCAGGGCCGTGCCATTGATCGTCAACGATCGGGTCGATCTGATGTTGGCGATGAATCTGGACGGTGTCCATCTGCGCACCAACAGCCTCCCGCTCTCGGCCGTTCGCCGGCTGGTCGGAGTCGATCGCCTGATAGGGATTTCGACGCACTCTCTCGCAGAGGTGCAAGCCGCCGATCGGGAGAGGGCGGACTATGTCGTGTTCGGGCCGATCTTTGACACGCCGTCCAAGCGGCAGTTCGGATCTCCCGTCGGACTGGAGCGATTGGCCGAAGCCTGTCGGCTCTCAACGGTTCCGGTGTTTGCCATCGGGGGAATCACCTGTGCATCGGTGCCCGCCGTTCGTCGAGCCGGCGCGCACGGCGTCGCGGTCATCGGGGCGATTCTCGGTCGCGACGACGTCGCCGCCGCGACGCGCGATCTGTTGGCGGCACTGGCTGGGTCATCCGATTACGATGCTCGCGCCATCCCGCGCGCGGAGCGCCGCTCCAGTTGACCACCCCAGGGTCGGGTGTTAGAATCCGAAAAAGGAGCATACGGACTCGCTTTCGACCGATGTCGGGGGCGAATGTCGAGCGCCGCACATGGGAGAAAGCAAAAATCAACAGACCCGGCTCCGGTCCCTCCGCGATTCCGTCAAGAAAATCACCAAGCGGTTGTCAGAGAGGAATGCGGGCATGATTCACAAAAACGACGAGCACGCCGGAGAAACCGACAGGCTTCGCGAGCAAATTCAGTCGATGGAAGAAGAAATCCGTCGATTGTATCAATCGCGCTACCAGCTCGAGCAGGTGAACAAGCAGAATGAACGGCTGGTCGCGGCGCTTCAAGAGGCGAAGACGCAGATCGAAACGCTGCGCGCCGAAGTCGACAAGTTGACGGCTCCTCCTTCGTCGTACGCCATTTTCTCGAGCCTCAATGAGGACGGGACGGGAAACGTGTTCGTGTCCGGTCGAAAAATGAAAGTCAGCATTCATCCTTCCATCAGCGGTCCTCAATTGAGAAAAGGGCAGGAAGTCGTGTTGAACGAAGCGCTCAACGTCATCGAGGCGAAGAGCTTCGACAGACAGGGAGAAGTGGTGCGGCTCAAGGACGTGTTGGAAGGAGGCCGTGCGCTCGTGACGTTGCACTTCGACGAAGAGAAGGTCGTCGAGTTGGGAGATCCGTTGCTGGCCGATCGATTGAGCGTCGGCGACCATCTCTTGTACGATCCTCGTTCCGGATATGTGATCGAAAAACTGCCGAAATCGGAAGCGGAAGAGCTGGTGCTGGAAGAGGTTCCCGACGTCGATTACTCGCGTATCGGAGGGCTTCAGAAAGAGTTGGAGCAGGTACGGGACGCGGTCGAATTGCCGTTCCTTTATCCGGACCTGTTCGCCGAGTACAAGCTGAGCGCTCCGAAGGGTGTCTTGTTGTATGGGCCGCCCGGCTGCGGTAAAACGCTCATCGCCAAGGCCGTCGCCAATTCGATCGCCAAAAAACTCGGTCACCGCACGGGCAAGGAGATCCGCAGCTATTTTCTCCATGTCAAAGGCCCTGAATTGCTCAACAAGTACGTCGGCGAGTCCGAACGGCAAGTGCGGGAGGTCTTCAAAAAGGCGAAGGAGCGCGCGGAAGACGGTCATCCGGTGATCGTCTTTTTCGACGAAATGGACGCCTTGTTCAGGACGAGAGGAAGCGGCATCTCGTCCGACATCGAATCGACGATCGTTCCGCAATTTTTGTCGGAGATAGACGGAGTGGAGCGCCTGCGCAACGTGATCGTCATCGGCGCCAGCAACCGGCAGGATTTGATCGACCCTGCGGTGCTGCGGGCCGGACGGCTGGACGTCAAGGTCAAAGTCGGGCGTCCGGACGCCGAAGCGGCTCGGGACATTTTTTCAAAGTATCTGTCGCCGGATCTGCCGTTCGATCAGAGCGAGTTGGATCGGCACGGGGGCGACCGCCAAGCCTTTGTGGAACGGCTGACCGCGCGGACCGTCGAGACCATGTATGCCGCCAGTGAGGAAAACAAGTTCATCGAGGTGACGTACGCCAACGGCGAAAAGGAAGTGCTGTATTTCAAGGATTTCGCCAGCGGGGCCTTAATCGAGGGCATTGTGTCGCGCGCCAAGAAATTCGCCGTCAAGCGGGCCATTGCAAAGGAAGGGCATGGTCTGCGATTGGATGATATGTTGCGCGCCATCCGCGAGGAATTCAAAGAGCACGAAGATCTTCCCAATACGACCAATCCGGATGATTGGGCGAAAATCGCCGGGAAGAAGGGTGAGAAGATCGTTCACATCAGAACGATCAGCGGTGGGCCCGATGAGTCTCGCCAAATCGAAACCGTGACCACCGGTCATTATCTCTGACGTCTCAATGCGGAAAGACACTCCAACGACTTATCCGCGCGTGCTGGGTACCGAGACTGAATTCGGCATCGCGGCAAAGGACTCGTCCGTTTCCGATCCCGTGTCGAGCTCCATCGCCGTGATCGGACACTATAGGGGAATTCCGGCTCCCGCCGCGATTTGGGATTACGAGCACGAAAATCCGCTCTTGGACGCCAGAGGATTCGAAGTCGAGGGAGAGCGGGAACGGCCCAATCCGGAGTACAACCGACAATTGAACAAGGTGCTGGCCAACGGCGGGCGGCTGTACGTGGACGGCGCCCATCCGGAGTACTCCACGCCGGAGTGCTCACGGGCTCGTGAAGTCGTGGCGTTTGAACGGGCTGGAGAGCGGATTCTGGCCCAAAGTCTCCAGGAAATGGCGAGGGTGGTGGGGCGGGATCTGTACGTTCTGTACAAGAACAATTCGGACGGCAAGGGCAACAGCTACGGGTATCATGAGAATTATCTGGTTTCCAGGACCGTGCCGTTCGAGCACATCGTCCGATCGTTGGTTCCTTTCCTGGTGACGAGGCCGATTTTTGCCGGGGCCGGAAAGGTCGGAGCGGAAAATCAGACGAGCCCCGCCGAGTACCAGATTTCTCAGCGCGCGGATTTTTTTGAGTGTTTGGTCGATCTCAACACGATGGTCAAGCGGCCGATCATCAACACCCGAGACGAGCCGCACGCCGATCACGCAAAGTATCGGCGGTTTCACGTCATCGTCGGCGACGCCAACATGGCCGAAGTCTCCACCTTTCTCAAGGTCGGAACCTTGAGCATCGTGCTCGATCTTTTGGAAGCGGGAGCCACGCCGCCGGTCATCGAGTTGGACGAGCCGGTCCGGGCGTTCCGGCAAGTGTCGCGCGATCTGGAGATGAAGGAGACGATCAAGTTGGCCGGGGGCGGTCCGACGACGGCCGTGGCTGTGCAGCGGGCCTACCTTCGGGCCGCCAAGGACTTTTACGCTCAAGAGGGCTGCGACGATGAAACGCGGGACATCCTCGCGCGGTGGGAGGAGGTGCTCGACAAACTTGAGCGGGATCCGCGCCTGCTGGTGCGGGAATTGGATTGGGTGGCCAAGCGCCACCTTATTGAATCCTATATGGATCGGAAGCGGTGCGGCTGGGACGATCCTCGAACGAAATTGATGGATCTTCAATACCACGACGTCCGTCCCGACCGCGGATTGTTTTATGCCCTGGAGCGCGGCGGTCACGTTGATCGCATCGTGCGTGAGGAAGATATCCAACAAGCCGAATTGACGCCCCCGCCGGACACAAGAGCGTACTTTCGGGGGCGCTGCGCGAGCAAGTTCGCCAGGTCGCTCTACGGCGCGAGCTGGACGTCACTTTTGTTCGACGTGGGGAACGGGACCATCAAGCGAGTGCCGCTGATGGACCCGCATCGCGGCACCCGGACGTTGACCGGCGGTTTGTTGGACCTTGTTGACTCGGTCGATGCCTTGATTGAAAAGTTGAAGGCCTGAGCCGATTCCCGTTCGTTTCGATGGATGGCATGAAGTTGCCCTATTTCCCGGATTTTGACAGCTCCAGCTTTTTTGATTTCCTTGCCGAACACCGGCCCGGTCTGCTACCGGGCGCAGGGAAAAACGCATCCGCCGGACGCGCCATGTCACCGGAGCAGACGGCTCAAGGAGCGCACCTGACGGTCCCTCATGCCACCACGGTCTTGGCCATCAAGTATCGTGACGGCGTGGTCATCGCGGGAGACCGACGGGCGACGGAGGGTTTTCAGATCGCCGACCGACGCATTGAAAAAGTCTTCAAGATCGACGACTGGTCTGCCATGGCGATCGCAGGCGCTGCCGGACCCTGCATCGAGATGGCCAAATTGTTCCAGACGGAGCTGGAACACTACGAAAAATTGGAAGGCGTGCCGTTGTCGTGCGAAGGAAAAGCGAACAAGCTCGGCCAGATGGTCAAGGCTAATCTTCCCCTGGCGTTTCAAGGGCTCATTGTCATGCCGCTTTTCGCGGGATACGACGTGAAGCGCGGCGAAGGGCGCATTTTCAAGTATGATCTCGCCGGCGGCCGGTACGAAGAGTCCGATTATCACGCGATCGGGTCCGGGGGAAAGGACGCCCGCAACACCATGCGCGAACACTTTCGAAAAAACATGGCCGAGCCGGACGCGCTCGGCCTGGCGCTGACGGCCCTGTATAACGCCGCGGACGACGATGTGGGCACCGGGGGGCCAGATCTCGTGCGAGGCATTTATCCGACGGCCAAGTTCGTGACGGCCCAAGGGATCGTCGATGTGTCCGATGAGAAGGTTCGCTCGGTGTACGACGGGCTGATCGCCGCGCGCCGTTCGAGGGAGGCGTAACCATGCCGCTGCCGTATTACGTGTCTCCCGAACAGATGATGCAGGACAAGGCCGAGTATGCCAAGAAGGGCATCGCGAAGGGCCGGTCGATCATCGCCATGGAATACGCGGACGGTGTCCTGCTGACGGCGGACAATCCCAGCGCGTCTCTGCACAAGATCTCGGAGGTGTACGACAACATCGCCTTTGCCGGAGCCGGAAAATACAGCGAGTTTGAAAACTTGCGGAAGGCCGGTATCAGACACGCCGATCTCAAGGGGTTCATGTACAGCCGGGAAGACGTGACCGGCCGGTCGCTTGCGAACGGCTATTCACAAAGTCTCGGTACGATTTTCAGTCAGGAGATCAAACCCCTCGAAGTGGAAATTTTGGTCGTGCAAGTCGGCATCAACGGCCACCCCAACGAGATCTATCGTATTTCGTTCGATGGCAGCATCATCGACGAAAAAATTTTTGCGGTCATCGGGGGAAAGGCGGAGGCCGTTCAAGCGGTTTTGAAAGACAAGATCTCGACCGAGCCGACCGCGTTGGGAGCCGCTCTGTCGCTCTGTGTGTCGGCGCTCGAACAGACGGCCAATCAGAAACTGCCCCCTGAGGGTCTGGAAGTCGCGGTATTGGACCGCAACCGCCTCGGCCGAAAATTTCGTCGATTGTCGGTCGCCGACGTTCGACGGCTGCTCTCTGATTAGCGCCTCGATCAACGCCTCTCGCCTCACGCCGTTCCGTACCTTCTCTTGCGGATCAAAGAAGGGCCGTGTAATCTGATTTTATCAACCCATGGCCGGCACAGGTCCGATGAAACAAAGAATTTTCGGTCTCGAAAACGAGTACGGCCTCATCTTTTCGCCCAACGGGAGAATTTATCTCCCCATGGAAAAGGTCTTGGGCTACATCTTCGAAGGACTGATCCCGAATAGCTGGCCGTCGAACGCCTTTCTCGTCAACGGCGCGAGGTTTTATCAGGATACCGGATGCCATCCGGAATACTCCACGCCCGAATGCGACAACATTCTCGATTTGGTGACTCACGACAAGGCCGGCGAGCGGCTGCTGGAAGCTTGCCTGCCGGCCGCCGAAGAGCGGCTTCGCGAGGAAGGGTTGTCGGGCGAAATTTATATTTTCAAGAACAACACCGATTCGCTGGGCAACACCTACGGGTGTCATGAGAATTTTCTCATGCGGCGGGACGTCGATTTCTGGAAAGTCACGGAGCAATTGATTCCGTTTTTCGTGACGAGGCAGGTGTTCAGCGGGGCGGGAAAGGTCCTGAAGGTGTCCGGCAAACCCCAGTATTTCATTTCCCAACGGGCGCAGCACATTCACGAAAAGACCTCCTCGTCCACGACGTCGTCCCGCAGCATCATCAACACGCGCGACGAGCCGCACGCCGACGCGGAACGTTACCGGCGGCTGCACATCATCGTGGGAGATTCCAATATGTCGGAATTCGCCACGTATCTCAAGGTGGGAACGGCGGCGCTGGTTCTGTCGATGATCGAAGAGGGCTATCTGGTGAATGGAGTGGAACTGGAGGACCCGGTGAAGGCGATTCGCGAAATTGCGAGGGACCCCACGCTCAAGAAAAAAGTCCGGCTTGACGATGCCCGTTACATGACCGCCATTGAGATCCAGCGGGCCTATTTGGAGCGCGCGCGTCAATATCTGGACCAGGAAGAACATGATGCGACGCTCGACGACGTGTATGCCAAGTGGGAGGCGGTGCTCCGTCAGTTGGAAGAGGATCCCATGCAGTTGGCGCATCAAATCGACTGGGTGACCAAGAAGCACCTGATCCAATCATATGTGGACAAGAAGGAATGCGGATGGGATGATCCCCGCGTCTTGCTGTTGGATTTGCAATTTCACGACGTGAAGCGCACAAGAGGGTTGTACTACCTGTTGGAATCGCGCGGGTTGGTCGATCGGATCGTGCAAGAAGACGCCGTGCAACGGGCCATGTCCACGCCTCCGCAGACGACCAGAGCCAAGGTGCGCGGGGATTTCATTCGATTCGCAAGGGCGAAAAACCGTTCCTACACGGTCGATTGGACCTATTTGAAATTGAACGGTTACTGGGAGGAGACGATTCTGTGCATGGATCCGTTCAGCGCCGTGAATCGGCGGGTCGAGGAATTGCTGTCGCAGATGCCGGGAGGGCGGTTTCACCGATGAGTCGGCCGGTCAAGACGTCGGTCGGACAGCGGTGTCTCCTGTGGAAGTGGATGCTGGTCGTCGCCGTTTTTGCCATCGGCGATCCGGTAACGGATCGTCCCGCGTGGGGATCATCTTCCACGCCTGCGGACGATGGAGGACGGTACAAAGGCAAACAGGGCCAGATTCTCGTCGTGAAGGTTCCGGCGGACGAGACGTCGCTGGAGGTTCGTGGAACGTTCATGGGCAGAGCCGTCAGATTTTTCCCCGAGACCGGACCGAATGAGCGGAAAGAGTTTGTCGGGCTGCTCGGCATCGACCTGGAGGATAAACCGGGAACCCATGAGCTTGCGATCGAGATCGAGCAGAAGGGCGGCAGTCGGCGGCTCACCTATCATGTGGAAGTGCTGAAAGAGAAATTCCGCGTCGAGCGGCTGACCTTGCCCAAAGACAAGGTCGATCTTGACGAACGGAGCTTGCAGCGCTGGAAAGCGGAGCAAGAGCAGGTCAAAACGGCGCTGGCGGCCGATTCACCGATCAGGTTGTGGCGATCGGGCTTTGCGGAGCCGGTCAGCGGAAGACGAAGCGGGATTTTCGGCAGTGTCAGAATCATGAACGGCCAAGCCCGCAGCCCTCATAACGGCGAGGACATCGGAGCCCCCGTCGGCACCGACGTGGCGGTGACGAACGACGGCATCGTACGGCTGACGGTCGATCATATTTTCTCCGGCAAAGGCGTCTATGTGGATCATGGGCTGGGATTCTATTCCATGTATTTCCACCTGTCGGAAATATTGGTCAAGGAAGGTGATGCGGTGCGGGCCGGACAGGTCATCGGCAAGGTGGGCGCGACCGGCCGTGCGACCGGACCTCATCTCCATTGGGGCGTCAAACTCAACGGCGCGCGCGTCAATCCCTATGCGTTGCTGGAACTGCCGTTCAGCGGCGGGGTAGGGTCGGCAACCCCGGCTCCGATAACCGACGTTCCTTCTGCCGTGGGCGAGCTTGCTCCATAACAAGGCTGTGCCGTTGTTTACCCGTTTCCGACTCCTATGAAACAGCCGATGATGCCTGTTTCGCGCGGTGCACGTTTCAAGTCGCCGGTTTGTAATTGCCGGGTCCAAGCGCAAAACTGAAGAGCTCCCAAAATGCGCAATTCCAAAATCGGAAACGAATCACGACCCGGTGATGGGTGAGCGACACCCTCGGTATGGTGGCATGGGAAATATGTAAAAGAGACGTCGCAACGAAACGGAGAGAGGCGAGGCTCCGACCATGAGAATCGTTCTGCTCGGTCTCTCGGCGTTGGCGATCGGGCTTGCCACGAGACGATTTTATCTCACCGAACACATCGGGTATGACGTCGGGGCTTTGTTCTTCTTGCTGGTGGGAATTCAGTTGCTCGTGGCGGCGATGTTATTCGGTGAACGGTCTGAGAGCCAAGATCACTCCTCTTCTTCCCTCTCAAAGCCGGATTCCAAGGATCATCAAGAGGAGACCGGAACAAAGGACTAGCCTGGTCGGTTGGCTTCCGGTCGCAAACGTCCTTCCCATTATGAGCATCACAGAGGACCCTTCACATAGGATCGAAGGCAAAGTCGTGGCTGTTGCCTGAGGGGCCGGAGCGCCTGAGGCAGGCCGCGCGCCGGTGAGCGTACGGCCTGCCCGTTGTGAACCGGATGACCGGTGTGATTAGACTCGTCGACGGGCGAAGCCAACCAAGCCCACCAATCCGGCTCCGAATAAATAGGCCGCCGCCGGCAAGGGCACCGGGGCAGCGGCGGCCGGCGTATAGTCCACCCGGATGGCAATTCCGTTAAGCGAACCGAACTGTTGGCCGGAGGCTTTTTGGAGCGAGAAGATGAGCTTATCCCCGGTACTGACAGCCAACCCTGTTCCTGACACTTGCCAAGCATTGCTCCGGTTGCCGTGCGACGTCGGTGAAATCGTGGCATTGCCTAAGAGCGAGCTGCTCAAAGAAGCCGAGACAGTGTTGATCCGAGAGACCGTGGCATGGGCGTACCAAATGCTACCGGTAAAATCGATCACCCCATTGCCCGGTGCAGTCCAGGTCATGAGGAGAGGAAGACCCGAGTTGGGGGTATGGATGAGGATATCGTCCTGCAAAAAGTGGTTATTCGTTGACCCGCTGACGGCACCCCCATTGACTGCCGCCTTGAAAACCATGGGGCTATGAACGTTCATATTGTTACCTGGCGCGAACATGGTATTGTTGGCTGCGGCAAGGAGGTAAGGGTTCCCTGATCCTACAACCGGATTCTGGGCTGGTAGGGGACTCCCATTGTACTCATAAGCCCAGACGCCGTTGGGATTGTTGGTGAAACTAAAATCGGCCGAAAGATCATAGATAACGGCGTGGGCGGGGGAAGCTACCGTCCCGAGCGCTGCAAATGCGAGTGAAAGACCTGCGAACAGCGCGAACACAGCTTTGTTCATACGATTTCTCCTTTCGTCCCTAAAGCCTTTTCCATTGCGTGACACTGTAGCAGCGGCTGGGCAAGCTTCTAACTGAAAGGCCTCCTGAAGTTCAAGGTGCTCTCGCGAACGTAGCGCTTCTTACTAGGAGGAGGCTTCTTTGCTCATTCGGGTAGCTAAACTGCCTGCCGCACAGACAATGGCTGTGCCAGGGGAAAAGCACAGGCCATGCCATAGAAAAAATTCTGTAACCATTTTATTTTCAAGAGATTTTTTATGCTCGTTTTATGACCATTCTCCGGCTGTTAAAAAACTTAACAGGGAGTTCTCGCTAGATGAGAAGGGGGAAGAGATTGTTGTATGGTGGGCAGAGACCGTTGATCTCCGAATCTGTCAATTATGGCTGGTTGTTGCTTGTCGGTGTCGATCCTCCTGACGCCATCAGGCTGTCAAAAAGATTGACAGGTGATCGGACAGGGTAAGGGTAACAAAGCTTGAGTTGTCATCTAGAAGGAAAGATAAACCACGAGGTTCGGAGCACGTGCTGGCGCGGGCAAGAGCCTCTCAGCCAGTGTCTGAGGGAGGGGGAGTGAGTGATTGACGGCTGTTAAATCAAGAAGGAAGGAATCACGATTGTCGGAGAGCGGTGCAGGTTGTAAGGAGACTGCAACGAGGGGCTGAGCCTGGATCTCTATGTTCGGGATAAAATTGGCGAGGGCGAGCGGTCAGCGGGGCTACCCGTGGGATTCCGTGTAGGGGTGGTGGCTTTAGTCAAGTGTGGACGGACAGGGTCAGCGACGTTCGCTCAACAGACTGGGTGGTGAGCAAGAAGGGGTTGGATAAAAGCGGACCATCGTGAGCAGACAGTGTCTGCTTGGTAACGACATCTTGGTTCAATTCTTTGTTCAGGTCTTCGCGAGCCTGCTCAAGGAGGCGGGGCAGGAATTTCCGAAGCTTGTCCGGTTCGAGCGAGGAATGTTTTAAGGTCTCTACGAGTCGATCAACCAACGCCAACGCTCTCTTGTCCAGCGAAAACAGTCCGGCAAGACGAACCTCTTTTCTTTCATCGGTGGGACCAGAGGAGACCGAGCGCTCAGCGGATGCCTCTGAATCTGGAGGGAACGATGCAGTCGTGGTTGTCGAGGACAGGGAATCGATGGTTGCTCGAACGGCTGTTGGGGATGGAGTGGTTACCGATGCGGGGGCTTGCTCTGGCTCTGCCGGTGCTCTGTGGGCCGTGAGGATCGTCAGCGATCGTTCTACCATCACGTTAAGATCGAGGCTTGACAGGGTTGAGAGCGTGTCGAACCGACCGGCTAACTTGGTCACCTTGTCCAAGGCGGTTTCATCTCGTCCCCTGACGAACGTTCGAAACAGGTTCAGCACATTCTCAAAAAGTCTTAAGAGGTCATGGACCTCTTGCTCGTTGAGGTTTCCCTCGACAGTCATCCCAAGTTTCTGCTCGAGCAAATACTGAGTTTCCTTTGCGCTCATGTCGAGAGTCACGCTTGCTTGTCTGACCGTACGGTGATAGCTGAACATTTCAAGATTTTGCACCAGCGTGGCATTCCATGTCACCCTGTCCCCTTCAGTTGTCATCACGGCCACTTGCCCGCCCAGATTGTTCGAGGCCATGATGGCGGCAAGCTGAGTGCTGCGGCGCCCTATCCCAATTCCACCTGATGAAGGGGAAAGGGATTGAGAAAGGTCAAGGAAGGGCACGGGCTGGATCGGCATGGGAGTCCTCCTGATGCAGAGCGCGGCCTGTCTGTCGGTTTCACCACCCCTATCGGCAAGTCACCGGTGAACTTGAGGGTAATGGGCAAAGGAGATCCATTCCATGGTGTGTTCCCATCTTCGTGGGAAGGTGATTTCTAGCGGCTTCGAAAGCCACATCTCAGGAAGTGGGCTCGACCGGTCCATCGTTTTCCTAGCTAGAGGAGCCAAGACTCATTCACTTGATGAGACGGTGAGAAAACAAGGCAGTCTGAGAGCAGGAGCAGTGGTGGAGGGCACGGGAGTCGAACCCGCGACCCCTACGTTGCGAACGTAGTGCTCTCCCAGCTGAGCTAGCCCCCCACGCTTGTCACTGATGCGAACCGAGCACGCAAAACCGGCAGGGTTGGCTGCGCCTGATTGCGCAACATGGAACCTGGGTCAGGAGAACGGGGAGGTGTCGCGCTCGCATTCGCGAAGGCATTCTACACAAGACGTCGTCGAGATTCCACTAGAAGAAGTCCTCGAACCGCTTATCACACGAGTCTAATTCCCGTGGGAATCTCGCACGAGCGAGAGGGTGCCGGCCGGTCGGATCCGATTACGCCCCTCTTGTTTGGCTTGATAGAGGGCCTGATCGGCCGCTTTGATGAGATCAGTGGGAGAGGTGTTCCTGGTGGGGGTCAGACAGGCATAGCCGACGCTGATGGTAATCAGTCCTCCGTCGACGTTCTTGATTCCGAGACACTCAACCCGGCGGCGAAGGTTCTCGGCCACCTGCGCGGCGCCTTCAATGGAGGTGCCCGGCAACACGATGGCGAATTCGTCGCCTCCGTAGCGGGCGACCAGGTCACCGGGTCGATTCACGGCGCTGGAGACTGCGGCCGAGACTCGTTTGAGGCACTCGTCCCCGGCCATGTGGCCTTTGGTGTCGTTATAGGTTTTGAATTGGTCGATGTCGAACATGATGAGGGAGAGCGGAGTCGCCTCGCGCGCCGCCCGCCGCCATTCCTGGTCCAGAAAGTCGTCGAATTGGCGGCGATTGGTGATGCCCGTCAAGCCGTCCAAGCAAGAGAGGCGAAGGAGCATTTGGTTGGCTTCCTGCAATTGGCGCATGACTTCGAGCAGCTCCTGCTCGCGCGAGCGTCGCCGTTCGATTTCATGGACCAGGCGCAGGACGGATCGTACCCTTGTCAGAAGTTCGATTCTATTGATCGGCTTGGCGATGTAATCCATCGCGCCGGCGGCGAAAGCCTGTTGGAGATCGGCCGGGTCGGTTTTGGCGGTGATCATGATGACAGGGGTGTCGCGGTACCGTGTGACGGCTTTGATCCGGCGGCAGGCCTCGATTCCGCCGGTTTGAGGCATGAGGATGTCCATCAAGATGAGGTTCACCTGGCCGGGGGGCTCGTTGCTTCCGTCAAGCCCCAGGTATTTGAAGGCGGCGGCGGCGGAGTCGGTCGTGATGACGTCTTCATAGCCGGCCGAAAGGAGGATGGTTTTGAGCAGCTCGCGGTCGTCCGGCGAGTCGTCAACGATCAGGATACTCATGCGAAATACGCTCTTATGCCGAGTTGGGTCGAATCCTAGCAATTAGTCCTGGCAAACACCAGGATAAAGCTTTTTGATACAGGGCTGGCAGAGGCCGTGGCTGAATTGAACCTCGGAGTGCTCGCTCAGATATTCTTCGATGCGCGTCCACAATCCATCGTCGGTGCGGATGTTTTTGCAGGACGCGCAGATGGGAATCAGGCCGCGGAGCACTTTGACTTCTTTAAGCGCCCGCTGCAGCTCCTCGTTGCTGCGCCGTAGCTCGGCCTCCCGTTCTTTGCGGCAATCCATTTCCCGTTTGAGCGTCAAGGCGGACGTTACGCGCGCCAGCAACTCGACGCTGTTGACCGGTTTGGAGATGTAATCCATGGCTCCCGCCGAGAACGCTTCGCTCAAGTCGTTCGGGTTGTTTTTGGCCGTGACCATGATGATCGGGATGTCGCGAAGATGATTCCGCTGTTTGATCAATCGGCACGCGTCGATGCCGTTGAGATTCGGCATGAGGATGTCCATGAGAATCAAGTCGATGGGCGAACGGTCTTGCTCGGCGTCGAGGGACAACATCGAAAAGGCCGCCTGCGCCGACTCGGCCGTTAGGACGTCGGAGTGGCCGGCGTTTGTGAGGACGGATCTCAGGAGAAGCTGCTGATCGGCGGAATCATCGACGATGAGAATAGCCATCGATCGTCTTTAATCGAATGCCGAAAAAGCGTCCGCCGACGGGCGGACAGGTCTCACCTGTCAGATCAGGGTAGTAAGTATAGCAGACGCTACGTCGACAGTTTGGCGCGAACCAGATCGCTGACCATTTTCCCATCGACGGCCCGACCAGCAAGACGGGTCATGACGGCCTTCATTACGATGCCCATGTCCTTGGGGGACCGGGCGTTTGTCTCTTCAATCGCCGAGGCGATCAGACGTTCGATTTCTTCCATGGGCAGAGGTTGTGGGAGGTACGTCTCGATGATGGTGATTTCTTTTTGTTCTTTCTCCGCCAAATCCGTTCGACCGGCCCGCTCGTACTGGGCGATGGAGTCGCGGCGCTGCTTGATGAGCGTCGTCATGAGCCGACTCATCTCGGCGTCGTCCAGGTCTTTTTTTAACTCCAGCTCTTTGTTCAAAATGGCCGCTTTGATTAAACGGATGACATCCATCCGAAGCTGATCCTTCGACTTCATGGCGAGTTTCAGGTCTTCGGCCAAACGATCGCGCAACGACATGGGAACCTCGTCCGTTGAGGGAAAGGTGGGCTTCGCGGTGAAGAATACTCCCGTGTATTCAGTGAGTCAACGAGATGCTAGCGAGACGCTAGATATAGGGGTAATACCATGGCGTTTCGGGCATCTCGAGAGGTATGATGTCGACTCAGAAATCTTGCCGGTGAAACAGTTCGTTCTGGAACATCGGGCGATCGCCGCGCCGGATCGATGAAAAAAGAAGGGGGACGAGCATGAACGAGACGGGAGCTTTCCGGAAACGATCTCACGATAGCCTGGCCGTTGGAGCGGTCGGCCTGCTTGTTCTCTTGTCGGGACTCGTCGGTTGCGCGGGCGAGCAACCCAAGCCGTCGTCGCCGACCGTCACGCCGGATCAGGTTCGCGGTCACGCGGACAAAGCCTTTGAAAACTTGAAACAAGAAGAGCGGAACCGGACCGGCAACCAGGCCGAGCCGCCCCGTTGACCGGCGCTTGCGGAAGATCGGAAAGTGTCTGGGAGCATGTTGAAATGATGTCCGGTTAAGCCCTCATCTTCTGTCGATTCCATCCTCCCGCCTCCCGTTCAACGGCGGATGATGCTTGTCGCTTTCTCCATCGGTTGCTGACGGGACATTATTGACCCTGCGAGATCCCCTCGCTAGCATAAATCCATGAGAGCAGCCGGCTTATGCTTCTTGGCCACCATCATCGTTTCCACCTGGCTATCGACAAGTCCGGCGGTGTGGCTTGTGTCGCGCGTCGACGCCAGGGACTTGCTGGCTCCGAGAGAGCAGGAAACGACGGAGATCGGCCCTACACAGAGTCCGTCGTTTGACGAACAGCGACAGGGAATCCCTCAATCCCTGTTTACCTGGATTACGATGGCGAAAGGATATGAAGTCGAATGGGACACGTTCGGGCGACAAGGCTGGTACACTCAAGACCCTCGGCTGAAACCGGTCGAACCGGGATCGGTGTTTTCACCGGATACGCCGGTTGTCTATATCGTGTTTGAGGTGGCGCCTTTGGAAGACCCGGCGCAGTTCGGCGTGCAGTGGTTTTTTGAGGAGCCGGAGGGGCGGCTGAGTCTCAGCGTGAGAGGGCGAGACGTTCTTGAGGTGCCCGGTCATGAACGATACGGTTTTCTTGAACTGAAGCGGCCGGGGGAGGCTTGGAAGATCGGCCGGTATCTGGCCAAAATTTTCATCGCTCCATTAGGCCAACAACCGTTCCACGCTGTGAATCAAGTCGGGACCATGCGCTTTGCGATCGCTGAAGCGGAGCCGTCCAAGCCGTTTGAAGGCACCGGCACGAACGAAAAGCAGTGAGGATGGGATTAGATTAAAGGGGGTATGTGCGGGCGACCGGTGGATGCAAGAGGACACAATGGCGACCGAGAATCGCATCAAAATCACGGATCCTGAGAGGCTGGCCTTGCTCTACGAACGATTTCGGGATGTCTGTTTAGTTGAGAAAGAGGTGTGGAAAGAAATTTTCATGCCACGAGATATCACGGTCGGGCCCGTCAGGACCAATGTTCAAGATCGTTACGACGTTGAGATCGATGATCCGCTGGTGGAGGCGGCCCTGGAAGCGAACATTTCGAGAGGAAAAGAGGCGTTGGGCGCGGCCATTCACGAATACCGCGCCCACCTTTCGTTCTGGAAACGAGCGACTTAGAGTCGCTCCAGCGCCGCGATACGGGCTTCAATCGGCGGATGCGTCGAGAACAGACTCATGAAGCCGCCGGTTTTCCCCGAGATTTTCATGGTAGCCAGCGCGTCTTGCGACGAGTATTGGAATTGAGCGCGGGTGACCCACCGGTCGATGGCGCGGAGCGCATTGATCATCGACTCTTTCCCATACACCTTGGCCGCAAAGGCATCGGCTCCGAACTCGCGGCGGCGGGAGAACCAACTGATCAGGATCGACGCCAGGATGCTGACGACGATCTGAAGAACCAGCGACAGGGCGAATCCCAGGGCTGCTTGGTCGCGTTCCGCGAAAACGCGCCGCACCCACATGGCGATGTAGTACACGAACGTATTCATCAGCCCGGCGAGAACGGTGGTGGCGAACATGTCGCCGTTATAGACATGGCCCATTTCGTGGGCGAGAACCGCCTTGATTTCATCCTCCCGCAGGTTTTCAAGCAACCCGGTCGAGACGGCGACCATCGAATTGTTTTTGCTGGGGCCGGTGGCGAAGGCGTTGGGGTCCGGCGAATCATAGATCCACACTTCCGGCATCTTGATGCGCAACCGTTGTGCGATCTCTTGGACCGAGCCATAAATCACCTGTTCCGCGTGCGAGCGAGGCTGGGTGATTTGTCTGCAATCGAGCATCGATCGGGCCATCTGCTTGGAAAAAGCCAAGCTGATGAACGCGCCGCCGAATCCAAAGGCCGCGGCCCAGACCAACGTCGAAAGATCGATCGAGCCCCGCAGGTCGATGCCGAACATGGGCAGAATGACGTTCAGCAAAATCGGGACGGTGATCGAAAGCGTCACCATGATCAGAATATTGGCCATCAGGAGCAGAAACATGCCTTTCATCCACTTCATTGACGTCCTCCTTGCGAGTGCGCCTCTTGCTCGCGTTTCGTTGATGAGAAGAGGTGAAGACCCACATTATACACAATACACAAAGTCCGAGCAGGCCTGGTATCCGGAATCCCTCTGAATATCCTGGTCTTGATCGTCTAACCGGGCTAAATCCGGCCTAACTGGTTGAAGAATAAGGCTGTGAGTCTAAAAGTCAAGATGCGACCGTTCCACATGAGAAGAAGAAAGTCCCAAGGTCTGAGCGAGGCATGAGGTTGACCCCTCCACCGTCTTGCGGTACAACGCCTTATGCTTGATCGTGTTCATCCGGCCTCCGATTCCATCCGGGAGAGGCGGCGCGGAGAAGAAATGGAAACCGAGGGTGAGCCGAGAGACGGGGCTGCGATGGCCGCCTCGTCCAAACGCGCGCTTCTTCACGATCTTCTGAAACGAGTATCGAGGCTCTTTTATACGACGTTGGCCGTCGTTCCCGCAAACGTGCGGGATCAAGTCGGTTTGGCCTACCTCTTTGCACGTGCCGCCGATACCATCGCGGACACGGACATCATTGAGCGGCATCGGCGACTGGAGCTGCTCGGTCGCTTCCGAGACCAATTTGCCGACGATCGCATTGTCTGGGAACGGCTACGAGACGTTCAACGTGCGGTCGCGCCGTTTCAGCCTGAGTCGGCGGAGCGCGTTCTGCTCGAACGACTGGATGAATGTTTCCGGCTGTTTCTTGATTTCTCTCCGGACGACCGTCGCCGGGTTCGGCGGCTCATGACGACGCTCACGCAGGGAATGGAAATGGATTTGATGGCATTCCCCGGACAATCCTCAGAAGAACTTGCGGCTCTCAAAACGCTCGACGAACTCGACCTCTATACCTATCACGTAGCCGGTTGTGTGGGAGAGTTTTGGACGGACCTGATGTGCGCCCATCGGAAGGCGTTGGCCTCCTGGAACGTGCGGGATATGGCGTCAATCGGCGTGAGATTTGGAAAAGGGCTTCAATTGACCAACATCGTCAAAGACCTCGCGCACGACCTTCAAAAAGGGCGATGTTACGTGCCGGAGCCGATATTGGCCGAGGCGGGGCTGAAGCCTCGCGACCTCTTGGATCAAGCCAATCTTCCTCGTTTCAGGCCGGTGTTGGCCAAGCTGGTGCGGATGGCGGTTGAACACCTTGATCAAGGCTGGCTCTATACCATGGCGATTCCCCGCCATGAGACGCGGCTCAGGCTCTCCTGTATGTGGCCGATCCTCTCGGCTGGAGAGTCGCTCAAGCTGGTGCTGCAATCTCCCGACCTTTTGAATCCCGCTGTCAAGGTGAAAATCCCGCGCAGCATGGTCTATCGGATCATGGCCATGACGACCGGTACCGTCGCCTGCGGCTACGCCGGCACGGCCTACTGGGGCCATCTGCGCAAACAACTTGCGTGACGAGCCCGGCGCTCGCCTCTCCGCCCCATGACTCGATGCATGGAGGTGCCTCAAAGGGTCGGCGTCAAATCGTGGGGCGGAACGTCGGCCTTTTCGATTTGGGGGATCTTGCGTACGCTGTTTTTATGATTACTTCTTTTGCGGCTCCAACAGCTTGTCGCCTTTCTTGAATACGCCGTAGATGGCTTGCGAGGGACAGGCATCGAGGCAGAGGCGACAACTTTCAAGACAGCGCGAGGGATCGAACTTGTAAGGGGGTGTGGAGAGCCACGCGCCGGTCGGGCAGATCGGCACGCAGACGGCTTGATGGGTGCAACGGTCCGGATGGCGGACAAGGTGATCGCGAACAACCATCATGGGAGTCACTCCTTCGAAAAGACCTTGCGAAAAGATCTCGAACATGTTCTTGGCGGGCCGGCCGCTCATTTCCACTCCTGAACAAGCGCCTTGATGCGCTCTTTCAACTCGGGGATCCGGTCCACGTTATTTTGAATCGCCCCGATGATTTTTTCTAATCGGGCCGAGCGAAGCGCCTCGGCGTCTTGTGCGGCCAGCCGATCGTATTCCTCATACGCCGATCGGTGTTTGGGTTCGAGGCTGGATCTGGCGTCCACCAAAGCTTGACTCAGTTCCCATGCCTCGGGCGCCAAGGGAGGAACGACGAAGAAGGTTCCGTCGGTGAAACTGACGACGGCGGCGCCCTGTCTGCCCGTGAGCGGTGTGACGGCTTCGACTGTTTTACCCTGACAGTCGCGCCATTCCGTCAGGAGTCCCGGAAACCGCTTGGCGAAGGCGACTTTCTCCAAGTTGGCCTTCCATTTATTTTCAATTGGCATGGGAATGGAGATCAGGGGATTGTGAGAGGGGCGAGAGAATCCGGCACCGGATGATCCGGCATGAGCAGCCTCGTCACGATCTCGCCCTTGATGACGTGCCGTTCCATAATCTCGGTGACGTCGGCCTCAGTCCCGACCCAATACCAGACCCCTTCCGGATAGATGACGACGCTGGGGCCCATGTCGCAGTGGTCGAGGCAGCCGGCTTTGTTGGCGCGCACCAAGCCTTTGAGGTTCAAGCGTTTGGTTTCGTTTTTGAAGTGGGCGTGAAGCCTTTCCGATCCCAGGTTGGCGCAGCACCCGCGAGGATCGTCCTTGGCCCGTTGATTGGTGCAAATGAAAATGTGCCGTTGAAAGGGCGGCATGGCGTCGATCGTCAGACCGGCATGGTGACCGTGTTCAGACGTTCCATCAACAGGAGAACATCTTCTTTTGCAAGGAGCGGTGAGGGATCGCTCGCGGCGTCCAGAATCGTGAAAATTTCTCTCAAACGGACGGACGCGCGGAGGAACTCGTCGGCCTTGGCTAATTCCGAGCCTTGTCCGCTGACGAGCTTATCATGCTCGGCTCGAATGTCCCGAAAGTCACGCTGGAGGTTTTTGTGCATCGAACATGAGGCGCAGTACCATTTGGGATGCTGATCGGAAGAGGGAGAGAGACGGTCATAGGGACGGCCGAAGAAATCCTTTCCCAAAGAAAATTTCATCAGCGGGCTGCCGGATGCGCCACAGGCCTGACAGAGCTCGGTGTTCATACTGGTGATTCTCCTCTTGTATCGCGCAAGCATCGACACAAGCGGGAGCATCTTACACCAGTGATTTTCACGCTGTCCAGTTGCCCGGATTCCTCTGCTATATTTTCCCTGAACGGTGTGCAGAACGGTGGTACGAAAGGTGCCGATGAGAGCGTTTGTCCAGGCAGCCGTCTCGTTGGCATTGCTCTTTGCGGGACAGAATGGTCACGCCGCTCTGTGGCGCTGTACGCAACCGGACGGGACGGCGGTCTTTCAAGACGGAGGCGGGCCGACCTGTCGAAAAGTCGACGGTTTGTCCGAACTCCAATCAACTCGATTTCCCAGGGGGGAAAATTCGGCAGAGGGGCGACAGACGGACCCGATATCGACGGGAGATGTGCCGACTCCGCACCCCATGGAGAGGAGGAGCGTGTCGGCGCGACCGTTCCCGGCTGTGTCGCGCATCGTCCCCGCGCTGAGCGTGCGCGATCTCCCTCTTGAATGGCGAGCGAAGGGGTGGAATCTCCCGAACAAAGGTGATATTCAACTGTTGCGGGTGGACGTGAGTCACCTCGCCGAGGGAAACGGCCCGGCCGTCTCGGCGGATTACCATTTTATGAACGAAGCAAGGCTGACGTTGGACACGGCGGTGTCGGCTGCGGCCAAGGCGGTCCGATATGATCCTCGATTCCTCAAGGTCCAGGTGACGATACCCATGGCGGCGGGATCGCTTCACGCCGGCGTGCGCGTCGATGGGCCGAGCGCGGGGGGCTTCTGGGCGGTCGCCGTGGCGTCGGCCATCTTGGGGGACGAGCTTCGACAAGATCTGTGTTTTTCCGGAACCATCGACTCGGATCTTGCCATCGGTCCGGTGGAAGGGTTGGAGCATAAAATCGAAGGATGCCGCTTGCTCCGGCAATTTCATGAGTTGATGATACCGTGGGGGCAGAGGACCTTCACCCTCATGGAGAAGGGGATGGCGCGAGCCATCAAAGTCACCGAGGTCTCGACGTTGGCCGAAGCCTACGAAATTGCGACGGGCCGGCCGCTCAGACCGGCTCCGTAGGTGCCGCATGATTATTGGAGTACCAAAAGAAATTAAAGATCATGAGTATCGTGTCAGCGTCACTCCCGACGGAGCGGCAACGCTGCGCCGGGCCGGTCACGAGGTGTGGGTCGAAGCCGGCGCGGGGCAGGGGAGCGGGTTCAGCGACGACGAGTACGGCAAGGCCGGGGCCACGGTGACCGTCTCAAAGGAAGAGGTATTCAAGAGAGCCGAGTTGATCGTAAAGGTCAAGGAACCGTTGCCGGAGGAAGTCCATCTGTTTCGTCCCGGTCAATCGCTGTTCACGTACCTTCATTTGGCATCCTTGCCGGAGCTGACGAGATCTTTGTTGGACAGGAAAATAACGGCCATCGCCTATGAAACGACCGAGGCGAAGGACGGCAGTTTGCCGATGTTGAGGCCGATGAGCGAAATTGCCGGTCGCATGGCGGTGCAGGTGGGGGCGCACTATCTCGAAAAAACGCGCGGCGGTCGCGGTGTGTTGCTGGCCGGTGTGCCCGGTGTGGAGCCAGGCCGTGTCGTGGTGCTCGGCGCTGGGGTGGTGGGGAGTTCGGCGATTCGTATCGCCGTCGGAATGGGCGCGCGAGTGATCGCCATCAACCTTGATATCGACCGACTGCGGTATTTGGACGATCTGTATCAAGGTCGGATCGAAACCCGCGCGGCCGGTGTTGCGGCGATTGAACAGGCGGTGTGTGAGGCGGATCTCGTCATCGGAGCGGTGCTGGTTCCGGGCGCCAAGGCGCCGAAGCTGGTGTCCCGTGCCATGGTCTCGCGAATGAAGCAAGGTGCCGTAGTGGTGGATGTTTCCGTGGATCAAGGCGGTTGTTTCGAGACGACCAGGCCCACGACTCACTCCGATCCGGTGTATCTCGTTGACGGTGTGCTCCATTATTGCGTGGCCAACATGCCAGGCATCGTGCCGCGCACCTCGACGTTGGCGTTGACGAACGCGACTTTGCCGTATTTGTTGCGCTTGGCGTCGGGCGGCGTGGAACGGGCGATTCGCGACGATCCGGGATTGGCGAAGGGCGTCAATTTGAAAGAGGGCCTGGTGACCTGCCGAGGGGTGGCCGAGGCTCATGGGTTGCCTTTTACCCCTCTCTTGTAAGACAATCGCGTTCCCTTCTTGTTTCTCACGTTCTTGTCGGGGCGTAGCGCAGCCCGGTAGCGCACTGCGTTCGGGACGCAGGGGTCGGAGGTTCAAATCCTCTCGCCCCGACCAAACCACATACCACGCGTACTTGTGCCACCGGCCGTATAGATGGTCGGCGGTATGGAAATGCAAAACACGTGACCTATGCAAGTCGGTATGAGAAGATCCGTCGGGTGTCGCCCCGGTGTTCGTTCAAGCGGGACGACCTGTTACGGAAACAGGATGGTTAAGTCGGTGTCCAAAACGGTCGTTTACGCGCATATCCTGGTGAGCGGGCGCGTGCAAGGTGTCGGCTATCGAGCCTTTGCAGCCCGCGTGGCATTGAACCATGGTTTGGTCGGTGGAGTCCGGAACCTCGACGACGGCCGTGTCGAGTTGGAGGTCGAGGGCCAGCCGTCGGCCATTGACGCGCTGTTGCGCGATCTCCGGGACGGGCCTCCGGCGGCGCGAGTGACGCACGTCGAAACCCGGTGGGGAGAGGCAACGGGACGGTTTTCAGACTTCAGGATTTGGTACTAGCGAGATGAGGAAGATGAGGATTGGAGCGTTTTGGGTATGAGGCGTCGGGGGGTTCGGCTGGTCCAAAGCCGGTCTCGACGGCGGACTGTCGACGACGAGGACGGTCACGAACATGGTCTGGATTCCGCGGCGGAGGATCTTGACCGATCAGAGGGGCTTGATACGCTCAAGAGCTATTTGCGGGAAGTTCGCCGGTCCACTTTGCTGACATTTCAACAGGAGCAGCAACTCGGTAAGCGGGTCATGGCCGGCGACGAGCAGGCCCGTCAACAAATGATCGAGTCCAACTTGCGTCTGGTCATCAGTATCGGCAAGCGGTACATGCATCGAGGTTTTCCCTTTTCCGACATCGTGGAAGAAGGAAATCTGGGCCTGATCAAGGCGGTTGAAAAATTCAATTACAAGCGGGGATTCCGGTTCAGCACCTACGCCTCGTGGTGGATTCGGCAATACATCGAGCGGGCCATTATCAACCAAGGCAAGCTGGTGCGTCTTCCCGTTCATGTGGTTGAACGGTTGAACCGCTACCTTGGAAAAACCGAGCAATTGGTTCAAGAATTGGGCCGTGAGCCGACATTGGGCGAAGTCGCCGTGAAAATGAAAACCTCGGAAGAAGAGGTGTCGGATCTCAAACAGTTGATTCGCACCACCTGTTCGTTGGACAGTCCGCTCAACGATCGGGCCGATACCTTTCTCCGCGACGTGATCGAAGATCCGTCCGGTCTCTCTCCCGACGAGACCGCCGACGGCGTGCGCCGCCGGCTGGAGTTGATGGAGTGGGTCAGGGAGTTGCCAGAGAAAGAACAAACTGTTATTGTGTCGCGGTTCGGGCTTGATGGGAACGAAGGCAAGACATTGGAAGAGATCGGCCGGGAAATGGGATTGACGCGGGAACGAGTACGGCAAATTGAAATGGCGGCGTTGACGCGGCTCCGCGCGACCATCGAGCGAAAAACCATGGCCCAGTCGGATTTGCTGTAATCTCGTGGCGCCTCTCGACTATCGATCGCTCATTCGCGAAGTGCCGGACTTCCCCAAGCCCGGCATCCTTTTCTACGACATCACCACGTTGCTCAAAAACGCCGAGGCCGTTCAGAATCTGGCCGACGAGTTGACGGAGCGATATCGGCACGCGCGCGTGGCCAAGGTGGTGGGGATTGAATCTCGCGGATTCATTTTCGCGGGGATCTTGTCGTCCCGTCTTGGAGCGGGATTTGTTCCCGTCCGAAAACCCGGGAAATTGCCGGCGGATTGTTATGAGGTCAAATACAGCCTTGAGTACGGGACCAATTCACTGGCCGTTCATCGGGACGCGATCGGGATGGGAGAGCGAGTGCTGATTATCGATGATCTTTTGGCGACGGGGGGAACGGCGGAAGCCACGGTTCACTTGATTCGGCAACTCGGCGGGGAAATCGTCGGGCTGGATTTTCTCGTAGAGCTGAAAAGCTTGAACGGACGCGAACGACTTGCCGGATACGACGTGCATTCAACGGTCGTCTATCCGTAAGGCCCTCGATCCAATTCCTCCCGGACTTGTCAAAGGGCCTATGCCGTGATATAGATGCCCGGCTCATAGGGCCTCCAAACGTTGCGGAAGAAACGGGGTTCGCATGGCGACCAAAGCGCAATCCAAGAAAAAATCGGTTGAAAAATCGAAACCTTCGGTGGCTGCCGCCGAAAAACCCAAGGCGACTGCAGCCGCCGCGGCGGTCAAGCCGGAGCCGGCTGAAGCCGAGGCGTCCGGACCCATCCGCCCCAAGGAAACGGCCAAGGAACGGGAAGCGCGAGAACGGCGGCATGAAGTGCTGCATAAAATGCTGTTGGGGAAGCGGCAAGAAATTGTGAAGGAAATCACCGAGAATTTGGGGCAGTCATTGACGGAGGACCAACAGCGGCGCCTGGAGTCCGCTCGTGACGTCGGGGATCAAGCCCTGATGGATTTGGAGCGGGAACTCGGTATTTCGCTGATGGAAATGCGCAACCGCCGCCGACAATCCATCGACGAAGCGCTCACGCGCCTGCATGAAGGCACCTACGGGATCTGCGCCGAGTGCGGCGTCGAGATCAGCGAGAAGCGGCTGCAAGCCGTGCCGTTCGCCAAACTCTGTGTGGAATGTCAATCACGCCAAGAACTGCTTGAAAAAATCGAGCGAGAGGAAGAGCGCGAATAGCCGCGGCGTTTTTCCAGAAAGACCGTTTCCGTTTTTTCTTTTCCTTCCATGATCGTACCGTCCGGTTGCCGCTTGCGGCGGGGCTCCTCCCCATATTTTGACAAGACTGACCGGACCGGGCCATCGCGATGAGCGACTCTACGGTGCAACGGGCGGTTGTTCTCGCAAGCGGCGGTCTGGATTCCACCGTTGCTGCGGCTGTGGCCGCTCGAGACGGCTATGATCTCGATCTGCTGACAATCGCCTATGGACAGCGCCATGCGATCGAGGTCGAGCGGGCCGGCCGGATCTCAACGGCGTTGAAGGCCCGCCGGCATCTTGTCATCAACCTGGACTTGCGGGCGATCGGTGGGTCGGCCCTTACGGGCGACGTTCCTGTTCCAAAAAATCGTCCGGAGGCCGAACGACGCCACGAGGTTCCTGTCACGTATGTGCCGGCCAGAAACTTGATTTTTCTCTCCCTCGCCGTCGCCTACGCTGAAACGATCGACGCGCCGGTCGTGTATTTTGGCGCCAACGTGCTCGACTATTCCGGCTATCCGGATTGCCGGCCTGAATTCATCAAGACTTTCGAGGCTACGGTTCGAGCGGGAACAAAGGCGGGAATGGAAGGACGGTCGATCGAAGTCCGCGCCCCGCTGCTCACGTTGACCAAAGCCCAGATCGTCACACTGGGTATGTCTCTGAACGTGCCGTTTCACCTGACGCACAGTTGTTACGACCCGGTCGGCGCGATGGCCTGCGGCCGCTGCGACAGTTGCTTGATCCGCCGGAAGGGGTTTGCCGAGGCGGGGGTCGCGGATCCGATTCCGTATGTGGTACCCTGAGCTCGTGCGCATCGTCGCTCAATCGCTTACAGAAGACGGATGGACAACATCGTGAGACGGTACCGGATGATCAGATGGACGTTGGTTTTGCTGGCAATCGGTGTGATGCCGGCCTGTAGCCAAGAGGAGACGGCGTCAAAGGGGGCAGTGGGAGCAACGGCGGGGGCGGCGCCGGTCGAGTTGAGGGAAGGCGAACAGAAGTTCGTCGCCAACTGTTCCCGTTGTCACGGTATCGGGGCGCTGGGGACGGACCATGGTCCGCCGCTCGTCCACAAGATCTATGAGCCGAATCACCATGCCGACGCAGCTTTCTATAACGCCGCGGCCAACGGCGTGCGGGCGCACCATTGGCAATTCGGCAACATGCCGAAAGTCGAGGGCGTGACCACGGGCGACGTCGATCAGATCGTAAAGTACGTCCGCTGGCTTCAAAAACAAGCAGGAATTTTCTAGATACCATCAACGACTGTCTGGCGCCCGACGATCAGACTCGCTTCCATTCAAGATTCCGGTCCACCGCTTCGCTCGCCTTCCACGCCGCCGAACACGACGAGGGAGTTGGATCCATCAGGCACGGGAATGTCAGGCGGTACGCTCAACCCGAAGCCTATCCCTCCGAAGGAGGGCTGTTTCTCCCTTGTCGAGATCGATAGAATACCGGCGGCAGGGAGGTCTTGATGTCGTCCCGGTTCTCTCATCGGCTCTATCTGCGATATGCGGTACGATATCCGGTCATCTTCGGCGCGCCGTTTTGCGTGGGAGAGGGCCATCTCCTGGACCTTTCGTTTCGCGGCTGTTTGATTCACTGTGATCGCCGGTTGCCGGTCGGCGAACCGGTCCGCTTGGGCGTCCTGCTTCCGGATCAAGCGAAGGCGCTGCCCATTGAGAACGGGATCATCAAATGGGTCCAAGACGGCCGGTTCGGCGTGGAATTTCTTGCTCTCTCGCCGGACTCCCGGCAACGGCTCAACCGTGAATTGCGCGGCGCGCTGATCCATCGTCTTGAACGGCGAGGCCATGAGCCGCCGATCGGGGGGAAAGGCGAATTTGTCAATTACGACGAAGGATCGGCAGATTGATCGGAAGACCGAGAAGCGGAAAATCAAAAGAAGACGACCTTGTCGAAGTCTTTATGTAAAGCGCTCTGTTTTATTCTCTGCCATGAGCAGAGGCAAATCCGTTGACGATTGTTACCTGTGGAGAGAGAAAGTCACCTCACCGACGTGATCGGTTATTCCGTGTCGGTCATCGGCATCGATGAACAGCGACACTGAATGAACCGGACCGATCATGGATAGTATGGCCGGCAGCGAGAGAGAAAGAGCTGTCCGATCGCGGCCGCTCTTGCCTCGTGCCCGGATCGCGACACCATCACTGTCGACGGCAAACCCGTGCGCCTGTCGGCCGGTATGGCGGTGACGGTGGAGATCAAGACGGGACAGCGTCGCGTCGTCGAATACCTGCTGAGTCCTCTCCTCAAGGCCGTCAACGAGAGTCTTCGGGAGCGGTAGAATCCTCTTGCTTGACTTGTCGGGTCACGTGACTCACACTCGCCGCCATGTACGATCGGTCTGAAGCGGAACTCCTTCGCCTGCTCGCGGATCGGGCGGGCATCGCCGCCGATTACTATGACATCGCCGGGACGCTCCATGTCACAAGTGATGAGACACGCCGCGCAATTCTGAGTGCGATGGGGTTTCGCGTCGCCGGCCGAGACGAATTGATCGCGGAACTGATCGAGTGGGACGATCGTCCGTGGCTGAAGGGCTGCGAGCCGGTGTACGTCGTGCGATCGGGGCGGGATACGGGTTCGTGGTTTCTGTCCGTTCCCTGCTGGCCATCCGAGGAGTCGTCCGTGGAGGTACGCTGGTCGCTCCGTGATGAACAGGGAACGCTGTGCCATGAGCGGATCGAAGGACCTGGGCTGGCGGTCCACGAGGAACGCTTCATCGATGGACGTCGGTATATCCGCTCGGCCTTCGTGTTTCCGGCGGGTCTGTCGCCGGGCTACTACGATGGGGTGGTGTGCGCGCGGGGAGTGGCGATCGAACGAGAGGCCACGTTTCTGCTGATCGTGGCGCCGGAACGGTGTTACATACCGGACCGGTTCTTCAATGGCGGGCGTCTGTGGGGGCTGTCGCTCCAACTCTATTCGTTGAGGAGTGAGCGCAACTGGGGGGTGGGGGACTTTCGAGACCTGGCCGACGTGGTGGAATGGGCCGGAGGGAAACTGGGCGCGGCGGCGATCGGTCTGAACCCGCTGCACGCGCTGAAAAATTCGATGCCCTATCACATCAGTCCCTATTCGCCGAACAGCCGGTTGTTTCTCAACGAACTGTACATCGACGTGGAGCAGGTTCCCGAATGTGCCGCGCCGGAGGTCCAAGCACGATTGACCGATCCGTCTTTCCGCGCCCGGCTTGACGAGCTGAGACGAAGCGAGTTGATCGACTACGACGGAGTGGCGCGGGCCAAACGGACGATCCTGGAAGTCTGCTATGAAATTTTTCTGCGGGATAACTTTGCGGGCAATGAGCCGGATCTTAAGCCGATGACCGAACGAGGCGCCGCCTTCGACTCGTATGTGAGAGGGGAAGGGGACTCGCTCGTCCGGTACGCCCTGTTTCAATCGTTGGATGAAGATCAACGAACAGGCGGCGTGATGCAGTGGGCGGACTGGCCCGAGGACTTCCGACGTCCGTCGTCCGACGCGATGCGAGAGTACGAGTGCCGGGAGAGAAGGAAGATTCGATTTTTTCTGTACGTGCAATGGCTGGCGGCGGA
Organism: Nitrospira sp.; assembly: GCA_024331085.1. Taxonomy (GTDB): domain Bacteria; phylum Nitrospirota; class Nitrospiria; order Nitrospirales; family Nitrospiraceae; genus Nitrospira_D. The sequence continues at coordinate 22,008 of JANDJG010000002.1, read as the reverse complement.
ACAAATGAACACGCTCGTCAACAAGTCCGTCGATGTCGGCATGCCGGTGGGGTTTTACCACGACCTGGCCCTGGGCAGTGATCGAAACGGGGCCGACGGCTGGCGTTTTCAAGACGTGTTGGTTCTTGAAGCCGATTGCGGGGCGCCGCCCGATGCATTCGCACCGGACGGGCAAAATTGGGGATTCTCGCCGGTCGATCCGCTTCGCTTGCGCGAAACCGGCTACAAGTTTTTCATCGACGTACTGCGCCATAATTTTCGCCATGGCGGCGCGATTCGAATCGATCACGTCATGGCGCTCTTCCGTCTGTTCTGGATTCCGCGCGGCATGCCGGCGGCGACGGGCACCTACGTGCAGTACCCATGGGAAGATCTGGTGGCCATACTGGCGCTGGAAAGCACGAGAAGGAAAGCGCTGATCATCGGAGAGGATTTGGGGACGGTTCCCGATTGGATTCGGGAACGGCTGTATGAGGCGGGCGTGTTGTCGTATCGGGTCTTTTTTTTCGAGCGGACGGCGACTGGAGACTGGAAGTCGCCGGGCGCCTATCCGGCTCAATCGCTGGCCGTGGTGACGACGCACGATCTGCCCACGCTGACCGGCTATTGGGAAGGAGCGGATATCGCCCTGCGGGTCCAACTGGGCGGTGTCGCCGGGGAAACCGAACGGAGGTGGCTGGATGAACGATGCCGAGACAAGGCCCGCATGCTGGCCGCGTTGAAGGCCGAGGGGCTCCTGCCGCCGGAGACGCCCGATGATCCGGCCTTGATTCCGCAGATGACATGGGATGTCGCCGAGGCGGTTCATCGTTATCTGGCAAGGACGCCAGCCTGGCTGATGTTGGTGACGGTGGAAGACGTGATCGGAGTCCGGGATCAGGTCAATCTGCCCGGTACGGTTGATTGTCATCCCAACTGGCGGAGAAAATTGCCGTTGACCGTCGAAGGGCTGACGTGCGACCGCCGGGTGGAGCGGTTGGCGGCGGAGTTGCGAACGTGGCGCGGTTCTGAGTAGAAACAGAAGAAACGAGTCAAAACGAGGCAAACATGGGAAGGGGGTGCTCGCCGAGTCCCACGGTGTCGACGGCTCATCATGATGACGCAGCGTGACCGTTTGGTCGTGGCCGCCGCCGCGGCCTGTTTTTTGGTCATTTTCATCATCGAGGAATTTACTCCCGCGCATGTCGTGGGGGCCTATGGATACGTGCTGCCCATCCTGCTGATCGCCACGCTTCGGAAACGGGGATTGATGCTGGCGGCCGTCGTGATCTGCGTGCTCGCGACCTATTCAGGGTTGGTGCGGCCGACCAAGCCGGGACGGTTTCAAGCGGCGGTCGTCAACCGCAGCGTCGTGGCCGGCGTGTTGCTGCTGGTGGGCTACCTCGGCATGAGTTGGGAAGAACGCAAGGCCCGCGAGGCGGAAGCGCGGGCCGCGCTGGCGCGGGAAACGGAGAATCTCCTCAAGGCCAATCAACAGCTCATCGAGGCTAAGGATCGGTTGAACCGGTCCGAGCGATTGGCGGCGGTGGGGCAATTGGTGGCGTCCGTCGCCCATGAAGTGGGGACGCCGCTCCATTCGATCGCGTGGCACGTGCAGGCCTTGGCGGAGGACCCGTCGTTGACGCCGGATATGAGAAAGCGGGTGGCCGTCATTGATGAGCAGTTGACCCGCGTCGTGCGGATCATCCAGGATCTGCTGTCTTCAACCCGTCCTCGCCGGCCGGAGCCCACGTGGGTGCCCGTGGCGCAGGTGATTACGCCCGTTGCCGTGCTGATGGAACCGGCTTTTCACGCCAAGGGCGTCTCGCTGGCGATCGAGATTCCGGAGTCGCTTCCTCTCATGTGGGCCGACGATGAGAAGGTTCATCAGGTGTTGGTGAACATTTTGGACAATGCGCTGGCCGCCACGCCTTCCGGAGGAAGGGTACGGGTTGCGGCGGAAGTTCGTGAGGCCACGCGGGACGAATCCGATCGATGGCAGGGCGCGACCCATGCCATCTCGCCGGTCGTCGTCATGATCAAGGTGCAAGATACGGGGTGCGGGATGCCGGAGGCTGACGCGCAACGGGCGTTCGAACCGTTTTTTACCACTAAGGCGGATGGCAAGGGGACGGGGTTGGGATTGTTTTTGAGTCGAGAAACCATAGCGGCTCATGGGGGTGAAATGTCTCTCGTGACCGAGATAGGGCGCGGCACCACGGTCACGATTACATTGCCGGGGTTGCAAGTCGGCCGAGAGACCACGGTATCGACATAGGAAAGGAAATCAATGCAGCAGGCCACTATTTTGGTAGCGGATGACGACGCGGTCGCGCGCGAATTGCTGGCGGAGGCGTTGAGAAAAGAGGGCTATACGGTGGATGCCTATGCCAGCGGAGAGGAGACGATTGCTCGAGGGCGGAGAGGCAACGTGGATTTGGTTCTGACCGACCTTCGAATGGGCGCCGTGGACGGGCTCGCGGTGCTGCGCGAGTTTAAGCGGATGAGCCCCGACACGGTCGTCGTGGTGCTGACGGCGTTCGGATCGTTGGAAGGGGCGATCGAGGCGATCAAGCAAGGAGCCTACGACTATTTGGCCAAGCCGTTCAAGAAAGAAGATATCAAATTGGTCGTCAAACGGGGATTGGAACATCGCCGACTGCTGCAAGAAAACGCTCGATTCCGCCAGGAGTTGAAAAGCAGGGATCAGTGGTCTCCCTTGGTCGGCAGCAGTCCGGCGATGATGGAGGTGTACAAGCTGGTCGCGCGCGTCGCCGCGAACAAGAGCACCGTCCTGTTGCAGGGTGAAAGCGGAACCGGCAAGGAATTGATCGCCCGAGCCATCCACGCGCACGGGCCTCGTCGGGACAAGCCGTTTATCCCGGTCAACTGCGGCGCGCTGCCGGATACGTTGCTGGAGTCCGAAATGTTCGGGTACGAAAAAGGAGCGTTCACCGGAGCGGTAGGCAACAAGGTCGGACTTTTCGAGTCCGCCAACGGGGGAACGTTGTTTCTCGACGAGATCGGCGATCTCGGGAAAGATCTGCAAGTAAAACTGCTTCGAGTCATGCAGGACCACGAAGTCCGGCGCGTCGGCTCGACGACATCGACCAAGGTGGACGTCCGCATCATCGCCGCCACGAATCAGAACCTTGAACAGTTGGTCAAGGAAGGCCGATTTCGGGACGACCTCTATTATCGCCTCAAGGTGGTTCCGATCGTATTGCCGTCGTTGGCGGAACGCCGGGAAGACATTCCGATGCTGGTCCATCATTTTTTGCAGAAGTTCTCGGGCGGAGCGAATCAGACGGTGCACGGCCTCTTGCCGGAAACCATGGCGATTTTGACGCGCTATCGCTGGCCCGGCAACGTGCGGGAGTTGGAAAACGTCATCGAGCGCGCCGTCTCGTTGAGTCATGGGCCGCTCTTGACGCCGGAAGATTTGCCGGCGGCGATTCGTTTGGGAGCCCAAGCCGAGCAGGATTCCAAGCAACCGCGATGCGACCAGACCGATGAAGCCTATCTGACGCTGGAGGAAGTCGAAAAGCGGCATCTGATTCGGGTGTTGAAAGAGACGAGAGGAAACAAGGTGAAGGCCGCGAAAATCTTGGGGATCGACAGACGGACACTCTACCGGATGGCGGAGCGTTTCGGCTTGGATTTGGGAGGGGACCAGGACGAAAGCGAGAAGGAAGAGGTCTGACCGGGTGAAGAACGGGTGTGCCGGAAGGAGCGCAGCCGTGGCAGGCTGCCAAGGCTGCGCGTGACCGGCTTATAACTTGTTACTTCATCCCAAAGAACGACACGGTCGTATAGGGATGGCTGACGATCTTCAGCTTGTTTTTGATCAGCCGGAGCTGATTGTCCGCGCTTTCAGGAACCGGAGTCTCGATGGGAGCAAAGCCTTCGAAGATCGTGCGTTTGCCTTGGGCGAAAACCTGGAGGCGGAGTTGCGTGGTTTGATCCGCCCCGGGGGTCACGGTTGCTTGGACCCTGCTCTTGACGACCCCCCAGCAGCAGTAATAGAGGCTGTCCAGCCCTCCTGATTCTTCTCGATAGTTCGTCTCCAACGTCGTGTCGTTCTTCCACCTTACGTCGTAACCGCTTTCAGTCAGGACCTCGGTGACGGCGCTTTTGACTTTGTCAGCCGGAGCGGAAAGCTTCACGTCGACGACATCCGGCTCCAGAGCGGATGCGGTTCCGCCCATTCCGGTCAACAGCAGCACGGATACTAGGGTCCATCGCGTCCGTCGCATCATCATGCACCTCCCTGGGATCTTCGGTTAAGATTCCGCCAGTTTGTAAACCAGATGGGTATCGGTCTGCGTGATGCCGTCAATGCCGTGAAGTCGCTTAAGGACCAATTGCGTCAAGGCTTCCTGATCTTGGACCTCTACGACCGCTATGATATCGGGTTTTCCCCAACAGGGGTCGATGGTCTTGACTTCTTTGATTTGCGAGAGGGCCCGCACCACGGACGAGGTTTGTCCGGGAATCACGTTGATCAGAATATAGGCGCGATCCGACATGAGAGGAGCTCCGGTCTCGGGCGCGTGGATCGTGTAGGGGATCGTCGCCGACTCCATGTCGGGCGGACTATAGCGAAGGGGTTGGACTGCTGTCAACAGCCGTTTTGGCCGTGAAGCGGGAAGAGAAGCGGAAGTCGGCTTTTGGGATTTTGGCTTGTGCATGATCTTACCGTGGTGCCACAAGGACTTCGACGGCGTACCCGTTTCCGGTGTCGGCCAACTCGGTTTCCAATTGTTTGGGGCTGCCGACGCGGCCCTCCGGATCATAGACAAAGCAGAACAAGGTGCCGGGTTGACGGCGAGCGGCATGGAAGGCGGCGTCCGCCGCGATCCGTTCGGCAAGTTCCTTCGTCGTCAAACCGGGGCGAGTTTTCTTCGCCACGACGGTGATGTGCTCGCCGTTTAATAAGAGCGCGGAAAGCGCCGTGTTTTCCGCATAGGACGGAGTCCATTCTTCGACCCCCACGTCGTCGAATTCCACTTTGAGAAGGGCCCGCAATAGGTCTTGCACGTCAAGGTCATCCTGGATCTCGATCGTCGGGCGAGCGTCATCGCGGAGGCGCAGTTGGCAGGCGACCGCGTGGAGTCGGAGGCAGATTTTGCGGACAAGCCGGAGCGAGTCGCATTCGGAATCCGCCTTGGGCAAAGAGGAGCAAGAGGAGCAAAAGGAGAAGGGGGGCGGGCTGATGACGTCCGCATTCGGTGGAGACATGTCCAGCGAGGATGTCGAGGGAGGGAATGTCCGCTGCCGTGTGGAGGCCTCATCTGAGGAAAGCGATGGACTCGATGGCATGGTCGGAGAAAGCGGTCGAGAGGGTATGGGCCGTGGCGATGGGGCGGCGCTCTCCGGAGCCGCTGTCGGCGCGGTGGGAACGTTCGTCGGGGCAGGCGGCGAAGGTGGCGAAGCGGCCGGCGCGACGTGCATCCGCGGATTCGTTGCCGTTGAAATGAGTTCCACCGGCTTGGCCGGCTTGGATGGGCCGCCCGGCGGGTTTGACGTAGATTCCGGCGAAGGAGGCGTCTGTGGGATTTCCGCCGTGTCAAGGGGAACGCCCGTTGCCGACGTCGAGGAGGAAAGCGGCGCGACGGAGGTTTGAGGCCCCGATCCCTTGTCTTGGATGATCTGGAGAAGCGTTTGAATGGTCGCGATGCTCTGCGCGATCTCCGCTTGGTTTGATACCCGCAGTCGGTAGTGACGATACGTTTGAAACTCACGGGAGTGTTCGCCAAAAAGCTGCTTCACGCATTCGCGAAGTTGCAGCTCGGCCTTGGTTCGCGCGGCGTCTCGATAGGGAAATCCTTCCCGGCTCAGGTCCTGAACGGAGGCGAGGACCTCTTGAAGCCGGGCGGTCACATCAGTGATGGCTTCGGCGGCCCCGGTTTGCGGCGGGAGCCGAGAGCCGTCCGCTTTTCGTGGGCGTGTCATGAGAGTGAAAAAAGTCTAACCGGGAGGTGGCGACCTGACAAGAAAACACGGGATTTTTGCGGAAATGCGAGTTCGATGCTTGTTCCGCCGTTCACGCCTCGACCGGAGCAAGATATGCTCAGAAATATTCGCTGCGAAGCCGTGCAAGGTTTTGGTATGCTAGCGCCCCTACCAAAGAAGAAGGTGACGGGAAGGAACATGCAGCCGGCTGGGAGGAGCAGAGGGGACGCCGGGCTCCGGGGCGCCCTCATCGAGGCACGATCATGGTGATACGGCGGTCTTGTATCATGTGGCCCGTTGCGCTGTTCTTTTTCGGTTGTTCGCTGGGGCCGTCTCGTATTCAGCCGCCCGCTCCCGAACCGTTTCCCCCGGTGCAGCGTCCGGCTCTTTCTACGACGGAAACGGATTCCGTCGTCGGGTTTTCCATTCGCGTAGATCTTTCAATGTTGAACGACGTGCTCAACGACGAACGGATGATTCCCAAGCGGTTCGGACAGAGGGAAGTTTACGCCAAGAGCCCTCAGGGTGTGGAATACAAATATCATGCCGAACGCGAAGATTTTGCGATCAATGCTCCCGCCGCTGGTTTGTTTGCGAGGCAGGATTCCGGCGCCGCTCTCCGGGATTGGTGGAAAGGCGTGGAGCTGTCGGCGAACGTCTTTATCAGCGCGCCTCTTCGGTACAAGATCGACATACACCCGAAGACGGCTTCGGCCGGCGTCTCCATGCCCTGCGGAGATGGCGGCAGGGGAGACAAACAGGGGATGTTGACGGGAAGTGTGGCGATCGATATGACGCCGGATTTCCGTTTGGCCGCATCCGTGGCCGATGTGTCCGTTCATGGAGTCGACCCGTGCACAGTCGACCGGACCGAAGAAACCGTTGTTGCGGGAGAAGTCCGAAAAGCGCTCGCGGACGGCGTGCGAGGGGGACTCCAGCAAGCGGTCGAGCGTCTGAAGGCGGTGACGTTCAACGACCGGATCGAACAAGTCTGGCAGCTTCTGCGGAAACCGATTCGACTCAATCCGGATGCGTGGCTCCTGTTCAACGTGGAGCGTGTCGCCCACAGCGGATTGTCGAGCGAGGGCAATTATCTGCATGATACGATTCAAATGGTCGCCAAGCCCGTGATCGTCTTCGGTGACGAACCGACGCTCCCATCCGTCTCCCTTCCGCGACTCGATCCTCGACCGACTCCTCGCGGGTTCCGCGTGGTCACGGACGTGAGCATGGACTATCAGAAACTCTCCGACGCATTGACCGACCGGTTGAGAGGCGAGCGTGTGTCGAATGAAGACCGCTCCATTATCATCACCGAGGTCTCCGTTCGCAGCAACGGCGGCAATCAGGTGGTGATGCGAGTCGACTTCAGGGGGGACGCCGAGGGGCATGCGTACTTGGTGGGAAAGCCCCGCCTCAATCCGCTCACGCAGACCCTTTATTTTGAGAATCTTCGCTACGATGCGGCGACCGCCCAACAACTGGGCAAGTCGGCCAAGTGGTTGTTTCATTCATCGTTTCGTGGATTTATCGCAACGGAAGCCGTCGTCGGTGTCACGCAGGCTACAAAGAAAATGCAAAGTCTCATCGTTCCGGTTCTGAATCAACGATTGAGCCCCGATTTGGTGATGCGGGGAAAACTGTCATCATTTCAGGGAATCGGCGTGTTTGCCGACGAGGCCGCCCTCCAGGTCCGAGTGGTGGCCGAAGGAACGCTCGATCTGTTGACGGGCGGAGGACCGTAAGTCGACGGGGCTCCCCCCTCCCTGAAATGGGGTTGAGAGAGATGCATCGATCCGGAGTCCACAGCGAGATGTGAGGTTTTCCCGGGCATCGCTCTCATCGTCGATCCGACTCACCGAGGTTCGCCGCCCAACCGCCACCGAATGCCCTGAAAAGCGAGATCAACGAGATACGAACTGCGGTTTCAGCTTTGACACGCTCGTCATTGATTAAAAGTTTGGTGCGTTGAGCGTCGAGCACGGATAAATAATCGCGCGCTCCTCTCTGATATAAGGCTTCGGAGGAGAGGTACGTGTTTTCTGCCGCTGTTTCGGCCTTCAAGAGTTGTTCGCGGCGCTCTTTCGACGAGGTATGGGCGACAAAGGCATTTTCCACGTCTTCCAGGGCGAGGAGGAAGGTTTTTTCGTACTTCGCCGCGACTTGATCCAGCCGCGCGTCCGCCGCAGCGATGTGAGCCCGGATGCGTCCCGCATTGAATATCGGAGCCGTGAGGCCAGCCCCCAGCGCGTACACGCCCTCTGCCAGAGCCGGAAATCCGCCGGCGGTCAGTGCGCCGATTCCACCGCTTGCCGATAACACCACCTTCGGGAACAAATCGGCCCGCGAGGTACCAAGGCGGGCAGCCGCCGCACTCACCTCGGTTTGCGCGAGGCGCAGATCGGGCCGTTGTAATAGCAGGCTTGCAGGCAACATGTTTGGGATGTCGGGCAGGTCGGAAGAATAAGCTGTTGTAGGAATAAGCCGGTGTTCAAGCTTTGACGGAGATTCACCCAGCAGCACGCTCAGGCGATGGATCAGAGTGGTTTCTGTTGCCTTCAACTCCGGGAGGGCGCTCTCGGTGCTGTGGAGCAAGGTTTCCTGGCGCGAGACTTCCGCCTCGTTCGTTAACCCCGCACGATAAAAGGCCTGCAGAGTTCTGAGCCTTTCCCGCTGGACCTCGATGTTGTCGCGCAGAATCGCAGTTCGCTCTTGTACGCCACGTAGTTCCAGATAGTTCATCGCCACCTGAGCGAGCAATCCTACCTGCACTCCATGCCGTTCCTCTACGGTTCCAGCAGCCTGAGCAGCCGTTGCCTCAGCCTCAAGACGTCTGGCGCCGAAAATATCGACTTCCCACCGCGCAGCAAGACCACCGGTTCCGACATTGGCGGTGGGTACGACCAGCCGTGTTTCTCCACGGCCATCCGGCACTGCGAGAATCCGGTCAATCCGCTTTTCCCGGCCGCCAAAAGAGAAGAAATCAACACTGGGATAGAGAGCTGATTCCGCGACAGTAACCATCGCGTTGGCCTCGCGAACGCGAGCCGTTGCGATTCTCAGATCGTGGTTGGCGGCTAGTGCTAGGGTGATCAATTCGTTCAGAAGTGGATCGCGAAATCCTCGCCACCATTCTTTGAGATCAGTCTGATTGGAATTGTCTTGAACGATCGGGGCATGATTCCACGCCCTCGGAGCCGATAATGGTACCCGATCGCTCACACGCGTCGGTGTACACCCGCCTAACATGACGATCGTCAGAAGGACGATGGGTAGTGCGGAACGCGTCGCCACCGCAATCGCACCATCAATTGCCGCTGAATCTCTGGAAAACAGAGCCTTCTCCGACCCTGTCTGCGGGGCATCCGCGCCGGTCCGGTTCCGGACGACACGAAACCATGCCGCATACAACGCGGGGAGGAAAAACACGGTCAGTACGGTCGCGATTGCAAGTCCGCCCATGATGGCGATAGCCTGCGGTCCGAAGAAATCGTTCCGCGACAACGGAATCATCGCCAGGATCGCGGCCGCTGCGGTCAACAAGATGGGCCGGAAACGCCGGACGGTCGATTCCACAATGGCGGTCCAGGTATCCCGGCCGGCCTTTTCGTCCTGCTCGATTTGATCTACGAGAATCACCGCGTTGCGCATGATCATGCCGGCCAGGGCAATGATGCCGAGCAAAGCGACGAACCCGAAGGGAGCGCCGAACAGCAACAGGGCGAATGCGGCCCCGATCACACCCAAAGGAGCGGTGACGAACACCAGGAACGTTCGGGACAGGTTCTGTAACTGCATCATCAGTAGGATGAGCGTGGCGATCACGACCAGCGGAATCCAGATCAGAATTGACTTCTGAGCGATCCAGGCATCCTCCTTGGCCGCGCCGGTTTCAATGAAATAGCCGGCGGGAAGGCTGTCCTTGATGGGCTGGAGTTTCGGAACGATCTGCGCGGCTACATCCGGCGCCAGCATGCCGTCCGCCACGTCGGCCCGTACTGAAATCGCCGGGAAACGGTTACGGCGCCAACGGACGCCGTCCTCGAAAACGGTTTCGAATTTGACCAGTTGCGCCAGCGGCACGGATTTTCCACTGGCCGTTCGTACTGCCACATCGGGCAACTCGTCTGCGGCATTGCGCAAGTTCTTTTGCGCCCTCCAGACGATGTCGAGGAGCTTGTCGTCCTCGCGGAACTGTCCGACAGGAATTCCCGTATAGTGAGCCTGTAAGGCTTGTGACAAGCTCATGGTCGAGACGCCGAGCGCGCGCGCTTTGTCTTGATCGAGTACGAGACGAAGCGAAGGAATGCGATCATGCCAGTCATCGTTCACATCCACCGCATTGGGATTGGCGCGCACGACCTCGGCTACCCGGTCGGCGATGGTTCGAACGATCTTGGGATCTTCCCCGAATACCCTGAACAGGAGCGGATAATCCATCGGAGGCCCGACATTGAGTCGCATGGCCCGTCCCCGCACTTCCGGAAAATCCGTGGCGAAAGCCAGCCTGATGCGTTGCATGACCCGTTCGCGGGCCGGGTTGTCACGGGTCATCACGACGAATTCGGCGAGGTTGGTATTGGCCAATTGTTGCACGATCAGCAGGAAAAACCGTGGACTGCCGCCGCCGATGTACGAGGCATAATTCACCACATCCTCGTCCGCGGCAAGCAGAGCCTCCATACGCTTGGCGACCGCTTCCGTTTGCGCGAAGGCGCTGCCCTCCGGCAACCACAGGTCGATGATGACTTCCGGCCGATTGGACAGCGGGAAAAACTGTTCGGGGACTTGAGTCAACGTTGCGACGCCGACGCCGAACAGCGCCACCGTGCCGATGATGACCGTCTTGCGACGTTCTACACATCGATCCACCCAGCGGCGCAGTCGATTATAGAACGGCGTGTCAAAAAGGTCGTGGCCGGGCGTGTGCCCGGTGCTCTTGGTTTTGAGCATCAGAAACCCCAGATAGGGTGTGAAGACCACCGCGCCGATCCACGACAGGGACAACGAGATGGCCATCACCTGAAAAATCGCCACGGTGTATTCGCCGGCTTGGGATCTCGCCAGGCCTACCGGCAGAAAACCGGCGATGGTGATCAGCGTACCAGTCAACATGGGAAAGGCCGTCGCACGGTAGGCAAACGTCGCGGCACGCAGTCGGTCCCACCCCTCTTCGAGTTTGCGCGCCATCATCTCGATTGCGATCATGGCGTCGTCCACCAAAAGACCCAACCCGAGAATCAAGGCGCCCAGCGAAATACGGTGGATTTCCATGTCCAAGAGCCACATGCACAGCAACGTTCCGGCCAGAACCAGGGGCACTGTCAGACCGACGACGGAGCCGGCTCGAAATCCGAGACTCGTGAAACTGACGAGCAGCACCGCCCCCAGCGCCTCGAAGAAGGTGCGCAGGAATTCGCCGATGGCCGTGTTGACGACGCGCGATTGATCGGCGACCCGCTCGACCGCGAGGCCCACCGGAAGTTCGCCCTCGATCCGAGTCATGGCGGTTTCAAGCGTTTTGCCCAGTTTTAGGACATCGCCTTTCTTGTGCATGGTCACGCCGAGGCCGACCGCGTCCTTCCCGTTGAAGCGCATTTTGAATTGCGGCGGATCGGTGTAGCCCCGCGTCACCTTGGCGAAATCGCTGACCCTGATGGTCCGGCCTTCGACACGTACGGCCAGGTCGGCCACGCTCTCCACCGAGTCGAATGGACCGGTCAGTCGTATGGGGAGATTGCGCCGTAAAGAAAATACGGTTCCCGCCGGCGCCATGCTGTTCTGCGCCTGGAGTACTTGAGCGACCGCCTCGGCGTCCAAACCCAGTTGGGCCAGCTTCTTGTCGGAAAACTCGACGTAAATTTTTTCGTCTTGGGCTCCGATGAGCTCGACTTTCTCGACATCTTTGCTGCGCAGGATCTGCTGCCGAGCCGAATCCGCCGCGGCTTTCAACTCGGCGTAGCTGAAGCCTTCTCCCGAAAAGGCATAGAGAAAGCTGTAGGTGTCGCCGAACTCGTCGTTGAAGAAGGGGCCGACGATACCGGGCGGCAAGCTCGTGCGGATGTCGCCGACCTTCTTGCGCACTTGATACCAGAGTTCGGGGATTTCCTTCGCCGGCGTATCTTCCCGGGGGGAGACGAAAATGACCGATTCGCCCGGCTTCGAGTAGCTTCGGATGAAGTCCAGGTTGGGCAGTTCCTGGATTTTCTTTTCCAGTCGGTCGGTTACCTGTTGCTCTGTTTCCTGTGCGGTCGCCCCGGGGTAGAGGGTCTTTACAACCATCACCCGGAAGGTGAACGACGGGTCTTCCCGCTGTCCAAGCTGGAAATAGGCGACCATTCCACCGAGCAGCACCAGCACCATGAAAAACCCGGTGATGGAGCGATGTGTGAGCGCCCACTCGCTCAGATTGAAATCCTTCATGGCCGATCCTCCTTTCGTCCGGCCATGGAGTCTTGCATGGCCGCCACGACCTGTTCCGGCACGCGCACCGCCTGCCCTTCCACCAGACGTTGGACCCCGGCGCTGACGACCAGTTGTCCGGGCCTGACCCCCTCGACCACAATCCGTTCTCCGTCCAGTGTCTCGCCAAGCTGGACAGGCACGGATCCGACCGTGCCGGTCTGCTCATCGACAAGCCACACACGCGGCCGTCCGGGTTCGTTCTGGGAAGTAAAGACGGCGGAGAGTGGAACGACGATGCGAGATGGGATCGTCAGCGGAATCCAGACCGTCGCCGTCTTACCGAGCTGCGCGTCATTCTGTCCCTCAAGCAGCGTCGCCTTGACACGATAGGTCCGACTGGCCGGGTCGGCCGCCGCCGCGATCTCGCGAATACGAGCCGTAATTTGCCTGTCGCCGCCGGTCCACAAGGTCACGTGGACATTCTGACGGAGTTCGATTTCTGACGCGCGTTGCTCGGGGATATCGAAATGGATTTCTTTTTCATCAAGTCGGGCCAGCTTGACGATCGGTTGACCGGCTGCCACAACCTGCCCGGCCTCGGCTTCCAGCGCCGTCACCACGCCGTCTCGATCCGCCAGCAGATCGCTGTATCGTAATTGGTTCGTCGCTTGGCTCAATTGCGCGGTCAGAGCAGCCACCCGTTCCCGCGCGGCGACGTAAGCGGTTTCATGGCGGTCGAACTCGGCCGGACTAATGACCCGGAGGTTCAGGAGTTCGCGGTAACGTGTCAGATTATCCCTGGTAAAATCCTGCTCGGCCTGGGCGGATTTCAGTTGGGCATGGAGCGCGTCCACTCCAAGTTGAAAATCGTTGGAATCAAGTCTCGCTAATCGCTGTCCTTTGCGCACGCGATCGCCCACCTCGACGAGACGGTGAATCATTTTGCCCGATACCCGGAAGGCCAAGGTCGTCTCGTATCGAGCCCGCACTTCTCCGGCGAAACTCATCACCCCTGCGGCGGCCTCATCGCCGATTCGGACGACCTTTACGGGTCTGGAAATTTTCCCGGATTGCTTGTCTTGATGATTGCATCCCAGGGTGATCATCACTGTCATAAGGACGGCACCGACCAAACACGTAGTGGGACGGATAAGGCTGTGCGGAGTGATTTTCATGATGTTCTCCTTGGGGAGTTCATATAGTTGTATATGCAACTATATTGTCAAAAAAACTACTCTGGTGGTATTTCGCTGTTTGCGGCAAGCTTTCGCATAAGTGCCGCGCCGGCCGTGCCAAGAAACTTCTCCGTTCGAGCTTGGGCCTTTTGCCAAGAGGGACCGATTTGATTCAGCAGGGTATGACCTTGGGCCGTAATCTGCACAGGGAGACCCCGGCCGTCTTTCCCGTCCGCAATCTCTTGGATCCAACCGTTGGCCATCATGATCTTCAGATTTCTGGTCAGCGTGGATGGGTCGAGGTGCAGACGCTTCCCAATCTCGATACGCCGAATGGGGCCGGCCTTGGCTATAAGAACCAGAAGAGTCATTTGGCTGGCCTTCAGACCGAAGGAACGGAGCTCGGCATCGTAGATGCCCATGAGCACGCGATCAAGTTTACGCACTCGCATCAGCAAGCACTCATGAGCGATCCGATCAACGATATCCACCCGTTTATTTGATTTCATTGCGGCATAATGTTGCATATACAATTAGATGTTGTCAAGCCCGATCCTGAATGCTTTTTATTCCACTGTGACCGTTTTGAGGTACATCGAGCGGTTTCTTTTGCATCCATTTGTGGGGAAAGCCGGCGGTTAATCTCGACTGATGAGCCTGTAAGTGCCTGGCGCCTATTCGGTTGAACTGCGTCGAAAGATGAACAGAAGCGCGTCGATTTCATGCGAGCTCGACCGGCGCGAAGGATCTGCTATTGCATCCGTCTTGTGTCAAACCACCGCCGACGGCCTGTGTGTTCTGGCGCGAGAAGGGCACGCCACTCGATGGACAGTCATATGAGACACATGTTTGATTCCACCCAGAACAAAGCCGAGATCAAGGATTTGCATTTCCGTGATCTGTGTCACCTGTTCGTCGCGAGAATTGTTCAAGTGGGTATGGATTCCCACAAGGCCAACGCCCGCTAGGACGTCAATCGTCGCAGATGACGGAGCAGTATGCGCGGTACTACCCGCTACGCCCGTGTGATGGCGTCAGGCGCTGGAGCGGGAAGCGCACATTTAGCACAATGGAGAGATGTTCGCGACTGTCCTGACAACCGATTGAAAAATGTGGTGCCCCCGACACGAATTGAACGTGCGACCCGCGGTTTAGGAAACCGCTGCTCTATCCGACTGAGCTACGGGGGCGTACCGACACTGTAGCGCAGCGCCACGAGGAATTGGAAGGGGGCGCATGCCATCTCATCAACGCGCCGGCGATCCGTTTAGCGTTCACGCGCGATTGAAAAAAGTTTACCCGCCGTTGACCGTTCTCCGATCAACAGATAACGCCTCCATCTGTATGGTTCACTCGTAGGCCGGTGTTGCCGGCGATTCGTTGATCACACGAACCGATCTCGGGGTTCCGATGGCCTGCTTTGCACGAAAGGAGTTTCCCCATGCGCCTCGACGGAGTCCGTTGTTCATTCGCTCGGTTCGCCGCCATGAGTTTCCTGTGTTTCGGCGCGGCTTGCGCAATGTCACCGGTTTTCGCCGCCGGTTCGGTCGAGCGATATTCCCCCGACTGGGACCGCGACGACGAACGAGACGATACGATTGAGAGTCGGAAAGAGGCGGAGCGAAAGCTGGAATGGAGAAGCCCTGAGTTCCATCGGAGAAAAAACGAGTCGCTTCTTCACGTGCAAGTGCTCGGAATCAATGATTTTCATGGCCAACTCTCCGAAGGCCGCCGGGTGGCGAATCGACCGGTGGGAGGCGCGGCGGTGCTGGCCGCCTATCTGGAGGAGGCTCAACAGGATCCACAAGATCCGGACTTATCGGAACGGACCTTCATTGTCCATGCCGGCGACCACGTCGGGGCGACGCCTCCGGAATCGGCTCTTCTACAGGATGAGCCGTCGATCGGTTTTTTGAATCTCTTGGCGAATCGGCACTGCCGGTACGATGACCGTCGCGAGCGCAAAGAGCGGCGTCCGGGATGGAATGAGCTGGGATGGGATGAACACGACGCGCAAGATGAACGCCGGGATCGTCGCCTTCATCCGAAATGTAACCTCGTGGGCACGCCGGGCAATCATGAATTCGACGAAGGGAAAGACGAACTGCTTCGGCTCCTGAACGGCGGCAATCATCCGTCCGGTCCGTTTCTGGAGACTCCTTATCGCGGCGCCCGGTTTCCGACCGTCTCCGCCAATGTGGTCGATGAAAAGACGGGGAAACCCATTTTCCCTCCCTATGCCATCAAGCAAGTGAAGAATGTCCGCTTGGCGTTTGTCGGCGCGGTGCTGAAGGAAACCCCGACGATCGTGACGCCCACCGGCGTGGCCGGTCTCAAATTTTTGGACGAGGCGGACAGCATCAACCGCTATGTGCGATGGTTGCGCAAGGTCCATGGGATTCGAACCTTCATCGTCTTGCTGCATCAAGGCGGCAGGCAGACGACCTATGAAGGCTCCACGCAGCCGGACGGTCTCGTCAACGGGCGGGAGCTGGTGGATATTGTCTCTCGCTTGGATGACGACGTCGATGTCGTCGTCTCCGGCCATGCCCATGCCTTTACGAACGCGTTGCTCAAAAACCGCAATGGTGCCGAGATCCTTGTCACCCAGGCCTTTTCAGCCGGCACGGCGTATGGCGATATCGATCTGCTGATCGACCGGCAGAGCCGAGACGTGGTCGCCAAAAGCGCATCGATCGTCACGACCTATCGCGATGCCGGCCCGGGGCTTACGCCCCATCCGCGAGTGGCTGAGCTGGTTGCCCAGGCACAGGCCAGAGTGGCGCCGCTGGTCAACCGTGTGATCGGTACGGCGGCGACGGATTTCGTGCGGGCGGAAAGCCCGAGCGGTGAGTCGGCCTTGGGCAATCTGATTGCCGATGCCCAGCGGGCGGCATTGGGAACCGACTTCGCGTTCATGAATCCGGGAGGCATTCGTGCCGACTTGGCATACGGGTCTATCACCTATTGGAAACTATTTACTATTCAACCGTTCGGCAACAGCTTGGTTCGCATGGAACTCACCGGCCAGCAGATCTATGACCTGCTCAACCAACAGTGGGTCAATCAACCGTTCCCCCGCATCCTCAAGACGTCGGGTTTGACCTATGTCTGGGACAACAACCGGCCCATCGGTGACCGGATTGTCGAGGTGTCGCGCGATGGCGTACCCATCGATCGGCTGGCGACCTATACCGTCACGGTCAACAGTTTTCTCGCGGCAGGGGGGGATAATTTCACTGTTTTACTGGGAGGGAGGAATAAAATCGGAGGACCGTTGGATTTGGACGCGCTGGTCGCCTATATCCAGGCTCTCTCGCAACCCTTTTCCGCTTCGGTTGAGGGGCGGATCGTACGGCTGAACTAACGCTGGAGGAGACCGGCCCTTGTGTGATTATTCCAGGTGAAAACGGCCCAGGACGGCATGGTGCAATTCGTGGCCACAGACTTCGAAATCCATCTTGGGGCAATAGATCGTGCGGGTGCGATAATCATAGAATCCAACGACCGCTTCTTTCCGCCGCTGAGTGTCCAGTACCAGGCGCGGCGTCGTCATGACAGCCGATTGCCCAGTAATCTCCTCATACTTCGCCTGAATCTGAGGCCGCTCCAAAAAGACGACGCGGAGCGACGGGATCTCATAGGTCTCGCCTTCCGGCCTGTGGCCCGAGGCGCAGCCTGAGGCCGTCAGCAACAAGAGACCGCTCAAGATTGGAACCCAGGCTTTTGCCCGGCTGCCCCAGTCTCTAGCCATAGTCTTGGCAAATCTCCCATCCATGCAGAGTGCGGAGCGTGCGCATCGCTTCTAAAAGCCTAGCAGGCGTCGGCAAGGCGTCAAGATTTGCCTGGTGTCTGGCTTGGTCGTGCCAATACCGGCCCCAATCGGGGAGGATCGATCAATTGCGGATTCTGTCTTTGCTGTTGGGGAATGCGACGCCAAAAGGGCGAGCAATCTCAGAGCTGCTCTCGCGGCGTCAGTCGAAGATCTCAGCGAGTGGCAGAGAAAAACCAGGCAGCAGCGGGGTCGTCAAGACATCGTGGGCTTCTTTGACAAGTTCGGCGGCTCGCACATAGTGAGCTCCACTCAGCCGGAGAATTTTGACCGTTTCCAGTTCGGGGTCCGCGAGCCAATATTCCTGTACCCCGTACCGTTCGTACAGTTTGCGTTTGGTGATTTCATCCTTCTTGCGCGTGGCCTCGGAGAGGATTTCGACGATGAGGTCGGGTGCTCCCCGCACGTTGGTGTCGGTGACGATCGACAGCCGCGCGGTTGAGATGAACAACAGGTCCGGTTGGACCACGTCTTCGTCGGAGAGCACCACGTCGTAGGGGGCGATATACACCTGCCCGAGGTTGTGCTGCCGGAGGTACGCGTACAGGGCAACGTGTAGGTGTCCCAAGATCCGCTGATGTTTCGTGTTCGGTGCAGGAGTCATGAAATGGTCTCCCTGGATCAATTCATGCCGCCTCCCGTCATCGGGGAAAAGGATATAGTCCTCATAGGTGAGCTTGGTCGAACGTGACGTGGTGGACATGCCATCCTCCGTAAAGAGCACGGAGCTAGTCTATCAGCCCGGTGAATGAAGCTCAAATGGGAGAAGCTCAAAGGAGGTCGTGTTTCAATCACAGTGGCGGGCATGGTGGCGGGGACAACAGTCGATGGGTGTCTGCACGGTTAAGGGGACGAACCGCCCTGGTGTTGATCGGATGTTGGCTCCTGTGAGCCACGAGAGACGTCGTGCGAGGCGTTGACGGGCACCGGCGGCCCCACAAGGGGCCGCCGGTCATTCATGAACGTCATGCAAAATATTTTTCCGCATGGCCGCTGTCAAACAGCGGCCATGGCGGTAACGCCCCTCGGAATCTCCAGTTGCGGGAGACTGTGCCATCTCTCCTCAACGTGGCGTCGGGGAGAAGTTGAGGTCGTGCTTTCTGAGATTGGGCCGGATGTGCCGGTTACAGATCGCCGACATAAACAACTTTTTTTGCCCTCGGTTGTGCCAGACCCACCAAGAGGGTTGATGGGCTGCTGACCGGGCACCGGTCTGCCGAAGTTCCTGCTGCAACGCCCGCAGATGCTTATTCAAGAGTGTCACAATCCGTTCCAGATCCATCAAGCGGCTGTGGGCGGCAGGTTGTCCCACCGTGGTCATGAGATTCCTCCTTGTTAACTTGCACAGTGCCGAATCACACCGATCAGCACCCCTTCAATGCGGAACTCATCCGACGGTTTCACAACGATGGGTGCCATCGTCACATTGGCCGGGCGCAGTTCGATGTGGGTGTCTGTTTTGACGTAAATTTTGATCGTCGCTTCACGATTCACCATCGCCACGACCGTCTGGCCGTTCCTGGCCGTTTCTTGTTTGCGAATGATGACCAAATCGCCGGGCAAAATCCCCTCGTCTTTCATAGAGTCGCCCTTGACGCGCAACGCGAAGGCCGTTCCTCCCTTCACCATGCCGGGAGGAATCTCGACCGATTCCGATTGTTCAATGGGTTCGATCGGGAGGCCTGCCGCGACCGTTCCTGCCAAAGAGATGGTAAGGGGAGGTGTGGGAGGTGTGATGGACTGGCGCATCTGTTCGATCGCCACCTGGACGGAGCCGGGAATGTTCCTCATCCCCGCCTCATAGCGCGCGATCGTGACACGTGTCGTCTTGAGCGCCTCGGCGAGTTGCCGCTGCGTCAGACCCAGTTGCTCGCGAAGGCGTTTGAAGTCGTGCGGCTTCATAATGTAACCAATGGTTACATTATCGACCGTTGGACTGTCAAGGGACTGTCAAGCCGCACTGCGCCGCTACCTCGTGGTCTTTTGCGAGGTGCGAATGTCATGGTCCAGTCTGCGTCTGGACAGGTTTGCTGACAGACTCTGTTATAGTAGCGTGGGCAAGAAAGGGGCAGGTTCATAGGGCGCTGCCTCATTTGCCGAAGGAAAAGAGATGGATGGGATGACGTTTCTCGGCACCGCGGGATTGTTTATCGTGACGGCCATTGCCGAAATCGTGGGGTGTTATCTCCCGCTGCTTTGGCTGACGGATCGGGCTCCGGTCGGGATTCTCGTGCCGGCCGCCCTTTCGTTGGCGCTCTTTGTCTGGCTGCTCACGTTGCATCCGACGGCGGCCGGGCGTGTCTATGCAGCGTATGGCGGTGTCTATGTCGCCACGGCGGTCTTCTGGCTGTGGGTGGTGGAGGGGATTCGTCCCACTCAGTGGGATCTGTTGGGGTCCGCCATTGCGATGGTCGGCATGGCGGTGATCATGTTCGGAGCGAGAGAATAATCGGCCGTCTTCGTTAAAATCTCGCAGTTGGCTTCAGCAGCATACCTTGTCAAGGAGACGGAGGGTGGGGCATCCCAAGCCGCGCCCTCATCAGTATCAGCCAGAGCACACCGATCCCGCCGCAAGCAGCCGCGATGCCGAACGCCGCCGTTGCTTGGTGATGGTCAAGCAGATACCCGACATAGAGACTTGAGAGCATATCACCGACAGCGTTGGCGCAGGCCAAGAGTCCCAAGCCGAGGCTACGAAGGTCCCGCGGGAGCCGTTCCGCGACGACCGCCTTTTCGAGCGTCTCTTCCACCGCAATATAGATTCCCGAGCAAGCCACCGCGACCAGCAAGCCGCCGACTGACAATCCCGCGAAGGCCAGCAACAGATTGGTGCCGACGCCGAGCCCATAGCCCCAGAGCAGCAGCGTGAACTTGTTTCCATGATCGGCGCGATGGCCGATGGGATAGGCCACCAGGGCGCTGATCAGGTTGTGGATCGTGTAGAGGAGAATCGCGGCGGACAGGGCTCCTCCTGTGTGAATGCCGCTTTCACCGAATTGCCGAGCTCCCAGAAATACCAGGAAGGTTCGTGAAAAATCTCCGAGACCGAACAAGAACACGCCGATCAAAAACAACCAAAACGAGCGGGGAAAGGCTCGCCATCCGGGACGTGACCGGCCGACATCGGATGAAGCGGGTCGGGGAGCGGGCCGTTCCTGCGCCAGAAAGAAAATGGCCGCCGCAGCCAGCAGCCCAGGCGCCAGGGTCCAGAGGATGACCGTCCGAAACTCAACCTCGCCCCAGACCAACAGGGTGGCGACCGACGGCCCGACGACTGCTCCCAACATGTCGCCGGCCCGTTCGAGCCCGTAGGCCCGGCCGAAATGAGAGGGGGGCACAGCATCCGCCAACATCGAATCGCGAAGCGGCCCGCGGAACCCTCGCCCGATCCAGGCCAGGCTGCGCAGCGACACCAGTGAAGCCAGTCCTCCTACGAGGGCCATTGCGCCCGTTGCGAGCGTCGTAACGAGATAGCCCAGGGTCGTCCAAGGCCGTTTGTGTTCGACGTGATGGCCGACCACGCCCCCGGCGAGTTTGGAGAGACTGACCAAGAAGTCCGCGACCCCTTCGATCACCCCCAGCGCGGCCGGTCCGAGCCCCACGGTCGCAAGATAAAGGGGCAGGACAGCCGTGCACATCTCATGGCTAAAGTCGGACAGAAACGTGGCGAGCACGATCCCAATGACGGTGCGGTTGATCCAGGGGAGAGACGTCATTCACCGCTCCCGCGAGAAGATCCGCAGTGTACGCCGCGCAGCAGCGAAACAAATTGATCGGACGCGCGGGCGGCACAGGTTCCTCTCGATTCATGGGCGAGGATCATCATTGACCGTCGGCGGCCGGCAAGTTTCCTTATGAATCTGATTGAATCCGATCATGAATCCTTCAGGACCAGAGACTTCCAACCGGTCAACACGGCATTGATTGCGTGGGACCATCCGTTTGAGGCGGAGGGGAAACGGATTATCGGGCGCGTGGCCTTCCGTTGCTTCAAGTCGGCGCCCGGCTTCTTCTAACTCTCGTTGGATGGTCTCGACGTCCCGCACGAGAAAATTCATCTGCACCCATCCGGTCGGTCTCGGGGTCTTGAGATCCTGACGGATGACGATCAAGATGTGACGATAACAATAGGTTCTGATGAGATCGACCAGCGGATGATCCATGCGGAAGACCGGTTGAGCATGGAGAAATTGCTCAAAGAACCGTTCATAGAGAAGGATATTACCGGTCTCAATCTGAAGGCTTTCGAGAGGCGAGGCTCCATTTGAGGCTGAAGCAAGAGAAGTGCATCGTTCCAGGCGAGCGGCCTGATGGTGATCGGGCCGTCGCTGTCCCTCCAATTCAGCGTCGATTGGCTCTGTCTCTTGACCGATAGCTGTCGGCGGTGTCGTGGTGAGCGGAACCGCGCCCACGGCAACAGAAAAGATCGTCCAGAAGATGGGGCTGGTCATCAGACTCGGTCCATGCGATGAATCGGCCGGTTCAGCGAACATTGCGGTGAATCAATAGCTTGGATTGATATCCCAACGCAAGTCGCACCTCTCACGGAGTCGGGCTGACGGCTGCCGCTGAATGTTACCGTGGAATAATGTGAATGGCCGCGGCCTTGATGGTCGCGGTGATGGGAGATCCCTGGACCAATTCCAATTCCTTGACGGCGAG
>JANDJG010000164.1 GCA_024331085.1 Nitrospira sp. | reverse complement strand
CGTCCCGGCCTTGTGTGTCGTTCCGGTCGTTGCGTCGGCGGCCGTTCCGGCGTCCGCTTCACGTTGCCGGATGATCCTTGTCGTTTCAAAACCGTCGAGGACCGGCATTTGACAGTCCATGAGAATCGCGTCGTAGGTCTTCCCGGCCAGGGCGTCGAGTGCTTCCTGTCCGTTGTTCGCGATCCGGGAGTCGTAGCCCAGCTTCTGGGCCATGCGCGCCGCCAGTTTCTGGTTGACTTCGTTGTCTTCAACGATCAGGAGAGACGGCTGCCACGAAGCATGAGCCGCCGGCGCTCTCTCTGTCGATGAATGGTCCGGGCGAATGGGTTGACGGGCAGGGGACTCGCTTGCAAGGGCCAAGGTCTTGCGAAGACAACCCTGCAATTGATCGTGACGGATCGGTTTCTGGAGGTAGCCGACCGGCCCGACGGACTGTCCCTGTTCAGTGTAGTCTCGCTGAAAGAGAGGAGTAAGAAGAACGACGGGAGTCGTTCTTCCTTCGGCGAGTTGTCGCAGCTCCCGAACGAATTGCAGGCCGTCTTTCCTCGGCATGAGGACGTCGGCGATCACGAGTTCGAAGGGGGTTCCGTCCGTCGCCGTTTCCGCGAATCGGCGCAAGGCCGTGTCGGCGTCTTCCACGGTCTCCGCGATCATGCCCCATCCCCTCGTGAGCTCGCGCAGTACTCTCCGGCCGGATTCATGGTCGTCCACGATCAACACGCGATGTCCTGCGAGATCGTCCGACGGAACGATCGCCTGCGGCGAGTCGGCTTGTTTCGCGAATCGAGCCGTACATTGGAACGTGCTCCCTCGGCCGACCGCACTGGTGACCGTGATGTGTCCGCCCATGAGCTCAATGAGCTGTTTGGAGATCATCAGGCCCAGGCCCGTGCCTCCGTATCGTCTGGTCGTCGAACTGTCTCCCTGCACGAAAGGCCTGAACAGTTTGGCCTGCGTGTCCGGCGGGATGCCGATTCCGCTGTCCGTGACGTCGAAACGGATTGCGACGCGGTCCGGCGAGTCTTCTTCCAGAAAGACTTGCAACGAAACTTCTCCTTGTTGGGTGAACTTGAGGGCGTTTCCGATCAGATTCGTGAGAACTTGGCGCAGGCGCGAGGGATCCCCCCGGAGGGCGATGGGCACGTTCGCGTGAACGAGTCCGGTCAATTCAAGCTTCTTGGCGTCGGCCTGCTGGGCGAATTGCGCCAGCGTGTCTTCCACCGTGTCGCGGAGATTGAAGTCGATCGATTCAAGCTCCAGCTTTCCCGCTTCGATTTTGCTGTATTCGAGCACGTCGTTGATCACGTGCAGCAACGACTCGCCGCATTGACGGATGGTGGTCGCGTAGGTTTTTTGCTCGGGGGAAAGGGGCGTCTCCATCAGGAGGCTGGTCATGCCGATCACGCCGTTCATGGGTGTACGGATCTCATGGCTCATCATGGCCAAAAACGTCGCCTTGGCCCTCGCCGCCTCTTGCGCGACGGTCAGCGCCTCATCCAACCGACGATTGGCGTCCCGCAGCTCTTGGGCGGTGCGCAGCAGTTCTTGCTGCGCCTTGCGGATGTTGGTGACGTCGATCCCATAGCCGCGAACCAAGCCGTGCGACGTTACCGGGCACAGCGTCCATGAGAAGCTGGCCTCCGGGAGCAAGACCTCCAACCCTTGCAGGGGCTCGCCGGAGCGGAGACAGTGCGCCACGAGATGGGGAAGATTCGGCGGCAAGACGGCCGGTGTGCCGTCCGGTCGATAACCGAGAGCGGCGAGCCGGGCCGTCATGGCCGGATTGGCGTAGAGGATGTTGCCTTCGCGATCCAGCTCGACGACGGGCGACGGCGCTTCTTCCGCGATGGCGGCGAGCCGGTCCCGCTCCGAACGCAGCTCCTCTTCACGAGACAAATCCCGCAGGCTGATCGACAGGTGCGGCGCATTGGGGCGGCCGTCGTGATCGAACGCGTGACAGGTCCATTCGACGGGAGCCTCGCCGATGCCCCCGATCCGGAGCCGCACGGTCGCGCCCCCCATCGGCTCTTTCGATGCCGCCACGGATTTGAGCCGATCGAGCACCAGGGAGGCGTCGGAATCGGCCAGAGCGGCCCAGATGTCGGGGAAAGACTGTCCGATGAGAGCGGCTCGTGTCCGCCCCAGCAAGCGCGCGCCCTCCATGTTGCTCCAAGTAATGGACCCGTCGTCGCGCAACAGCACGACCCCGAAGGGAAGATTGTCGAGGAGGGCGGTCACGGAGGAGCGCTGTAATTCGTCGTGGAGCGTATGCCGGTTTGTCGGCGTCATGGTGCAGCCTCGAGCGCGACGTCGTCCAGATACAAGGCGATGTTGACGAATTCGTGAGCCGGGTCGAGCACGCGCACGATGACAGGAGCCGTCTCACCGCCGGAAGGCGACGCCAGATCGACAGGGTGAGGCTTGAGATAGGCTTCGCCTCTCGGTCCTTTGATGACCAAGACTTTCGGCTTGAGCCGCGCCGCGGGATTGAGACCGACGACGATGGCCTGTTCGCCGGTGTTCAGGAGCACCAAGCTGCCGATGGGATAAACGCCGACGATCCGAACGGTGGTTTCAATCAGCGCCTCGTCGAAGCGGCCTTCTTTGCCGGAAAGAAACAGCCGGCGCACGGCGTCGTTCGGGAGCATGGCCGGACGTCCTCCGCGGCGGCTCACCATGCCGTCATACCAGTCCACGATCCCGACGATTTGGGCAAGACGCGAAATATCCTGTCCTCCCCGTCTCTCGGGAAATCCGCTGCCGTCCATGCGTTCATGGTGTTCGGCCACGATTCGTTTCACCTCGTCGTGAACGTCGTCGCATTCGGCCAGCACGGCCAGGCCCAATCGCGGGTGTTGTTCCAGCAGCGCGCGCTCCTGGCCGGTGCATTCATGACGAGTTCGGACGAGGTTGCGCGGCAGTCGAAGATAGCCGGCGTCGTGAAGCAGGGCGCCCGTTCCGAGGAGCGTTTGCGCATCGTGATCGAGACCGTATTCGACCGATACGGCCAGCGAGAGAATGCAGGTGTCGAGCGCGTGGGCGGCGAGGGATTGGTCGAACCGCTTGATTTTGCGAACGGCCAGTTGCGTCATCACCGCCTCGCGGTCGTTGAGAATCCATCGCATGATGTTGACCACGGCGGCCTTCGCGACGGCCGAGGGCGGAGGGCCGCCTTGCATGAGCCGATCGAACATTCGTTCGATGGCTTCTTCGGCGGCGCTGTAAAAGGCGTTCGCCGAATCCGCTTGGTCCAGCGACGCCGCGATGATCGAATCCGGAGTGGCCGCTTCCTCCTCGTCCTGACCGCTGCTCCCGTCGCTTGATGGTTTTGCGGCCACGTCTTTTCCTTTGCGGGGGTCGATGGTGACCGTTCGAATGCCGCAACCCCGCATGGTGTCGATGATGGCCGTGCCCTCGATGAGGCGCTTATGCGAGAGAAAAGGGGTCCGATACCACGGCACGTCGACGCCGACGACGTACATGCCGGGCGTCAGGTCGTCGATGGAAATTTGTTTTAACTTGCTTTCGGTCATACGATCGGGCGCACGGGGCGGACAGTGTGTGAACAGTATCGGCATCTGCCGGGGGAACTTGACGGGTCGCGACGGGTGTGAAGGTCAAGATTTCAATACGATGACCGATAGAACATGGGGCGTCTTGCTT
>JANDJG010000163.1 GCA_024331085.1 Nitrospira sp. | reverse complement strand
ATCTCGCCGTCCTGTACGTCAAAACGAAACCGATCCTGCACCGCCTGATACAGTGTGCCGACCTTGACCCCCGACAAATTCAGCTTGCCGTCGGACTCCAACGGTTCGAGCGACACGGTGCCCTCCCAGGCCAGCGACTCTCCTTTGCCGATTTCAGCGGTAAAAGCGTAGGCGTTATCACTTCCTTGGATGGTGCTGAAATTGCGCAGGGTGATATGGATGGGGACAATGTCCATCGACACGGGCCTGGGTTTCGATTCATCCCGATACTCCACGACACCTTTGTTGATTTCGAGCAGCCCGATTTCCACCGGCATCGCTTTTTGGGGTTTCGCCTCAGGCGGCTGGGCGGAAACCGCGCCGGTATCGCTCTCCGGCGGAGGCGCCAGCGCCAACAGGTTGAGCTTTCCCTCGCGATTTACTCTGGCAGCCACGAACGGCATGATCAGCCGGATTTCGTCGAACCCCAGCTTCTGCCCCAGCAAGGTGGTGGCGCGGAGATCGACGACCAATTCGTCGAACCCGATCATCGGAGTTTGATCGGATTCCCGAACCTCCAGCCCTTTCAATCTGAGAGCAAGGATAAAGGGATTGAACGAGGCCTCTCGCAAGACGACGGGATGCTTCAACTGCTCGGCGGCGGCCGGCACTCCATACGCTTTGATGAGATAGGGCAGCAGGAGGAATCCGGCGAGGGCATAGAGCCCGATCAGCCCCAGAGCCAATCCGACCAAGAAGGGAGGACGAAGAAATCGGCGCATCAGACATCGACCCTGTACGAAAGAGACGACCAGAACAGAACTATAGGGAAGACTCTCCTCCGATGTCCACGGGGAAATTACTGATTCTCTATATATCCAATCGACTTGCGGGAGCATCTCGAAACCGGACGAGCAGTGAATCAAACGAAGGAATCAAACGCATTTGACGGAGGGATGGTGCGCCCGGCTGGAATCGAACCAGCGACCCTCAGCTTAGAAGGCTGATGCTCTATCCGACTGAGCTACGGGCGCAGAAGCTGACGGCGTTTATCGGCGCGCAACGATCATGATATTGCACGATCATGCGATGAAGAGCGCGCGGTCCACACGAAGTGCGGTGTGGTCGGGGCGAGAGGATTTGGCCTCCGGCCCGGCGTCCTCACTGACGGCCGCATAAGAAATGCGACCTTATCCTCCTAGCCGTCGGCGCTCGGCCGCTTCAAATCCTCTCGACGGTCTAATTTGATTGTCACAGCATGGTCGGGGCGAGAGGATTTGAACCTCCGACATCCTGCTCCCAAAGCAGGCGCGCTACCGGGCTGCGCTACGCCCCGACTGTTTGGTCTTTTTTTCTACCGGCTTTCGACCAGCCCAGGGCCACGGCCGCCGGACTATGTTTTCATACCCGGTTCAGCAACAGATCCCGCAGTTTCAAGAAAGCCTTGGCTCGATGGCTGATCCGATTTTTTTCTTCCGGCGTCAACTCGGCCAACGTTTTTCCCAGCTCCGGAACATAGAAGACCGGATCATAGCCGAAGCCCCGTTCCCCTCTACATCGATCGGTAATCGCTCCTTCAAGGACACCACGCGCCGTTTGTATCTCCCCCGAAGGAGACGCCAAGGCAGCCACCGTCATGAACCGTGCTGTTCTATGCTCCTGGGGAATCCCCTCCAGTTCGTGGAGTAATTTTCGGCAATTGTCTTCGTATGTCGCGTCAGGACCCGCATACCGAGCCGCGTATGCGCCGGGTCTCCCGCCCAAGGCATCCACCTCCAACCCCGTATCGTCCGCTACGGCGTAACGCCCTGTGGCGCGGGCGATTTCCGTCGCTTTCTTGATGGCGTTGGCTTCGCACGTGATCCCGTCTTCAACGACGTCCGGCGCCTGGGGGAAATCGTCCAGTGTTCTGATCTGAAACGCCAATCCGCTCAGCAGAACCGTCAACTCACGAGCCTTGTCACGATTTCTGGTTGCGAGCACGAGCTCGGTCATCGCGGCTCGATCAGTCAAGCGGCCCGATCAATTCTTTTTGAAGGGCCGTGAGCCCTTGGATGGCCTGCCAGCCGAGGGCGAGAAATTCGTCCATGTCCTGCTTGGCGAACGGCGTACGCTCGGCGGTCCCCTGCACCTCGACGTACCGTCCGCGGCCGGTCATGACGAGATTCATATCCACCTCCGCCATCGAGTCTTCCGTGTAGGCAAGATCGACCATCACCTCTCCGCCCACCTTGCCCACGCTCACGGCGGCCAGATAATCGATGAGCGGCAGGTTTTTGATCATGTCTTTTTGCTTAAGGGCCTGAAAGGCGTCGGCCAGCGCGATGAACGCTCCCGTGATCGAGGCGGTTCTGGTGCCCCCGTCGGCCTGGATCACGTCGCAGTCGATCCAGATCGACCGTTCGCCCATTTGTGAGAGATCCGTCACGGCCCGCAACGCGCGCCCGACCAGCCTCTGAATTTCCAAGGTCCGCCCGCCTTGTTTGCCCTTCACGGCCTCCCGCGGAGACCGTTCGTGCGTCGCGCGGGGCAGCATGGCGTACTCGGCCGTCACCCAGCCGGTCCCCTTGCCTTTAAGAAACGGAGGCACCTTTTCCTCGACCGAGGCCGTGCAAACGACCTTCGTGTCGCCCATTTCGATGAGGACGGACCCTTCGGCATGTTTGATGAAATGTCTGGTGATTTTGACGGGACGCACTTGATCTCTTCGCCTGCCGTCGAAGCGCACAAGGCCCGTCATTCCGCTCATCATGCCTCCTTCATTGTTCTCAAAGCAGCGGAATTATAGTGAAGAGACGACGAAAGCGCAAACGAACCGACAGGACTCCCGCCGCCCCTCTGCGTGCAACCTTTTGAGCTCTATTCCGCTCTATCCGCCATTAACCGACCGGGACAAAGAACAATAGGCCTCGCAGTAGGATTTTTTCTCTTAGGATTTGCCGAAATCGACCGATACAGGTCTGTCGCGACGAGCAGCAAACGCCTTTCAACACGATCAACGGAACGTCGAGAACACTATGAACCCTTTGTTGGACCACGGCGCCAGACAAGCCCTGCTTGATAACCGCAACATTTTGGTGGTGGATGACGAAGAGCCGGTCCGCCGCTTGATCGGCTACTTGCTCCAGACCCATGGATATCCCGTTTTTCTCGCCGCCGACGCCCGTGATGCGCGCCGACAGCTCAACGACCAGCCGATCGCCCTCATGTTATGCGACGTGAATATGCCGGGTGAAACAGGCATGGACTTGGTCCGCGCCACCCTGGCGGAGTATCCCGAAACCGCCGCGATCATGGTGACGGGACTCGACAGCCCCGTCCTCGCCAACGCGGCCATCGAGGTCGGCGCGTTCGGCTACATCGTCAAACCGTTCGGCTCGAACGAAGTCTTGATCGACGTCGCCAACGCCCTCCGCCGCCGCCGTCTCGAGCTGGAAAACCGTTTTCACCGCGAACATTTGGAAGAGATCGTAGCCTCCCGCACGATGGCCTTGCAACAGGCGCTGGAATGGTTGGAGCGCAGCGAGAAAGAGCTGCGCCTGTCGCGGGAGGAGACCATCCAACGGTTGGCCATCGCCGCCGAATTTCGCGACTGTTCGACGGCCCAGCACATTCAGCGGATGAGCCGCTACTGCGAACTGCTCGCGCGCAAGGCCGGCCTCTCGCCCGAACAGTGCGAACTGATCC
>JANDJG010000162.1 GCA_024331085.1 Nitrospira sp. | reverse complement strand
CGCGCTCCGTCATGCCCAACAAATGGAGCTTTTCTTCCGCCTCGTGCAGGTCGGCCTTGGCATTGTCCTGTTCCGCCTCGCGCCGTTGATATTCGGCGGCCCCGATGGCCCCTTCCTCGAACAACAGACGGGCCCGTTCGAGAGCCTTTTCGGCCATCCGGACGGCCGTTCTTCTTTTTCGATATTCCAACAACGCTTCGCCGACGGCGGGACTGTCCAGCTTAAGAAGCGGATCGCCCGTTTTGACACGATCGCCGAGATTGGCATACACCGCCAAAATCCGTCCGGGTACTCGCACGCCCAAATGCGCCAAACGGTTTTCGTTTGGCAAAATCTTCCCCCCTTGCGCCTTGAGGGTCAGCCCCAGGGGGCGGATCGCCGCCTGGTCTGTTCGAATCTGAGCCGGCGTTTGACTGCTTTCCGGTAATTCAATAAGACCGGGCTGACGTCTTTCGTCTTCCACGCGAGGACCCTTTTTCGGCTCGGCCTCCTCCTGCTTGGGCTGACAGGCCGAGCAGATGAGAGCAACAGCCGCAAGGACGGCCAACCCATAGCCTGCGTCTTTCGATAGGCGATCCCTAAAATTCTTTCGCATGAGAACCGCTCCCCTTTCTCAGGCTTCCCTCTGCGAGAGAAACCAATAAGAGCCCCCGCGACCTGCGCATCGAGTCGAGTCGGGCCTCTCGGATCTTTCCGTTCAATGGGAAAAACGGCCGTCCGGCCTCACCCCGTGTTCGCCCACGGAGCAGAGCGGACCGAACGGACACAAGACCGGTCAGATGAAAAACAAAGGGGGAGCGCGAGAAGGATACTCGCCCAAAGTGGAGAACGAACGTCGTTCGCCGTTGTTCGGTCCTTCGAGACGAAGTTCACGATCAGGATCCCATGGTATCGACTGGGCGACGCTCAATGGTTGAGTCGCCGGGGGAAGAAGCTGCCGTCGATCCGACGAGTCACCAAGCATCGTGAGGGCGAACTCGGCGTGGTGATCTCCGGCATGGAAAAGAGAATCCCCATGCTCGACATCACCGTCAGCATCGTTCTGATCGTAATCAAAGGCTCCGTGATGGTCGAATTCACACTCAAGATCCGGCGACCAGATGGTATGGACCAGGCCCCCATGGGTATGCCCTTCCTCTCCATGGTGGTGATCCACTTCGGGATGCACATGAACGAAGGGAACCGCCAGCACCCAGAGCCCGAGCCACGCCAGCACCATCAAACGGAACAAATCGTATTTTGGGAATGTGCATCGCATCACGAAGGGACTGTACCACCGTTGGGCATGCACGGCAATCGTGCCCCTCATAGGTTTACCTTGCGCAACCGCAGAGCATTCGTGATGACAGAGACCGAGCTGAACGTCATGGCGGCGCTCGCGAACATGGGGCTGAGCAACAATCCCACGAACGGATACAAAACACCCGCAGCGACCGGCACTCCGACCAGATTGTAGGCAAAGGCAAAGAACAGGTTCTGCTTGATGTTTCGCATTGTGGCCATGCTCAAGCGCCTGGCCCGCACGAGAGCACGGAGATCGCCCTTGATCAACGTGATGCCGGCACTTTCAATAGCGATTCCCGCTCCGGTCCCCATCGCGATCCCCACGTCGGCCAGGGCCAGCGCCGGGGCATCGTTGACACCGTCGCCCGCCATTGCCACCACTCGCCCCTCCGCCTTAAGCTTGGCCACGATCTCCCCCTTTTGATCAGGCAGCACGCCGGCGATGACCTCATCCAAGCCAAGTTTCCTTGCAACTGCTTCGGCAGTCTGCCGATGGTCGCCGGTCAGCATGATCAACCGCAGTCCCTCCGCCTTCAACAGCGACACTGCCTCCGCGGTCGACGGCTTAATCGGATCGGAGACGCCAAGCAGCCCGGCTGGTTTGCCATCAATCGCTACGAAGACGACAGTGTGCCCATCTTTTCGTAGCCCTTCCGCCTCGGTATCGAAACGACCCAGCTCTTTCGATGCCTCCTGGACCACATCGCGAAGGAAGGGCAATGTTCCAACGGCCACCGATGTACCCTCGACAAGGCCCAGGACCCCCTTGCCCGTCAATGACCGGAACTGGGTGGCTTTCGTCAATCGAATGCCCCGGTGTTTCGCGCCCGCCACAATCGCCTCGGCCAGCGGATGTTCGCTGCCCTGCTCAAGGCTTGCCGCCAACCGTAACAATTCCTGCTCGGACCACGGTTCGACCGCCACCACCGCCGTGAGTGCCGGCTTCCCTTCCGTCAAGGTGCCGGTCTTGTCGAAAACGATCGTATCGACGTGGCCCAAGGTTTCCAGTGCCTCGGCCTTCTTCACCAAGACTCCCGCCATCGCCCCACGGCCGGTTGCGACCATGATCGACATGGGTGTCGCCAAGCCCAATGCGCAGGGACAGGCGATGATCAGCACCGCAACGGCATTGACCAAGGCATGGGCCAGTTTGGGTTCCGGCCCCCACAGGGTCCATGCAATAGCCGTCAACACGGCCACGCCGACCACCAGCGGGACGAAATAGGCCGCCACGCGATCCGCGATCCGCTGGATGGGAGCTCGACTCCGCTGGGCCTCGCCAACGATCTGGACAATCCTGGCCAGCAAGGTCTCACGTCCCACCCGCTGCGCCCGCATCAGAATGCTGCCCGTGCCATTGATCGTGCCTCCTGTGACCGGACTGCCAGGCTCCTTGATCACGGGCATCGACTCGCCCGTGATCAAGGACTCGTCGATCGACGTCGTCCCTTCCAGCACGACTCCATCAACCGGCACGCGATCGCCCGGACGGACACGCAACCGGTCGCCCACTCGAACTTGCTCGATCGGAATGTCTTCCTCATGCCCGCCATCCCGCACGAGCCGCGCGGTGGCCGGCGCCAACTTGAGCAGCGCCCTGATGGCGGATCCGGTTTGCGCACGAGCCCGCAACTCCAACACCTGGCCCAACAACACCAGCACCGTGATAACCGCACTCGCCTCGAAATAGACCGGCACGGTACCATCTGGCCGGTGAAACGAAGCGGGCAGCAGCGTGGGGGCGATGGTGGCGATGACACTGTAGCTGTAGGCCGCGCCGGTTCCCATCGCGATCAATGTGAACATATTCGGCGAGCGGTTCACGACCGAGGCCCAGCCCCGTTGAAAGAACGGCGCACCACCCCACAGCACAACCGGCGTGGCCAACAAGAGCTGCGCCCATTGCAGCACGGTATTGCCGACCACCTGCTGGAGCGGCATGCCGGGAATCATGTCGGCCATCGCGAGCGCCGTGACCACCATCGCGGGAACGAGGCAGCGCCACAGCCGCCGGCTCATGTCGTCGAGTTCAGGATTGCCGGTTTCCTCCGCCGAGACGACCTTGGGCTCCAGCGCCATTCCACAAATCGGGCAGGCGCCCGGCTTGGTTTCCAACACTTCCGGGTCCATCGGGCAGATGTATTCAATAGTGCTCCCCGGTGGTACCGCCGGCGGTGCGACGACGCGCGGAGCCCGTCGGTCTGGCGGAGTCAGGTAGTAGGCAGGGTCTTCGCGAAATTTGTTCAAGCAGCTTGTGGCGCAGAAATAGTAGGTTTTCCCCTGATAGACATGTGAACCGGCCGCGCGCTCCGGTTGGACCGTCATGCCGCAGACCGGGTCGATCTCCCCCTTTGGAGCCTCCCCTTTCGGCGCCTGCATCATCGGAAGCGGTTTTCGGACGGAAG
>JANDJG010000055.1 GCA_024331085.1 Nitrospira sp. | reverse complement strand
CCGTCACGGGCCTCTTGCTGCCCCAGATTGTGATAGAGGATGCCGAGGGCGCGATCGTCCTTCAATTCGCGCAGGAGGTCCAATGCCTCAAGATAATAGGGGCGGGCTTTGTCCGGGCGGTCGGCGCCGATCAGGAGATTGCCGAGATTGACGAGCGTATGGGCGATGGCGTGTTGATTGCGCTCCGTCCGCTGGATGGTCAGGACTTCACGGTAGCATCGCTCCGCGCGGTCGAAGTCGTTCATCAGCGCGCAGGTGTTTCCCAGGTTGCCCAACGAGTTGGCAAGCTCGCTTCGGTTGTCGGCGGCGCGGTCTTCCGCCACCGCCGCTTCCCAGGCCTCGCGGGCATGACTCAGATCTCCGCGATGCAGGAAAATCCGAGCCCGCTGTTTGTGCTCATCGCCCATGCGTCATCGGCGTCAATGAGAAGCCGCCATTCGCGGCGCTCCGGAGGTTCAACGCGACGTCCATCACTCGACACACAACCTGTGAGGCTCCCCTGCATCAGTCGCCACCCTTCGGCGTGTCGCTCTGGTAGTCGATCAGCATTTCGTCCTCTTCCCGCAATCCCAATCCCGTCCGAAAAGAGGCGCGCAATTCCGTGATTCGCTCGGTATGTGGAAGATCGCCGGCTTTATGTGATGCGAGATAGGCTTCGCAGAGCGCCAAACCCGTTTCGAAGTGACGGGCGATCGTTTCTTCCGCCGCCTGTTGCCAGGTGATGTAGATGCAGAACGCCTGAAACGATCCGGCGTTCGGATAGTGATGCGCGAGTGCGAGCAAACGTTCATAGGCCTCCCGCGCCTCCGTGCCGGCGGTGGAGGAAAACGTCCGCTCCAACTCAACGGCCGTTTCCCAATCCGGGCCGAGTTCCTCTTGAGAGTCGCGAAAGGCGTCCTGGGCGGCAAGGGCCGGATCGAAGCGCATGGCGGCTCGCACTCTTTCTCTATGGCGGACTTGTCGGGAGCTTGAGAATACCGAGAAGTCGAGAGGAGATCAATGTGTGAGGCGAGCCGTTTCGGTCTCGATCTCTGAACCGCCGACATTTACTTTGTCGCTTCCGCTCGCTAGACTGCCGTTCCGATTCCGATGAATGCCGACGATCGATCTTCAACTTCAAGACACAAGGCCGAATCAGCATCGGATGATTCCGTCGAGGGGGTGATCCGCTACCACGAGCGGACCAAGCATCACTATCACCGCTACGCCCGATCGCTGGGGTTTCTGGATTGGGCCAATCAGCCGGACCCCTTTCGGCGGTTTGCGGGCGCGGAGTTGATCCCGCTTCCTTTGCTGAACGCCGATGAAGAGCCGGAATCGCCGCCCTATGAGGCGATCTACGAGCCGGGCGCCGTTCCCGCTCGGTCCGTGACCAAACGGACGCTCTCGCGTTTCTTTGAGTTTGCCTTGGCCCTGTCGGCTTGGAAGAAGGCGGGGCAATCCGAATGGGCCTTGCGGAGCAACCCCTCCTCCGGCAATTTGCACCCGACGGAAGGCTATGTTGTGGTGCCGTGGATCGAGAGATTGGGGCTTGAACCGGGTCTCTATCACTATGCCCCAAAAGAACATGGATTGGAGCGGCGTGCATCGTTCCCAATGGAGCTGGTGACGGCGCTGCTGGCTCCCTTTCCCGCTGGCTCGTTCCTCTTCGGTCTGACATCGGTGCACTGGCGGGAGGCCTGGAAATACGGAGAAAGAGCCTTCCGCTATTGCAACCATGACGTCGGCCATGCGATCGGCACGGCCCGCATCGCCGCTGCGACCCTCGGTTGGGGCATGGTGTTGTTGGATGGCACGAACCAACAAACGGTCGCCTCGCTGTTGGGAACCGATCGGGCCGACGACTTTGCCGAGGCGGAGCCCGAACATCCGGACTGTCTGAGCGTCGTCTGGCCGAACACCATTGATAACGACGGCGGGATACCGGATCGGCCTTCGGTTCCCTGTGCGCTCGATCCGGCGATCGTTCGAGAATTGGCCGGATCACGGTGGTATGGGAAGGCCAACCGGTTGAGCCGAGACCATGCCGTGCACTGGGACGTCATCGACGAAGCGGCGGCAGCGAGCTGGAAGAACGTGACGGAGTCGCGGGCGGTGAATCTTCCCGATTCGTTTGCGACCGATGCTTCGCGGTTGATCCATCGAACGGGCCCCTCGGCCGGGCAGATCATCCGGCAGCGTCGAAGCGCCGTGGCCTACGACGGCAAAACGTCGATTTCTGCGCCGGTCTTTTTTCGCATGTTGCAACGTGTCATGCCGCGAGGCGAGCGCTCGCAATTGGAGCGGCCGATGCCGTGGGATGCCTGGCCCTATGAACCGGCCGTTCATCTGCTGTTGTTCGTGCATCGGATCGACGGCTTGACGCCGGGGATCTATTTTCTCGTTCGCGACGAAGACAAATTGCCGTTCATCCGTGAATCCATCAATTCCGAGATCGACTGGGTGCCGGCGCCTGGCCGTCCGGAGGACCTGCCGCTTTTCTGGTTGCTTGAAGGGGACGCGCGGAGCCTGGCGGCGCAGGTCAGTTGCCATCAGGATATCGCCGGGGACAGCGCCTTTTCCTGCGGTATGGTGGCCGAGTTTGAAGGGCTGTTGCGGCGACACGGCGCATGGATGTATCCGCGGCTCTTTTGGGAGGCGGGTTTACTGGGACAGGTGCTGTATTTGGAAGCGGAGGCCGCCGGTGTGCGTGGGACCGGTATCGGCTGTTTTTTCGACGATCCCGTCCATCAAATTATCGCCGTGCGGGGGCTGAGCTTGCAGTCGCTCTATCATTTCACCGTCGGCGGGCCGGTTGAAGATCGACGGCTCATGACGCTGCCGCCCTATGGACATCTTAAACGGGAAGGACGCGAGGCGGGTCATGTTTAAGATCAAGAAAAAATCCGAGAAATCCAAGCCGATCGTCCTTTACAACATCGTGGAGGACTATTCCGAATTCGACGCGCCGGGCGATGTGACGGTCTGCGCGATGACGTTTCCGGAAGATCTGGAAGCCCATGCCAAGATTCTGTCGGAAAGTTACGATGTGCCGTTCGGCGAGATGACGACGTTGCTCAGGGAGGGAGGAGTGTATGTCTATCCACAAAGCGGTGGATTGTTGACGCGCGGCTTGTTTGTCTGCGTCATCGATCGGACCGGTACAAATCCCAAGCAGACCTTCGTCTTGGATCTGATGCAGTTTGCCGAGGCGGAGCAACTGTCGCGGGCGCGGGGGATGACGTTGGAGGAAGCGGCGACGCTGGTGTTTCAAAGCACTCTTCCGAAGGATTTGCAAGAGAGGTTGAGACTCAAGAACCTGGGGCTGGACTATCGCACGTTGGATCATGCCGTCGCCAAGGGCGGAGACATCAAGTACATCGACTTCCGCAAGGATTGGTCTCCCCATTTCAAGCGGCTCTGCATCATGCCGGACGGCCGGCTCGTGGAGACCGGCGGCCTACGGGAGTTCGCCAAGTTGCACGGGATCACGATGGATCAGGCCAAGACGCTGATCGAGCAGGGGGGCGTCCTCGAAGTGAACGGAGAAGCGCTGGCCTGTCAAATCGTGAACGGCCGGCCGTCCGTGGCGCGGTTCAGCGCGGCGAATTACGCCAAGGCCAAACGGTTGGCGAAAGAAAAGGGACTTCATCTCATGGACGCGTTGAGCGAGGTCGGATTCAGCGATTCGGCGATGATGCGCGGGCTGGCGCGCAGGCACATGACGGGACGGTAGAAGATCGACGGTCTGCCTGTCGTTCGGTTGGAAAGGGGAAGGGGTGAGGGGAAACGGTGTGACGTCAAACGGTCGCAGCGTGATCGATCCAAATTATGGCGCCGCGAGTTCTTCCTTCACGATGTGGAGAAGGGCGTTGATGTCGAACGGCTTTTCGATCGTGCGGCGCGCGCCGAACAGTTTGGCCACGTCCAGGAAGTTGCGGTCTCCCTGGGCCCCCGTCATCGCGATGACCTTGGCGTCGAGATATTCACGAGTGAGCTGAAGGGTCGCTTCCAGCCCGTCCGTATCGGGCATGAGCAGGTCCATGATCACCAGGTCCACGGGCTGTTTCTGATACAAAACCAGCCCTTCGCGGCCGTCGGCGGCCTCGAGCACGTGGTGCCCCTCTTTTTCAAGAATTTCTTTTAAGAGTTTCCGAATCGACTGTTCGTCGTCGATGACCAGGATGGCGGCCATAGGGAATCCTCCACGAACGGATTGAATCTTACCCGGCGGCCTTCATGCTGTCTAGAAAGAAATATGTCCTCGAGATTATTGACGGGGAGGCGGAGGCCGGTATGATGGCGCGCGACGCGCGGAGGAGTAAAAACCGGTTGACCGTCCTTCCGATTTTTGCTAGAAGAGCCCAGCCCATCGTGCTGCAACGGACGATATCTTCAAGCAAGCCAATCAATTCTTCTGAACAGGATCTCATGGACACGATGACCGATGTGAAGCAGGGCTGGACCCGGCGTGCATTTCTCGGCGTGACGTTGACGGGGATGATGTTGCTGGCCGGACGGTGGATCTGTCCCTCGGAAACATTCGCGCGCGAGGTGCCGGATCGGGACTTGCCGGAGGGGCGGCTGACGTTCGTCAACCTCTGGACCGACGAACGGCTGGACGTGACCTATCGCGACGAAGACGGGCGCTATGACTTGGACGCTCTCGACGAGGTGAATCATATTCTCCGATGCCATCACACGGGGGAAGTCGCCGCCATCGACGTGCGGGTGATCGAGCACGTCAACTTGGTTCAGAAATCGCTGGGTGGCTGGCGCGAGATCCACGTCGTTTCCGGTTATCGGTCGCCGGAGTACAACGCCATGTTGGTTCGGTCGGGTCGTAGAGCGGCCAAACACAGCCTTCATATGCAGGGGCAGGCCATCGACATTCGAATCCCGGGCGTCCATCCCAAAGTGATTCGTCAAACCGCGATGAAATTGCAATACGGCGGCGTCGGCTACTATCCCCGATCGAAATTCGTGCATTTGGACTCCGGCCCCTTCCGTTTCTGGTGATTCCCGCATCAAGCCCGCATTCCCGGTCTTCATCGCCGCGTCATTCTCGCTTCAGAAACAGCGCCGCAAGCGGCGGGAGGGTCAGGAGCAGGGAATGGGAAAAGTGGTGGGAAGCAAGCGGGGAGGAAGAGATTCCGCCTCCGTTTCCGACGTTGCTGCCGCCGTAACAGTCGGCGTCGGTGTTGAGTAATTCCCGATACCATCCCGATTCGGGCACGCCGATGCGATAGTCGTGACGGGGAACCGGCGTGAGATTGTACACGCAGACGACCGAACGACCCGTTGCCGGCGACGTGCGCAGAAAGGCGATCACCGAATTGTCCGCATCGTGAAAATCGATCCACTGAAATCCGCTCCAATCGAAGTCCGCCTCATGGAGCGCCGGCTCCGTTCGGTACAGGCGGTTCAGGTCGCGGACGAGGCGCTGAAGCCCCCGGTGCGGCTCGAACTCGCAGAGGTGCCAGTCCAAGCTTCGATCGTGATTCCACTCCCGCCATTGGCCGAATTCTCCGCCCATGAACAGCATCTTCTTCCCCGGGTGGCCGTACATGAGGCCGTAAAGCAGCCGAAGATTGGCGAATCGTTGCCAAAAGTCGCCGGGCATCTTGTCGAGCAGAGATCGTTTGCCGTGAACGACTTCGTCGTGCGACAGGGCGAGGACGAAATTTTCCGAGAACGCGTACAACAATCCGAAGGTGATCTGATCCTGATGGAACCGGCGGTGCACCGGGTCGCGCGCGAAATATTCCAACATGTCGTGCATCCACCCCATGTTCCATTTGAACGTGAATCCCAGCCCCCCCGCGTAGGTGGGACGAGAGACGCCGGGCCATGCGGTGGATTCCTCGGCGATCATGATTGCGCCCGGATGTTCGCGATGCACCAGGACGTTTAAGTCCTTAATGAACGAGACCGCGCCCAGGTTCTCGTGCCCGCCGAATTCGTTGGGAATCCACTCGCCGGGCTTGCGCCCGTAATCCAGGTACAGCATGGACGCCACGGCGTCCACCCGCAGGCCGTCGATGTGGTACTTATCGAGCCAAAATAGGGCGCTGTTCAGGAGAAACGCACGGACCTCCGGTCGGTCGTAGTTGAAGATGCGGCTGTGCCAATCCGGATGGTAGCCGCGGCGGGGATCGGCGTGATCGTACAAATGCGTGCCGTCGAAAGTGGCCAAGCCGTGAGGGTCGTCGGGGAAATGGGCGGGGGACCAGTCCATGATGACACCCAGGCCGGCTCGATGGGCGGCGTCCACGAACGCCATGAACTCTTCGGGCCGACCGTACCGGCTGGTGGCGGCGAAATAGCCGGTCGATTGATAGCCCCATGAGCCGTCGAACGGATGTTCCGTCACCGGCAACAATTCGAGATGGGTGTAGCCAAGGTCTTTTACATAGGGAATCAGCTTTTGCGCCAGTTCTTGATAGGTCAGCCAACGGTCGCCTTTTTCGGGAACCCGCATCCAGGAGCCGAGATGCACTTCGTAAATCGCAAGGGGAGCGGTCAGCGGATTCCAATGCGCACGAGCGGCCATCCAGTCGTGATCGTGCCAGACGTAGCGGGAAAGATCTCGGACGATGGAGGCGGTGCGGGGGCGCAATTCGCCGGCGTAGGCATAGGGGTCGGCTTTGACGAGCAGAGCTCCGTTGTGCCGGCTGAGGATCTCGTACTTATAGAGGGCTTCTTCTTG
The DNA here is from genome assembly GCA_024331085.1 of Nitrospira sp. Classification (GTDB taxonomy): domain Bacteria; phylum Nitrospirota; class Nitrospiria; order Nitrospirales; family Nitrospiraceae; genus Nitrospira_D. The sequence continues at coordinate 11,304 of JANDJG010000055.1, read as the reverse complement.
CAGACCGGGAACAAACAGTTCCCAGAGCCCGGTCGGGCCCCGGTTGACCATGGGGTGGCAGCGGCCGTCCCATCGGTTGAAATCGCCGATCACGCTCACGCGCGCGGCGTTCGGAGCCCAGACGACGAAGTGCACGCCTATGATGTCATTGGCGCAGCGGAGGTGAGCCCCCATCCGTTCATAGGCCTTGTACCAGGTGCCTTCGGCGAAGAGGTGCAGTTCGAAATCCGTCAACAGGGGAGGAAAGGCATAGGGATCGTGCGTCTCGATAATCGTACCGTCGTCTCGCTCTACCCTGAAACGATATTGAGGAATCGCCGTGTCTTCCGGCGCGACGGCTTCAAACAGGCCGGCCTCGTGGAGACGGGTCATCGGGATGGGCGACTGCGGCGTCGGCGTCAGTATTACCGAGACTTGTGCAGCATGGGGAAACCAGGCACGGATGAGAAGACGGCGCTGACCGTCGATCATGCAGGGATGGGGGCCCAACAGGGCGCGTGGATTCCAGTGGGTACCCGCAATGAGACGGTCGAGATCGTCTTGCTCAAGATGAAGCATGGGCGACATGCCGCTATCCTAGCAGGATGGCCGGAACGTCCGCCAATTCTTTTGCTCGGGCCTTCATGACATGAAAGGAAACATCAAAAACCAAAGAAGGGTGAGCGGGCACAAGCGGTCTCGTCCGGCCGTCTTTTCAACAAGCCTTGATATTCGGCTGGGGCACATTCACGATCATTCACGGTCATTGCATTGCGGCCGGCATCTCCCGATAATGCGCGTCGCACGTCGATCACACGAGGGAGTATATGTCCGACATGGCGTTGGCGTTACTGATTTTCGGCACGGCCTATCTGGCCATTATTACGGAGCGTATTCATAAAACCATCGTGGCGTTGGGCGGCGCGGCCCTGATGATCGGGCTCGGCGTCGTGTCGCAGGACGAAGCGTTCTACTCGCATGAATTCGGAGTGGACTACAACGTCGTGTTTCTGCTGATCGGGATGATGGTCATCATCAACATCGTTCGGGAGACGGGTCTGTTCGAGGTGCTGGCGATTTGGGCGGCCAAGACGGCCAGGGCGAGGCCGTTTCGGCTCATGGTGCTGTTGGCCGTCTTGACGGCCGGCTTGTCGGCGATGCTCGACAACGTGACGACCGTTCTGCTGATGGCACCGGTGACCTTGGCCATCAGCAAGCGTCTGGAGTTGAACCCCGTCACGTTTCTCCTGTGCGAGGCGATGTCGTCCAACATCGGAGGCACCGCCACGCTGGTCGGCGATCCCCCCAACATCATGATTTCGAGCAAAGCGGATTTGGGCTATCTGGACTTTTTGTTGGTCCTGGGGCCCGCGGCAGTGGTGATCATGGGGGTGTTTCTGGGAGTGATGTGGGCGATGTTCGGCCGCCGGATGACCGTCGATCCGCATTTGCGCGAATCGGTGATGGCGCTGAATCCCAAAGACGCGATTCGCGATCAAGGGCTGTTGCGTCGCTGCCTGTGGGCGCTGGGCGCGGTCAACATCGGCTTCTGTTTCCATTCGTTCGTCCATCTGGAACCGGCGACCGTCGCGTTGCTGGGCGCGAGTGCGTTCATGCTGCTCGGCCATGCCCGAAACCGAGCGAACGAGACCGAGGAGATGACCTATCTGGCGGAGGTCGAATGGAAAACGATCTTTTTCTTCATCGGGCTTTTTATTTTGGTCGGGAGCCTCGTCAAAGTCGGAGCGATTCGCTTTCTGGCCGAGCGGTTGGTGCATCTCACGGAAGGCAACATGGTCGGCGCCACCTTTGCCGTGCTGGTGGGGTCGGCCATGCTGTCCGCCTTTGTGGACAACATCCCTTACGTCGCGGCGATGAATCCGCTGATCGTCGATCTGGCCCGCTCCCTCCATCCCGACATCGCAGACTACACTACCTTGGTTCATCAGCCGGATATCATCCCCCTCTGGTGGGCGCTGGCGTTGGGGGCTTGTCTGGGCGGAAACGGCACGATCATCGGTGCCAGCGCGAACGTCGTCATCGTGGACATTGCGCGCAAGGCGGGCTATCGCATCACCTTTTGGCAGTTCTTCCAACTCGGGTTTCCGGTCATGGTCGGCTCCATCGCCATCAGCGGGGTCTATCTGTGGCTCTTGTTTCTGCGATGAGCCGGGCGGAGCCTTCAACGCGGGGAACCTTCACCATCATCATGAAACGAGGTCGAGCATGTACGTGTGGAGCAAACGGTTGGTCGTCGGGATGCTCATCGGCTTTGCGGCGCTGCTGGGATTGTTTCTGATCCAAGGAGCGGGAGAGGAGCCCAGTGTACTCAAAGTCCATACCATTCGATGGATTGCGCTGAACTACGTCGGTTTGATGGTCTGGATCTTCGTTTGGATGATCGACCAGACGCGGGTGCGGGGACGAAACGTGTGGGTCTGGCTCGTTCCCTTCCTCATCGCCCCGCTGCCCACCCTGATGGGGCTCATCTTGTTTTTGCAACGACCGATGAAACGATAACAACCTCAGCGGCTGCCGGATACCCTGTTCTGGTCCCGCCAGGCTGCCATTACCGACGATAGCGGTCGGCTCCGTGGGCCGGTTGGCCGGGTCGAGTTCTTTGGATCTCGTCCTGTCAAGAATTGCACGACCCCTCGGCGCCGCTTCTGTGAGGTTGGCGACTCCCATGGCGCGCTAAATTTTCTCAAGGTGTTTCTTGACGGTTTGCGGACTGATGCTCAGACGATCCGCCGCTTCTTTATCCGACATTCCCTTGACTATGCAGATGATGGCCTCCTCTTCTCGTTGAGACAACCTGAGCGCCGTCTGAGCATCGACCCAGCCCGGCCGTTCGGTTTCTTCAAGAAACAGGCAGTGCCTCTTCGGTTCTTGCAACACTCGAACGGTGAGGGAACCGGCCTGTGTCCGGATTGAAAATGCGCGAGGGATTCCGCCGAGGCGCTGTCGGGATTGGATCGACCACTGCCGCAAAGCCTCCGGCAGACTGGTGGCATTCGCTTCCCATTTCAAATGGGCGTGCAGAGAATTGCGGACCTGCTTGTTCGCCCAACGGATCCGGTAGTCCGGGGAAAGGCCAGGATGCCCTGGCCTAAGGAGTCTACGAATGTCGAGAACGAGCCAAGTGTCACTTGCAAATGGTGAAGCATCGTGAAGATGCCGCAGCGCATGAGAGGCATGGGGCTGAAGGAGCGTCGGCTACGATCGCTCTTCTTGCGCTGCGGGGGTAGGCAATGGTCCGTGGTTCAAGGCGAATGGAAGAAGTAGAGATGCACGACACTGGTTTCTGATGGCGGTAGATGGGGTGTTCGGCAACGAGTGCGCCGAACAACAACCTGACGGTCGGCCCGACCCGCTTGTCGACGATCGACCCTTCGCAGTATTCGCACCGTTTGCCAGACAGGAATCAATCCACGGGCTTTCGTCGTACTCAATGAACCAATTCTTCAAGGTCAAGCCGAAGCGACGAAATCATCGTAAAGAACTCATCACATATCGCAAAACAAATGCGACACGAGTGGGGGATCTTCAGCGGGTTTGCCTGAGTGCGGTTTGGGCTACGGCAAGATCTTCCCGCTTGCCGATCGCTACAACTTCCGCAACCACTTTTTGTTCGATGACGCGGTAGACGATTCTGACGGTCTTTGGGACCGCATAGAGTTTGTAATAGTCCGTGCGGTGTGGTTATTTTTGACGACCGCCACGCGGCTGCGGCGTTTACCGCTCAGATCAGCCAACACTCGTCCGAAGGAACGGGCAACTTTCGATGCGCTGAGCATTTCGTCTTTCTTATAGGCGACGGCTATAGAGCACCTTATTGTGACAAATTCTGCGTGTCATGTAGCGTGCGATTATCACGATCTCAACGGCCGAATCCGACTAATGCGGAAGATGAGTCCTGCCTTTCAATTGCGCAATGTGCCATCCGATGTCGCGAGATGGACACCGGCATCGCGAAAAGAGGACATGCTACTTTGCCGAAGATCACGTCTGTCGAACGTCTTCCAGAGGAGGTCGATCAGACCCTGGGAATTCTGCCGACGCGCAGGAGGTCAAAGGTCATTGCGCAAGGCGTCGAACTGTTCGAGCAGCGGTTGATTGAGCGCGCGGGAAAATTCAATGAGTCTGTGACGAATCGCGACAATATCAGCCTGCGGTTGCTTCAGAAGAACGCTTTTGATGTCTTCCAGATCACGTGGGCGACCGGCGAGCATCTTATGCACGATAAGGTCTTCGACGGTGGCGAATCGAACGTGGGTGGTACCGATGTCGACAACAGCGGCTCGGGCGATGGCGTCGCGTTCATAAGGCGTGAAAGAAAAAATGAAATCAATCCGGATGCCGGTCTCAGGATCGACACAGGGCATGACCATCGTCCGGCGTGTGAAGGAGTCGGGGTCGGCCAAAGAGCGGAGGTGTAATCGATCGACGAGTGTCATCAGGTCGGCCACTCGGTCCACATCGACACCCAGAGTGATGTCGATATCACGGGTAAGGCGAGGCTCCCCGTAGAGTAACACGGCTTGACCTCCGATGATCATGTAAGGGAGGCCGGCCTGATCAAGACCTCGTGCGAGTCGTTCAAGGAGTTGGGCGAACATTCAGGGCTTTCGCCAGACGAAGATCGACCTCGATGCCGTCCAGCAAGTCGGCGGGAGGCCAGACACCCAGAAGGCGAGCTTCCTGGCAGAGGGCTTGGACAATGGCAAGATTGCGGGCATAGTCTGCCGGCATGGTACGGATCTGCCGGTGCTCGAATTCGCGGAGGAGGGCAGGGTTTGTAATCATCGTGTGAAGTCGCTCGCCGGACAGGTTGCTTGTCAACAGTATACCGGAATCGCTTAGAATTGGTCATCTCGTGAACGGATCCGCCGATGACGCCGGGCCTGTTTGCAGCGGCAAGCGCGGCAGACAGTGTGCAGAGATCAGCACTTTGCATTGGAATCACTGGAACCCCGTGTCTTCTTGTCCGTTTCCGTCGCGGATGCGGTGGCGGTGAAATTGAATACGATGTTCGGTCCCAATATGCAATTTGTGGTGACGTTATCGGAGGCGAGCGCGGCGCCGGCGACGGTGGCGTACCAGACGGTGAGTGGTACGGCGCCGGAGAGTGAAGTCGAGGACTAGCGGCGGACGGCAAGGACGCTGACGCGCAATCGGCACGATTCAGGATAACGACGGCACGGGCAACCAGCCGGGGCTGTTCGTGGATGACGTGGGGGTGGTGGAGGATAACAGCGGGACGCGGCAGGCGGGAGGCATGGCGACCGGTTTGGACACGGCGCGGTTGGAAAGCCAATTGGAGCACGAACGACAGCGGCTTGAGCTGGCAAGGGGAGAAGTGGATCGAGCAAAATTCGCCCTGCTCAATTCGATTGGCATCGGCTACGAGGCGACGCTCCAACTGACGGATCAACTGAAGCCGCACCAAGGGACGGTTCCATCAGTGGAAGAAGTCATGGATCTGGCCGCCGCCCATCGGCCGGAATTGAAAGCTCAATTGCAACGGATCAGAACGGCGGAATTGGTTCTCCGATCCGTCAAGAGCGAGCGGCTTCCCTCGATGTCGGCGGAAGGAAACTACGGTCTGATCGGAAACAAATTCGACAACAATACCGCCACCTACAACGTCGGCGTCCAGCTCTCGGTTCCGATTTTCGACGGCGGGCAACGGGAGGGCCGGATCGATCAAAGCGCAAGCGAGTTCAACCAGGAACGGTACAGGCTGGCGTTGATCAAAAATCAGATCGGTATGGAAGTGCGGGACGCGATCGTGACGTTAAAAGCCGCGATGGAACAATACCGCATTGCGGAAAACGGGTTGAAGGTCGCACTCAAGGAACTGGCGTTGGCCCGCGAGCGGATCAGAACATTGAGCTCCAACACGCTGGAACTGTCGAACGCGCTGTTTTCCGTGGTGCGGGCGAAGGACAACATGATCGATGCCCTGTTCCGCGTCAACGCCTCCCGCGTCAATCTGGCCAGGGCTCAAGGGCAGGCAGACCAGCTCCGGAACTAGGCGGCGGAGGTGGCCAACCTTCGTCGCGGATGGCGCGTCATGAGGATGCCGTCTTTCGGCCGCAAGGTCACCATCAGCTGCGGCTCGACTCGCTCTTGGGCCAGCCGCAAGTCATACCGTTGCCCGATCAAGGCCAGGAGCAACGGGCCCTCAAGCAACGCAAAGTGCGTTCCCACACAGGCTCTCGGTCCCGCTCCAAAGGGGATGTAGGCACAGCGGGAGAAGGATCGGTCTCCCTTGAGCCATCGTTCCGGTAGCAATCGGTCCGGGTCCGGCCAAAAGGCGGGATGTCGGTGCAGATTGTAGGTGCCGATCAACACCACCGAACCGGCCGGAAGCGTCAGGCCGCCGACGGTCGTCTCCGTCGCCGCCTTTCGCTGGATGGCCGGAGCGGGAGGAAACAGGCGCAGTGATTCGTCAAAGAGGGCTCGTGTATAGGGCAGGTTGGGCAGATCGTCCGCCGTCGGCCTCTTATCTCCGAGCACGTGATCCAACTCTTCGTGAAACCGGGCCTTCACGTCTGGATGGGTCGCCAGGAGATACCAGGTCCAGGCCAACGCGTTGGCGGTGGTTTCGTGTCCCGCCGCGAAAATCGTCAACGCCTCGTCCCGCAGTTCCCGATCGGTCAAGCCGGCGCCGGTTTCTTCGTCACGCGCGTCAAGGAGACGATCCAGAAGATCGTCATGCCGCGCGCCGCTTCGACGACGTTCTGCGATCAGATCGTAGATCAACCCGTCCAGAAACGCTGTGACCTGATGAAATTCGCGGTTTCGTCTGGTCGGCAACCACGTCGGTGGATGGAGCGGATTGTGAAACGAGTCGAACGCGTAGCGCAAACTCACGCGCAACGCACGGCCGATGTGATCGAGATGGTGAGCGACGCTGGTGGTGAACATGGTGTGGGAGATCACCTCGAGCGTCAGCGCCATCATTTCGGCGGCGATGTCGATCGGTCGTTCCGTCTGGTTCGGCCAGCCGGCGATGCGCTGCTCGCCGATTTGGACCATCCGATCGGCCATCGCCGTGAGCCGTGCCCGATGAAAGATCGGCTGGATGATCCGGCGATGGCGCTTCCAGACCTCTCCCGAACTGGTGACCAGGCCGTTGCCCAGAACCAATGCGAGTCCGACCGGCCGCCGAGGGTCGTACACTTTTACAAACCGGTCGGCTTGTCGGACCAGAATCTCTTCAGCCAGATCCGGATGGCTGAACAGGTGAAGTGTCTTAGGGCCAAGGCGAAAACATAGGGCGTCGCCGTACCGGCGCCACCACTCGGCCATGGTCCGGAGCGGATCTTTTTTGAAGATGCCAGCGTGGCCGAACAGCGGCAGGCCGCCCGGCACATCCACCAGTTTGAAAGAAGATCCAGAATCGGACATGACGGGGCGGACCGTACCACATTCCCGCATGAGCATCAAATTGAACGACGATGTCTCCGTGCGCTTGCGGCTGTCAAGACGTTGTGATCCGTCGGCCCATCTCGATCTTCGCGACTCGTTCCAGCCGAGCCAGCCGCTTGATCAGCGCCTGGCCCTTGCGGGTTCCGCCGCCGATCAGCCCTGCCTGCCGATTCTTCCAACGGGGCCGTCGGCCTTGAAACAACGTCCAACGAGGCGAGCGTCCGACCTCGCGAAGGGTTTGCGTGAGCGGAGCAGTAGGAAGATCGAGAGAACGTGGTTGCTCTTTGAGCCAAGTCATGGGTCACCTCCTATGGGAAGGCCATCACTATGGCATCATGAGATTATGGGCGAATAACGCCGATGTTACGGCTGCATCACGAATGAGTCGGGGTGGGAGCAAGAGATTGCACTGAAAGAGCCTCAGCCGATGGGTAATCTTATGACCGGACTTGAACCCTGCCTGGTGCGTCCCGGAACGGCTTCTTGAATTGATGCCGGAGAGTGTTATCTAGAAGTGGGCGGAGGTTTCGGTGAGAGGAACAAACAAAAAAGAGAGGTCGAGCGCAGGGGCGGTGAGCAGGCCCATCAGAGAATGGGAAGCCTAAAACTCCTCCAAGGCCTCAATAGTGGAGAAAGCTCTCTGAACCAGCCTCCGCCGTGAAAGGGAGAAGAAAGGAGGGATGTGACGCTCATGGAAGGTTGGCGGCCGGGGAAAAGGCTCACTCTTCCGGTGCCAGCGTGCGAAAGGATTTCTTCTCTGTTGGAGGAGTGGGATGAAGGTTCGGGGTACGCGCCTGTGACCCTCGGTGCCAGTAGGCACGGCCGTTAGATGCGAGCCCGATGACCACGGCGCGGGGCAACCAGCGAAAGGCGACTGGAGGGTTGCCGGACAACATCCTGGGGAGTCACCTCAAGGGAGGAGGTCGCCGGAAGAGTGAGGGTAGAAGTTGAGAGTAGAAGTAAGGAGATAAGGAAAAGTGGCGTGCGGGCTCAGAAGAAAAAGTGAGAGCTGTCTAAGGTGATGGAAGACAGAGAAAAGAGCCCGCACCCCGCTTTTTTTATGAGGGGCTCATAGGGTATCCATCTCAGCAAGAAGTCATCGAGAGGACTTCTCTCAGAAAGAAAAAGGGGTGGTGCGCCCGACAGGACTTGAACCTGTAACCCCCAGATCCGTAGTCTGGTGCTCTATCCATTGAGCTACGGGCGCACGGTCATTGTGCGACAGGAACTGAAAACTACCGTTCGGTCGCCCGTGGTTATACAGGTGTCCGAGAGAGGGGGTCAAGGGGAGAAGGTAAGCGGTCGGTTTCGCTCACCCTCCTGAGATCACCGGCCGAATTTCAATCTGATCCTGGTCGGAAAGCAGCTCGTCCTCGGTCACCAACTCGTCGCCGCGGATTACCAAGTGCGCCTCGCTCATGAGGCGAAGCTCGCGGAGCACATCCTTGACCTTTTTAGGACCTTTGACCTCCACCGTTCGCGAAGGATGGCTCAGTTGGACGCGCATGAGGCGATCATAGGCTGTCGGCGGAGGGATGTGCAAGGTGGGCTTTCAAATGGCGGAGAAAAGAGTGTGTAGGAAGAAGAGATCAGGAAGGCCTATCAATGCCCGTAGAGCAGGCGCGCTTGAACGTACGCCAATCCCTCTTCAAGGGTTGAAAACTTGCCGTCGAGTTGTGCCTCGTAACAGGTTTCAAGCAGTCGGCCCATGTCGGGGCCCGGCGTGATTCCCAATGCCAGCAGGTGCCGGCCCATCACGATCGGGGGAGGAGCCTGAGCATCCACCTCCAGCCGTTTCGCGCGATCCAACAGCCATTTGCCGGCCGGGAAGCCGTCGAAGGGTTTTGGCGGGCGCCCGGCGTGGTCGGCCCTGGCGACTCGAACCAATCGGTCGATGCGTTGAACCTGTCTGGCCAGTCTCCTGACGGCGACGTCGGATGCCTGAGCATCGTAAAGTTGTCGAGGACGAAGGTGATACAGCACAAGGGAAATGACGTCATCGATGAGTCGTTGCTGGTTGGTGAGTCTTTCGAGAAATCGCCTTGTGGGCGCCTCTCCTTGCTCTTCGTGACCGTGCGAGGTCACGCGCCCACTGTCATCGGCTGTGGTGAGAGGCTTGCCGAAATCGTGACAGAGCACGGCCAGCCCGACGACGAGGTCGTCCGTTTCGTGGCCGGTTCGCTCACCTGCGTACCAATCCAAACAATGAAGTGTATGGACCCAGACATCGCCCTCGGGGTGCCAGGTCGGATCTTGCGGACAGCCTTGAAGGGCCGCGAGTTCGGGATAAAACCGAAGCCAGCCAGTGTCGCGTAAAAACGTCAGGCCGAGCGACGGTTTGACGCCGTCGAGCAGCAGCGTTTTCCATTCTTCCCAAATCCGTTCGGCCGGCTGCCCGGCTTGGGAAAGAGTTCCACATAATCGAATCGTTTCCGGGGCGGGGGTCAGTTCGAACCGGGCGGCCAGTTGCATGCCGCGCAACACGCGCAGCGGGTCTTCGGCAAATCGATCGGAGACATGGCGCAGCACACGGAAGGTCAAGTCCTCCCGGCCGTTGAATGGGTCGCGGAGCTCCGACGTGGCGGGGCTCCAGGCCATGGCGTTGATTGTGAAATCGCGGCGGGCCAGCGCCTCGTCGATGTCCATGGTGGGATCGGCATGATTCCGCATGGCGGCGACGGATGTATGGCCAGCCGGGATGCGCGACGGAACGGATACGTCGATCGGCAGGCCGTCAAGCTTGAAGACGCCGAAGGCTTTCCCGACGAACCGGACTGTGAAATGTTCTCGGAGCACGTCGTGAAGTCGGTCCGGGTCGAGACCGGTGACCTCGACATCGAGATCGTGAGGTTGCCGTTCCAGCAGCAAGTCACGGACGGAACCTCCCACCAGCCATGTCCTCCCCCCGGCGCGGCGGACCGTTTCCTCGATGCGGCGCAGCGACCGAGCGAGCGCAGGAGCCTCGATGCGGAAGGAAACGGTCATGATCCATCACACATCGACATCGCGAAGGAACTTGGCGGACTCTTCCGGCGAGACCGGGTTGATGTAGAACCCCGTTCCCCACTCAAACCCGGCGACTTGTGTCAGTTTGGGGATGATCTCCAGGTGCCAGTGGTAAAACTCGCCGGTCCGTTCGTGAAGCGGCGAACTGTGGAGAATGAAGTTGTACGCGGGGCGGGACAGGGCCTTGTCCATTCGTCGGAGGCATTCGGACAACATCGGCGCCAGACATTCAAACTGCGTTTTGTGACCTTCCTCGAAGTAGCCCGCGTGGCGCTTGGGCAGGATCCACATCTCGAAAGGAAAGCGTGGAGCGAACGGCGTGACGCAGACGAACTCCGGGTTTTCAGCCACGATCCGCTCGCCGTCACCTGTTTCCTGTCGGATGATGTCGCAGTAGATGCACCGTTCTTTCTGTTCGAAGTGGGCCCGGCAGCCTTCGATTTCGTCCTGCACGCTGGTGGGGACGATCGGCAGGGCGATCAACTGGGAATGGCTGTGCTCCAGCGTCGCGCCGGCAGCCAGGCCGTGGTTCTTGAAAATGATGATATAGCGAAGCCGTATGTCTTTTTTGAGGTCGATGATGCGGTCCCGATAGGCCCAGAGCACATCTTCAATTTGTTTGGCCGGCAGTTCCGCGAGGCCGTCGGTATGGCTCGGGGTTTCGATGATGACCTCATGGGCGCCGATACCGTTCATTCGATCGTACAGTCCCACGCCTTCGCGCCCCATCTCTCCCTCGACTTGGAGTGCGGGAAATTTGTTCGGCACGACGCGCACGGTCCAGTTCGGGGAGTTCGGTTCGGCCGGTTGCGGTCTGTAGGCCATGATTTCTTTGGGCGTCAGCCGCTCTTGTCCCGGACAGAAGGGACACAGCGCCGAGGG
>JANDJG010000054.1 GCA_024331085.1 Nitrospira sp. | reverse complement strand
ATGTTTCTCCATGGCGGATGGATGCATCTGTTGGGCAACATGCTGTATCTCTGGATCTTCGGGAACAACATCGAGGATGCCATGGGACACGTAAAGTACATCGTCTTTTACGTGTTGTCCGGCATACTCGCGGCGCTGAGCCACGCCCTCATCGATCCTTCCTCGACAATTCCCATGGTTGGGGCAAGCGGAGCCATTTCTGCCGTGCTGGGGGCCTATCTGCTGTTGTACCCCCGCGCCCACGTGCTGGTCTGGTTGATGGGACTGGGCATCGCTCGAGTCCCGGCCGGTATTGTATTGGGCATGTGGTTCATCACCCAATTGGTGAGCGGCGGCATGAGCGTCGGGGCCTCCGGAGGCGGCGTCGCCTTCTTTGCCCACATCGGCGGATTCGTCGCGGGCATGGCGCTGGTCGGCTTTTTTAAACGGCCCGACGTCCCCTTCTTTTCGCCGAGTCGTCCCTACGACCGATGGGAGCGATGAAGCGACGGTTCTTCCGACTGTTCCAGTAGGCGCATGAGCCGATCGGCTCGCTCGACGGTTTCTTCGGCGTGTTCGGCAAGAAAGGTGATGTGTCCCATCTTTCTCCCGGGACGCACAACCCGTTTCCCGTATAGATGCAGCACCGCTCCCGGAATGGAGGTCAGCTCCCGGTACTGCCGTCCGGTTGTCACGGTTTGCGCCTCGGCGCCAAGCAGATTGACCATTGCGGCCGGACTGAGTAAGCGGATTTCTCCCAACGGCAGCCCGCAAAGAGCGCGAACTTGCTGTTCAAACTGCGAGACGGTACAGGCATCCAGGGTGTAGTGACCTGAGTTATGGGGGCGCGGAGCGATTTCATTAATAAGAAACCCGTCCGCCGTTTGAAAAAATTCGACGCAAAAGACGCCGATTCCGTTCAACTTCTCGACCGCTTGCCGAGCAAGGAACGCGACGGTCCGTTCGGTGTCGGGCTGGAGGGAGGAGGGAACGCGCGTCAGACGCAGGATGCCGCGTTTGTGCAGATTGTGCGCAGGAGGGTATGTGCGACATTCGCCGTCGTGCCCCCGAACAACAAGGACCGACACTTCTCGCTCAAATGTCACCAACTGCTCGAGAATCCACTTGAAACAAGAGGATTTCGCTTGTTGCAATTCATGGGCAACCCTCTCGATTTCGGCCGGCTGACGGATGATCCACTGCCCTTTTCCATCATAGCCGGACATCACGGTTTTGCACACGGCCGGCAGACCGATCTGTTTCACGGCTTCGGCCAGTTGTGCCGGTGAATCCAGGGCGGCAAAAGCCGGAACCGGCAGCGAGACGGCCGAGAGGAACTGTTTTTGTGTGAGTCGGTCTTGAATGGTGCGAAGGACCGACGACGACGGCCTGACCGGATGGCATTGCTCGAACCGCTCACACAGTTCGGCCGGGATATTTTCCCACTCGAACGTTATCGCATGGACAAAACGAGAAAAGGCCTCGAAACTCTGCGGATCGGAGAACGAGGAAACGAACGATCGCTCCGCGACGGCATGAGCCGGTGCATCGGGATCAGGATCCCACACGGCTACGCGATAACCCATTCGCCTCGCCGCCCAGGCGAACATCGCTCCCAATTGCCCGCCACCTAATACGCCGAGAACCGATCCTGGTTCGAGAATCGCCTGCGTCATGCCGAACGATCATTCGCGGTGAGTGGCGGACATGAATGCGCCGGCTCCACCGGCCTCCGGAGAATTGAGCACGGTCTCGGTCTGTCGGAGCCGATACTGTTTTACGCGCTCGGCAATGTCAGGATATCGTCCGGCAAGAATCTGTGCCGCAAGCAATCCTGCGTTTTCGCCTCCTCCAATCGCCACCGTCGCCACTGGAATTCCTCTCGGCATTTGAACAATGGACAACAAGGAATCAAGGCCGCGCAGATGCTCGGTTGGGATAGGGACGCCAATGACGGGAAGATGAGTTTTGGCTGCAAGCATCCCCGGAAGATGAGCCGCCCCTCCGGCACCGGCGATGATCACTTCGATCCCACGCTCGGCAGCAGTCGTAGCATACTCGAATAGCCTATCTGGAGTCCGGTGCGCCGAAACGACCAGCAGCTCATAGGGAATGCACAATTCGGCCAAGATGGCACCGGCTTTTTCCAGAATGGGGAAGTCCGATTTGCTCCCCCCCAGAACTCCTACCACCACCCGACGGGTACTCGCCGAGGCATCATGTGATGGAGATGAGGCTGATCGACGGGGCTCTTCCATAGCTGGTTGGTTCTCTTTGCGCTCGGACGGGATTTTTCTACCAGGTGGAAGGGCGTGTTCACGGTGATCCCGCGTCGCAGGCTCACCTTAGCCAATCTTCGCCGAGAGGATCAAGTCCCTTGAAAGATCTATGACGCCTTTCTTTCGACTGAAGAATAGTATGGCCGCGAAGAACTGGGAAGGATCAGGCAGAAGCAACGTCCTCAACCCGACCACCGTCTGGCAACCGCACGAATTTTCTTCCAAAGACACAAAAAAGAGGGGGAGGAGGCTCCCCCCTCCCCCTCTCAACTCGCACAAGGTCCTACTTCAACCCTTGCCCGGCCGTCCTTGGCATGAACATCTCAAAGATGCTGGGTTCGCGCTCGGTATAATCTGGCGGGAAGAAGTTAAACCGCCGCCACAATTCATACCACAGCGGAACGCGATTCAGGATAACCCACCCCAGAACCTTCGTCCCTTGCCGAACCCGTGACTGGTCGGGCCACGGTTGCGAATCTTCCGGGTCCGGCACCACCCAGAATCTAAAATTGCCTTTACCGTCGTCGATCTGATCGACGACTCGAATGATGCCTGTCCGAGTGCCCGCCATCAATTCAGGCCAAGCCGGCAATGGAATCGCCGGAACTCCGAAGAAGAGAATCTTCACCTTTCGTCCCGGCGTCAAGAGCGGAGCGTCCAACCCTTCGGCAACCATCTCGATCGCAACATCTCCCGCCTTGGGCGAAAGGGTTACAAGCGTGTCTCCCTGCTTCACGGTTTCCATGATACCGATCCTTGCCTGCCTGACCACGGTCCCGTCCATCGTCGCATAGATCTTGGCTGCATCAATACGTTGTTGATTATTTTGCAGGCGAACCGTGACATCCGCCAGCTCATCCGCTGCTTTCGCAGCACTCGCAACCGCCTGGTCGCGAGCTGCTTCCGCCTCTATCAATCGCTGCCATACCTCTGCGGAGACCTGATCTCGACCGAATGCCAACGCCGACCTTGCTTGTTCGGCAGCCTTCAGATTGGCCTGCGCGGCTTGCAAGGCGGCCTGTGCCGTCACCTCGGCTTGAATCGTCAATTCGAGCTCCCGTTGGGAAACCAATCCGTCCTTGACGAGCTGCCGATGCCGATCGACATTGAGCAATGCGGTGGTCAAATCGATTTTGGCCGCTTCAAGTTTTTGCTGGGCTTCACGTACTCTGTTCTCCGCCTCAACCACCCTCGCATCGGCAGAAGGAACCGCAGCTTTGACTAAGTTCCTCATTTCCCCAATCCGCTTATTTAACTGCTCGGCCCTGGCCAGAGCTGCTTCCCGTTGCTGTTGCAGGGCGATCTTTCGCTGCTCCAACAAAGAAATGAGTTCCGGCGCCATGAAATTCGGATCATAGTCTTCAAGCTCGGCGATGAGATCGCCCTTCTTCACTGGCATGCCTTCATAGACATGCCACGCCTTCAGGCGACCGGTGATACGAGATTCAATGTTTTGCGGCCGTTCATACGGCGTATAAGCTGAAACTTTCCCCGTGGCGCTGATCGTCTGCGTCCATGGGACGAACTCCACAATAATCAGTATTAGAAGAAGAATCGTTAACGTCACCCGTGAAGAGCCGAGCAAACTTCTTGGCACTTTGACGGCCTGCCATGACGACATATTGGCCACACTGCCCATCATGTCGACATCAACGGCCGCAATACCTGGCCCTGGTTGTGATACCACCAGCGATCTTTCTTCTGAATTACCTTGTTGGCGAGCCATGGAGCCTCCCTTAATTCGCTGTTACATGACAACAGTCAGTTACATATGGGCATGATGCAGCATCACACGGCGATCGGCATGATCCGTCAAGTTGGGATCAGTGGACACAAAAATCACCGACCAAGGTTCTTCTTTCGCACAGAGCCGACGCAAGATCCTCTCCCTCAGCGAGGGCTCAAGACTGTGAATCAGGCCGTCGAAGATCAGGACTTGAGGCCGACCAAGAATAGCCCTGGCAAGGAGGATTTGGACGGCATGACTCGGAGAAATGGCTTCGCCCAGCTCTGAGATATCCGATTTGATGCCTTGAGGAAGGACATCGATATCTTCTTCGAGTTCTGTAAAACGGAGCGCCCATATAATGTCGTCGTATGTGACGTAAGATCGTCCGAGCACGATATTGTCTTCAATAGTCCCTTTCAACAGAGAAAGCTGAGAATCGATCATGACGCTCCGACATTGACTGAGGACAGTGGGGTCAATGTATCGCAAATCAACCCCATTATATTGGACAACGCCGCTGGTCGGCGCCTCCAACCCGCCCAGCACCCGAGCCAACGCCGTTTTCGCCGTGGTGGTGCGGGCATAGATCCCAAGCTTCTCTCCCGGAGCGACATCCAAATTGAAACCATCAAAGACGGACGCCCCGTCATGAACCAGTCCCACGCTTTTGCAGGTCACTCGGATCCCCTCATTCAGATGCGCGGGCAACGCAACCGTCGACGCGGTGGGGAGCGGATCACGCTGAAGCGAGAAGAAATCGCTCAGTTCCATGACGGCCGTGAAGAAATAATACACGTGGCCCATGTTTTTGATCAGCGAGTCAAAATTCAGCACCAGCGCGCCGACCACCACTTCGGCCGCCACCAACTGACCAAGAGTCATTTGCCCCTGCGCCATCAGCCATCCGGCGAGCGCCAATGCACCGGCTTGCGCGACTGCTTGTCCGGAGACGGAACCGATATATTGACGCAACAAGACGCGAATTCTCGCCTTTCGAGTTTCTGTGTAGTGGTTAACAAGCTGGTCGGTCTTCTGCATGATCCAGGCGGAACTGTCCGTTGCCTTCAACTGCAAGACATTGCGCGAAATATCCTGCATCCAATCGAAGACCTCATACTTGGCCTGGGCCATATCCATTGTTGTTCGCAACGCGCCGCGGGAAAGAACAAAAAAGGTGATGGCGAAGCCGACCATCAGCAACATGTCGTACACAAGAAAATAAGGGTGATAAATCACCAGCAGGACCATGCCTACCGTCCCACCCACGACGACGTTCACCAAGTCGATGAGGAGCGTGGACAAGGCACGCTGCATGAACACGATCTCAATAAAGCGGTTGGCCGCTTCCGGCCTGAAGCCTTGGAAGCGATAGCGCGGAAGCTGTTGAGCCATGGCGATAGCCACCCTGGCAAAGATCCGCCGCTGCACGATTTCAACCGCATAGAAGTGGAACGTCTTAAACATACCGACGAACAGCAAGACCGCCAGCATGATACCGGTCAACGTCCAGATCATGACGGGCTGAACGGCATAAGAGAAGGTACTGACGAGCTCTTGAACCGTTAAGGGAACGATAAGGGAGAACAGTCCGATCGCGAGAGCATAGGCCAGGATAACGGTGAGCAATTTTTTCTCGACACGCGACGCTACAGAGAGCTGTCTCATCAGTGCTTGAAACAAGTTCGGATAGCTTGAACCGTAAAGCTCTTTCATGAACACCCCCTGTTATTAAAAATGAGGGATCGGCCTTTCCCAACTACAGCGTCCATCACTTTTCAATCACGTCCCTGCAGCTTTCGACCTGACAAACCGGCCGCGGTGGCAGGATCACCATATTTCGCCAGAATGGTGTCGGGCACCGGTTTTGAGAGGGCCCCCTTGGCCCACAAATAGCCACCCCGTGCCAGGTCATAATCGTATTGTGCCTGATACAGCTCGTAGGCAGCCTCGACGGCATTTCGCTCTCGCAGATTCACGAACAAGAGACTGGTAACACCCATGTCGAATCGCTTCTGCTCACCGGCCAACAGGGTTTGCGCCAATTGATACGCTTCCTTGGCGGCCCTTACGCGGTCCCTGGCCCGTACGATGGCGGACACCCAGTTATCCACGTCGAGGCTGACTTTTTGCTCGGCGTTCCACAGGTCATACGTCAATCGTTCTTGCTCGGCCTCTGCATGGGCCACCTTCCCGCGGGCTTCTCGGTTGAACAACGGCATGCTGAGTACGGTTCCCACCCGGTAGCCGAACCCTCCGATCCAGTAGATACCCCCCACCGACCGCCCCCCCTCAACCGTCAGCTTGGGGAGCAACTTGTTCTTGGCCAGCTTGAGATCAATGTTGTTCATCCGAACGTCAATCGCCAGCTTACGCACTTCCGGGCGGTCTTCCCTGGCCGCAACTTTGGCCTCGACGATTTCATCTTCAGTCGGCAAGGGTGTTTCCCCCCCAAACTCCGGTGCCCACTCAGGGAGAGGGGTAATTGGTTCCTCCTTTTCCCAAAGGAATAAAGACAGTTTGTACTGTTCATATTCCAATTTTCGTTGAGCGGCAATCGCGGCCTCGCGCCGTCGCTGGACTTCTTGCCCCGCTTCCACGACGTCGAGCGGTGACACCAGCCCAGCCTTTGCTTTCCCCTCAATGAACGCAAGGCGATCCTCCGCAACCCGCAGAGCCTGCTTTTGAACCTCGGCCTGCTTGACCGCCAACTGCCAGTCCCAATACTGCACGGCTCCGGCCAAGAAGAGATCTTGCCGCATCTGAGCGACTTTCACTTCTGCCAATGGGCCGGCGAGCTCGGCCTGTTGAAATTCAGCGAACTCGTCGTTGATCATAAAACCGCGCAAGAGATTGAATTCTCCGCCAAAAATTGCCATTTGATTTGGATAAAACAGTTCGAGATCCTCAGGGAACGCTACCGGTCCCCCTAATGGAGAACGAAGGATCGCTCCGGAACTCGAGACGGTCGCACGATCTCCGAAACCATGACGAATGCCACCGAAAATATTGAACCCATAGGGGTGCCCTACCTTGAGCATGGTATCGCTATAACCAGCCACCAGGGTATTCGGCACACCTTGCGCATTTGTCAGATTCCACGTTTGGTAGCGGTCGACCTCGACTTCATTCTTTAACTTTGGTTCCCACGCGCCCAGCGCCTTCAGGACTTTCGCTCGAGCTTGTGCCCGTTCCAGCCCTGTTGCTCTGATCAGCGGATGAGTCAACTCGATCCTGGCCAGCACCTCCTCAATGGTTAATGGAGCGGTTCGCATCGGAGCCTGTCTCGACACCCCCGTGACCGTTGGCACCTCCGCCAAAACAGCTACCGGCATCCAGACCAACGAGACTAACAACGCCACCAACAAAGCAATCACGAAAGGATGCTCCTTTGTTGTCGATTAATCACGCCCTGCTCGTTTGTAGCCGTTCTTCCCCGCCGCCGTCAGCGGATCTCCATATTTCGCCAGCACCGCATCCCCTACCGGCTTCGATAAGGCCCCTCTTGCCAAGAGAAGGCCGCCTCGTGCCAAATCGTAATCGTACCGAGCTTGATAGAGTTCAAACGCCGCCTCAACGGCATTCTGTTCTCGCAAATTCACAAATAAAATGCTGGAAATTCCCATATCGAATCGTTTTCTCTCACCCTCTTCCAGCGCCTTGGCCAATCGATAGGCTTCCGTCGCCGCCCTCACACGGTCTCTGGCCCGCACAATCGCCGAGAGCCAATTGTCCACATCGATGCTCACTTGCTGTTCAGCGTACACCTGGCTCAAGACCAACCTTTGTTGCTCCGCCTCCGCGTACAGCACCTTTCCCCGACCTTCCCGCTGAAACAGAGGCATGGCAAACTGCGTCGCATAGCGATATCCCACGCCGACGATCCAGTCCGCGGGAGCATCCGTTCGCCCTCCCTCAAAATCAAACTTGGGAAGCAAGTAGTTTTTGGCCAGTTTGAGATCGATGTTGTTCATCTTGGCTTCGATGTACAGCGCCCGCACTTCCGGCCGATCTTCCTTCGCCTCCGCCTTGTAAGCCCCGACCTCTTCCTCGGTCGGCAGCGGTGTTTCGCCCTGAAACTCCGGCGCCCACTCCGGTCGCGGTGTCACAGGCTCGCCGTTTTCCCAGAGAAACAACGACAGCTTGTACTGCTCATATTCCACCTTCCGTTGCGCGGCTATGGCCGCCTCCCGGCGACGTTGCACTTCCTGGCCGATCTCGACCACATCGAGCGGCGACACCTTGCCCGCCTTGGCCTGCCCCTCAATCTGTTGATATCGCGCTTCGGCCACCGCCAAATTCTGCTTCCGTACCTCAGCCTGCTTGACCGCAAGTTGCCAATCCCAATACTGAATGGCCCCCGCAAGATAGAGATCTTGCCGCTTCTGGGCGACATGGACTTCGGCGAGCGGCCCCGCCAGTTCGGCCTGCTGAAACTCGGCATATTCGTCGTTCATCATCAAGCCGCGCAGCAGATGGATCGAGCCGCCCACAACCATCTGTTGCTGAGGATAGAAAAGCTGGAGATCAGGGATCAGAGCCACGGTTCCTCCGGACTGAGGAGGAGTCCCGACAATACTGCGATCTCCGAAACCGTTACGGATCCCGCCCAGAATCCGGAATCCCCAGGGATGGCCGACTTCAAGTTTGGTATCGTTAAATCCCCCCGTCGATACGTGGTCGTAAGCCAAGAAGTTCCAAATTTGAATCCGCGCGGCTTCTGTAATGTTCTTAACCGTCGGTTCCCAGGCTCCCAGCGCCTTCAAGATTTTCGCTCGGGCCTGCTTCCGCTCAACTCCGGTCGCTCGAAGCAGAGGGTGCGTCAATTCGATTCTGGCAAGGACTTCTTCGATGGTGAGCGGAGCAGTGCGCGCCTGCTCAAGCCGTACGATCCCTGCGTTGCTCCCCGATTCCGCTAGCGTCACCACCGGAGACAAAATGAGAACGGCCAAGAAGAGAACGATCATAAACAATGCACCTTCGTTATCAATAATTAGTCACGTCCCTGTTGCTTGTACCCATTCATGCCCGCCGCAGTCAGAGGGTTTCCATACTTGGCCAAGACGGCATCCGACACAGGTTTCGACAAGGCTCCTATAGCCCAAAGAAGACCACCGCGCGCCACGGCATAGTCGGCTTGCGCTCGATACAATTTATAGGCCGTGTCCACAGCGTTGCGTTCACGCAAGTTGACAAAGAGAATGCTCGACAGCCCCAGATCGAACCGCTTGCGCTCGCCTTCTTCCAGCTCTTTGGCCAGCCTGTACGATTCTGTAGCGGCCCTAACCCTGTCCCTGGCCCGCACAATTGCCGAGAGCCAATTGTCCACGTCAAAACCAACCTGTTGCTCGGTATATTGCTGCTTCAAAGCCAATTGCGCCAACCCTACTTCGGCAGACATGACCTTCCCACGGCCCTCCCGCTGGAAGAGAGGCATCTCAAAGTGAAGTCCCGTCCGGTAGCCGACTCCTACAATCCAGTCCGTGGCGGCATCGGTCGGCCCTCCTTCGAGAACCAATTTCGGGAGCAGTTTATTCTTAGCCAGCTTGAGATCGATGTTATTCATCTTGGCTTCGATGTATAGCGCCCGCACTTCCGGCCGATCTTCTTTCGCTTCTGCTTTGTAGGCCGCAATCTCCTCCTCGGTCGGCAGCGGTGTTTCGCCCTGAAACTCCGGCGCCCACTCCGGTCGCGGTGTCACAGGCTCGCCGTTTTCCCAGAGAAACAACGACAACTTGTACTGCTCATATTCCACCTTCCGTTGCGCGGCTATGGCTGCCTCCCGGCGACGTTGCACTTCCTGGCCGATCTCGACCACATCGAGCGGCGACACCTTGCCCGCCTTGGCCTGCCCTTCAATCTGTTGATATCGCGCTTCGGCCACCGCCAGCGCCTGTTTCTGAACCTCCGCCTGCTTGACCGCTACCTGCCAATCCCAGTATTGGACGGCCCCCGCCAGATAGAGATCCTGCCGTTTCTGGGCCACCTTCACCTCCGCAAGCGGCCCAGCCAGTTCGGCTTGCTGCAACTCCGCGTTTTCTTCATTGATGATCAAGCCACGCAAAAGTTGGAATGATCCGCCGAGGATAAGCTGCTGCTGAGGATAGAACAGCTGGAGATCGGGGATAATGGCAATGAAGTTCTGGTTGCCTCGATCCCCCATTCCATTCCGAATCCCGCCAACAACCTGGAAGCCCCACGGATGCCCCACCTGGATTTTGGTGTCGTTAAATCCTCCTGTGTGGATCTTCGGCAAGAAGGGCGATGTCGTGAGATTCCACGTTTCGTAACGTTCGACTTCTGTAACGTTCTTGACCGTCGGCTCCCAAGCTCCGAGCGCCTTCAGAACCTTGGCCCGAGCCTTCATGCGCTCGGTTCCGGTCGCCTGAAGCAGGGGATGGGTCAACTCGATTCTGGCGAGAACTTCTTCGATGGTGAGAGGAGCGGTGCGGCTCGGCTGAGCTTGCGGGGTCCTCGAATCGGTTACCGGTTCCGCCAGTGCGATCATCGGCGTCGAGATGAGCACGACCAGCAGCAGGGCGATCACAAGGATGCTCCTTTCGTATGTATGTCGCGTGTGTGTCTATAGCGCGGGCGGGAGAGTAGCAATCATGGCCCTTTTGTGAAAAATAGATAAAACGGATTGGAATCTTCGTGAAAGACGATGTATATTGAACGTGCCGCTTTTCGACGTACTCCATAATGGAATGGCTCAACTATCACCATTTGCTGTACTTTTGGTCCGTCGCCAAGCACGGCACGGTCGCCAAAGCCTGTGAGGAACTCCGCCTCGCCCAGCCGACCATCAGCGGCCAAATCAGGCTCCTGGAACAATCCCTAGGTGAAAAATTGTTCGTGCGCACGGGACGCCGGCTCGCGTTGACCGAGATGGGACATGTGGTATTCGGATACGCGGAAGCCATCTTCGCCATGGGACAAGAGTTGCTGAACACGGTGAAAGGACGCGCAGAGGGGCACCAGGCACGCCTGGTCGTCGGCATTGCCGATGTCGTGCCCAAGCCGCTGGCCAACCATCTCCTCAGAGCAGGATTGAATTTGGATCAGCCCATGCACTTGGTCTGCCAAGAGGACAAACTCCTTCGGCTCCTGGCCGACTTGACGATGCACCGATACGACCTTGTCATCTCCGACACGCCCGCGCCGCCGAACTTCAAGGTGCATGCCTATAGCCACCCCATCGGCGAATCGGGAGTGACGTTCTTCGGCACGCAGAAATTGGCGTCGCTCTATAAACGCGAGTTTCCTCGTTCGCTGCACGGCGCCCCGATGCTCCTGCCGACCGCGGACGCAGCCCTTCGCCGATCGATCGACCAATGGTTGGTCCACCACCACCTCCACCCCACCATCGTAGGCGAGTTCGACGACAGCGCGACGCTCAAGGCCTTTGGTCAGGAGGGATTCGGCATTTTCCCCGGCGTGACTGCAATGGAAAAGGAAATCTGCCGCCAATACCGTGTATCGCCCATCGGCCGTCTGGACTCCGTCAAACAGCACTTTTATGCGATCACCGTCGAGCGCCGCCTCAAACATCCGGCGGTTCTGGCAATCGTCCAAGCGGCCCGGCGGGAGCTGGACTGAGAGTCAGGTGACTTTCTGAACCTTCTTCAAGGCAATCATCTATTCGCCAAGGGAGTCAGAGTGACTTATTCACGACCCACGGCTTCCAACAGTGTTTCCCGCTCCTGAGCGGTCAATTCGCGCCATTCTCCCACAGCAAGTCCATCAATAGTGACGTGCATGATCCGCACGCGGTGAAGGTCCACGACCCGATAACCCAACGCCGCACACATCCGCCTGATTTGACGATTGCGCCCCTCCGTGAGAATGATTCGAAACCGCTTGGGTCCGACGCGGAAAACCGTGCATGGTTTCGTCATAGCTCCAAGCACTTCCACGCCCGCGGCCATTTGATCCAGAAACCGTCGATCGAACGGACGATCCACCTCGACGACGTATTCCCGTTCGTGTCCGAACTCAGTGCGCAGGATTTCATTGACGATGTCTCCGTCGTTCGTCAGCAGAATCAATCCGGAGGAATCTTTGTCCAACCGTCCGATCGGGAAAATCCGCTCAGGATGGCCGATTTCCGCAATGATGTTGCGATGTATGTGCGGCTCACTGGTGGTCGTCACCCCCACCGGCTTGTGGTATTTGATATAGACGGGCGCCTTTCCCCACGGGATCACCCGTCCATCACAGGCGATCACGTCCGAACGGCTTACCCGGTCACCCAGGTTGGCCACGCGCCCGTTGATCGTGACGGCTCCCGATTCAATCAGACGATCCGCCTCTCGCCGGGAACAGATCCCCTGCTCGGTGAAAAACTTGTTGATGCGGATAAAAGCGGTCACGGGCGACCCGTCGGCAACCGTGCGAGAGATCACAAGGCGGGAGATGGCTCTCGAACAAGCTTTGCGGCCTTGATGCGGCCGAGCATGCGATAGATCAACCGAGCCACCGAAAACTGGGGGGCCACGAACCCTTCGATAGGGGTCATTTCACTCACATCCATTCCCACGATACCGGGACCACTGGCGAGGGCGGCGACCAGATTCAAGGTATCGTACCAGCCCAACCCGCCCGGTTCGGGAGTGCCCAACGCGGGAACAAGGGAAGGATCAAGCCCGTCGCAGTCGAACGTAAGATAGACCGGGCCTTTGCAAGCGGCCACGACGTCGGGAATCCATCGGGAGGCCTGCCCGCCGTAGGGACCAGAGGGATCCAAGAGGTTTGCGGCGAAAAACGTGATGATCCCATCCGTCGTCTTTATGCGAACCATCTCTTCCCCGCTGATCGACCGTATGCCGACCTGGACCAGCGGATGCCCGTCCTCCACCACTCTGGCCATGACGCTGGCGTGGCTGAACGGGTTGCCTTGGTAGGCCTCGCGCAAGTCTCCGTGCGCGTCGATCTGCACGACGCACATATTCGGGTAGCGTCTGGCGTGGGCGCGGATGGCTCCCAATGCGCCGGTATGTTCCCCGGTCAACGTCACAAGAAATCGCCCGGCCTCGACGTGCGGGCGAACGAACTGCTCGATGGCGGCGACGGCGGCCCGATCCACTTTCCCATCCAGATCCAACGCCGACGCCGTGGCGATCCCGCCCCATTCACGAAAGGGTTCACATTCGAGTTGCTCATCGTACAGCTCGACCTGGCGGGAGGCTTCAAGAATGGCGGAGGGACCGTGATCCGACCCTCGGACATAGCTGGACGTGTGTTCGTAGGGAATCGGCAGGACGTAGACCCCGGCCCGATCCGGGTGGCACCACGGCTCTTCCAGGCCAAGAAAATTGTGCTCCGGCCCTTCCCATCCGGCCGGCAACGTCATGGCATGCGTCCTTTTCTCAAGCGCCGGTCACGCTGGAGAGTCAGACCGGCGCATCCGTTATCGGCGATACCGCTTGGCCACGTTCTCGCCCGGAATGAAGACTGCGAGCGCGATGACCGTCGTCCATTTGCCGGCTTTTCCGATCGCCGACTGAGTAATGTTCGACGTTTTGACGATCTTGCCGCCCATCTTAAACACTTGCTCGCGCTCCTTCCAGGCGACGTTGGGATCAAATTCCAACCCCAGCGTGGTGGCCAACATCTGAGCCGCGAGATCTTCCGTGTACTCGCCGGTTTCCTCGTCCGTCTCGCCGTGGGCATGGTGTTCGGACAAGTACCCGTAGCTGTTCCGGTCCGTCGGTTTGGCCAGGCCGACGGAGGCCGAAATCAGCCGATTTCGTTCGTTGGTTTCGGAACGGGCCATGACGCAGAACGTGATTTCCCCGGGACTCAGCAGCTTCTCGCCCCGATTCCGCGAGATGATTTTGCAATTGGGCGGCAAAATGGACGACACGCTGACGAGATTGCAGTAGGCAACCCCCGCGCTTCGCAACGCCTCCTCAAAAGAGGCCAGTTTCTCCTTGTGTACGCCCACCCCTCTCGTCAAAAACATGTGCGTCGGTACCATGTGTGCTCCCTCTCTTGGTGATTGAGTCGCCCGGGCTTTCGAGCTGTCGGCGGGGCTTGCGCGAATCTTCGGCCCTCAGTCATCCGAATCAGAATCGGTTCCCGTACGAAGCGTGCTCTTGTATCAAGATTGATTCCGCTTCGCAATATCCTGAAACAATTTTTACAATTTTCTTAGGTCGAAGGGGCCGGGTCTTGGGCGTTCACGATCAGCAGCTTCGGCTCCGTCATCTCTTCAATGGCGGCCCGCACGCCCTCGCGCCCCAATCCTGAATCCTTGACGCCGCCGTACGGCATATGGTCCGAACGGAACGTCGGGATTTCGTTGGCGAGCACGGCTCCCACCTCCAGGTGGCGGAAGGCGTAGAAGATTTTGTTGATATCCCGCGTAAATACGCCGGCCTGGAGCCCGTAGTCCGATTGATTGAGCATGGCGATCGCGTCGCTGAACCGGTTGTACGGCGTCACCGTCACCACCGGGCCGAACACCTCCTGACAGGACACTTTCATATCCGGTTTCACGTCCGACAAGACGGTCGCTTCGACCACCGAACCCATTCGTTTCCCCCCCAGCAACACCCGGGCCCCTTCCGCCACGGCTTCATTGATCCAGCTTTCGACGCGATGGGCGGCCGATTGATCGATCAACGGCCCGATGGTCGTTGTCTCATCCGTGGGATCTCCGGCCTTCAGCCGCGCGACGTGCATGAGCAACTTCGTCGTAAACGGATCCGCCACCGATTGGTGCACGAACACCCGCTGGACGGAAATGCAGGTCTGCCCCGCATAACCGAACCCGCCGGCGGCACATCGTTTGGCCGCCAGATCAAGATCGGCATCCGGTTCGACGATCACCCCCGCGTTGCCCCCCAATTCCAACACGACCTTCTTTTTGCCGCATTTCGCCTTGAGCATCCAGCCCACCGCGGCGCTGCCGGTAAAACTCAAGAGCTTGAAGCGGGGATCGACGACCAACCGCTCCGCCAACATATTGTCGCAGGGCACGACATTGAGCCCGCCGGGGGGGAGCCCGGCCTGCAAGGCTATTTCCCCCAGCAACAACGCGGTGAGCGGCGTTTGGGGAGCCGGTTTGATGAAAATCGGATTGCCCGCGGCCAACGCCGGCGCCACCTTGTGAGCCACTAAATTGAGCGGAAAATTAAACGGCGTGATGCCGAGAACGGGCCCGATAGGAAACCGCCTGAGAATACCGACGTGGGAATCGGACCCCGGCGTCCAATCCAAGGGGACGACTTCACCGGCGATTCGCCTGGATTCCTCGGCCGCCACCGTAAAGGTTTGCACCGCCCGATCGACTTCCCGCTTGGCGTCCGTGATCGGCTTGCCCGCTTCGGCGGTGATCGTGGAGGCAATCTCATCCCGGCGTTGAGAAAGAATGGCGGCAATCTGTTGCAAGATCTTATAGCGGGCATGTCCCGGCATGCCCGCCATCACGGGCGCGGCTTCAACCGTGGAGGCGACCGCCTCTTTGAGATCGGTCTCCGAAGCCTGCGCGACGGTGGCGATGGTCCGGCCGGTAAATGGATCCACGACCCTGGTCGTCCGGTCGCTCTGCTTCCATTGGCCGTGAAGGAGAAAAGGGCGCGATTGCTGCACGAGATACCTGCAAGCCGTGGCCTGCTAGTCCGCAGCTTCGACCGGGGCTGAAGATTCGATAGGGGGTTCCAACGTCGCCGCCTCTTGCTGGGCCGCGACGGCCTTGGCGATCAATTCTTCCGTTCCCCAATCTCGAATGGCCTCGAGAGAAAACCCCTCATAGGTCGAAACCCCGTGACACGACGGACAATCGGGCATGGGCACTTTTCGATAGAACACCTCTCCCAGACAGGACATGCAGACCCAAAAATCATCGTCGCGATGGGACACCGGCCAGAACAACTGTGTTGATGCCATAAAGATATTCCTATCTGGTTACAAACGTGACCGACCCAACAGAATCTCTCATCACACTCAGACGGAGAAGCGACCGGACTGCACGGCCATGGCGTTGCACTCGTCTTCGGGCGTCATTTTCATGATCGCAATCTAACGAACTTTGCCGGCGAGAAGCTGTTCGATCTCCTCCGCGAACATTTCAAAGGGAAACGCCCCCGGAATAGCGATCGCCGGGTCCTTCTCGCTTGGTTCGCTGTGCGTCCGCAACAGAATGAACCCGGGCGTCCCTCGGAATCCCCAATTGTTGGCTTCCTGCCGATCCTCGAAAATCGCCTTGGCATAGCGCCCGTCTTTGACACACTGCGCAAAGGCGGCGGCATCCAGCCCGATCGCGGATGCATGGCGGGCATACACGGTCGTAGCAAGTCGCCCCCCTTCTCCGAACAGACGATCGTGCATCGCCCAATACTTGCCCTGGGCGCCGGCGCAGCGGGCTGCCATCGCCGCATCGAAACCGGGCCCCTGGTCGGCGCGCGGAAAGTCTCGGTACAGGAACCTCACTTTGCCGGTATCGACGTAGCGAGCCTGCAAGCGCGGCCAGGTCTCCTTGAAGAACTTGACGCAGTACCCGCAGGTGAAGTCCGAATATTCGATCAATGTCACCGGCGCGTCGGCCTGCCCCCTGACCCGCACGTCCGTCTCGGCGGCATCCACCGGCACCGGCTGGAGACAGCCACACCACAAGGCCGTCGTAATCGTCAGCGCCAACCATATCGACCGCCGTCTCATGAACATTCTGTTATTCCGTGTTCTCGTGGAGTGCGCATGCGGCGCAGCGCGGCACGAGGCGGATGAACTCGAAACCACGCATGCACGCCACTTTCTTATACACAACCGTTGCCGGGAGCGTCAATGAATCCTGTTCCTCGTTTGCAGAGATTCTCGCGGCCTGCAAAACCACAAAACGAACGCCACAACGGAGCGGCCGTCCCTCACCCACCATCCTTTCGACCTTGAGTGGGACCAGCCTCCTCAACGGAGCTGTCTAGCAAAGTTGGAGCAGAACAACATCCCCCAGTACAGCAAGACCCTCCATAGTGAGTACGTCTCCATTAGAAGCCAGAAGCCGCTGTTGGCCGCCACCAGCCCCTCCCCGGCAAACCTCTGCTCAGCTTGCTCAGATTCACCTTGTCGTTTACACTGCGGCCCATCCTGGCAGCCGGATGCCCTAGGAGAAGCTGAGGAATCCCGTCATGATCACGAACAAGACTGGTCGGTGGTTGCGAGGGATTCTGCGGTGCCGCTTTGTTTGGCTCAAGACAGTTCGCCCAGAAAGTCGGCCTCGCCTACAGCACCGTGAACCACTGGGAGAACGGGAAGCGTGTCCCCTTAACCTTTTCTTGTAAAACGACTCTTGGAGATGAAGCGGGAGCGTGACGAGAACGAGGAGAACAAGAACAGCAACCAAAGGGGGAAGACGCGACGATGAGCACCGCCTATCACGCGAAGTACTTTGCGTGCGAGTTGACCCGCATCGGCGGGGCGGGAGTGGAGCGTCTTTCCAGATCCCTTTTCGACGCGTGCGTTGATCTGAATCCTCACCAGATCGAGGCGGCCCTCTTCGCCTTCCGATCCCCTATCTCCAAAGGCGTCCTTCTTGCCGACGAGGTCGGCCTCGGGAAAACCATCGAGGCCGGCTTGATCCTCTGTCAGCTTTGGGCTGAAAGACGACGACGGCTTCTTGTGATCTGCCCCGCCTCCCTTCGCAAGCAGTGGGCGCTTGAGCTGGCCGAGAAGTTCACCCTTCCGACGGTCATCCTTGATGCGAAAGAGTACCAGATTCGACAAGCTCAAGGGGTGTCCAATCCCTTCGAGGCGGGCGAAATCGTGGTCACGTCCATGCACTTCGCCAGCGCACGCGCGTCCGATGTTCGCTCCGTCCAATGGGACCTGGTGGTCATCGACGAGGCCCACAAGCTGCGCAACGCCTATCGGCCATCGAATCGCATGGGCCAGAACATTCGATGGGCCCTTGAAGACCGGCGCAAGGTGCTTCTGACGGCGACGCCACTCCAAAATTCGCTATTGGAGCTGTATGGGCTTTCGACTCTCATTGACGAGCACCTCTTCGGAGACCTCCCGTCCTTTCGAAGCCAGTTCGTCAACGCTGGCGGAGACATGGAGGGCCTGCGGAACAGGCTTCGTACCTTCTCCATTCGCACCCTCCGGCGGCAGGTCGTCGA
>JANDJG010000053.1 GCA_024331085.1 Nitrospira sp. | reverse complement strand
GTGGTCCACCGACAAGGACGGCATCATCATGGATCTTCTCGCGGCCGAGATGACGGCCAAAACCGGCAAGGACCCGGCGCAGCTTTATCGTGATTTGACCGGCGAATTGGGCGAGCCGGTCTATGAACGGATCGACGCCCCCGCCACGCCGGAACAGAAGGCCGCGCTCTCGAAACTTTCCCCCCATCATCTGACGGTCACGACATTGGCCGGCGACAGAATCACCGCCATGCTCACGACCGCTCCGGGCAACGGCGCCGCAATCGGAGGCATCAAGGTCGTGACGAAGCACGGGTGGTTCGCGGCCAGGCCGTCCGGCACCGAAGCCGTGTACAAACTCTACGCGGAAAGCTTCCGGGGGAGGGAACACCTGAAGCGGATTCAGGAAGAAGCCCAGGCCATCATCGGCAAGGCGTTGGCGGTTTGAATCTCTTCGGTAACGACACCGAAGCTCAAACGTCGAACGTGGCGACTCGGGTCGGTTGACGATGAGATGAACGGAGAACGGCTTCCTCTTCTCCTACGGCCTGACCGTCACCTGCCGCTCCGCATGATACGAACTCCGCACCAGCGGCCCTGACTCGACATGGCTGAACCCCAGGGCAAGCCCTTCTTCTTTCAAAACGGCAAACTCGGAAGGATCGTAAAATCGTGAGACGGGCAGATGGTCCCTCGTCGGCTGGAGATATTGGCCGATGGTCAGAACATCGCACTCGACCGATCGCAGATCACGCATGACGTCTCGAACCTCGTCGAGGGTCTCTCCCATGCCGACGATCAAACCGGATTTCGTCCTCATGCCCCATCCCTTGGCCTGCTCCAGCAGTTCGATCGACCGTCGATATTTCCCCTGCGGCCTGACGGCCGGAAACAATCGGGCAACCGTTTCGATGTTGTGATTCAGAATGTCGGGCCGTTCGGCGCAGACGGTCTTGAGCGCGTCCCGGTTTCCCTCAAAATCGGGAATGAGCACTTCGACCGTGCAGTGCGGATTCAGTTGCCTGATGAGTCTGACGGTGTCGGCGAACACCGAGGCTCCGCCGTCCGGCAGTTCGTCGCGATTGACCGACGTGACCACGGCATGGCGAAGGCCCAGGGCCTGCACGGCCTCGGCCACCCGTCGCGGCTCGTCGCGATCGACGGGCTTCGGTCGTCCCGTATGGACCGAACAGTAATGGCAGCGCCTGGTGCAGATATCGCCCAGGATCAAAAACGTGGCGGTGCGCTGGTTCCAACACTCCCAGCGATTCGGACACCGAGCCTCTTCGCAGATCGTATGGAGCCCGAGCCGATCCACCGCCCCCTTCACGTCCAAATAGTCGGGGCCGGTTGTGGCGACGACTTTAAACCAGGAGGGCAACCGGGAACGAGACGATCGATGTTCGCTCGGGCTCGGCGAAGAAGACGGATCCGAAAAACCGGCGACGGAAGACCGAAGTTGATCGACGGGAATAAAATTCATCGGTCTTCTCCGACGCGAGAAGCGGAACCGAACCAACTCAGCAGCCGTCCCAGAACGCCTCGCCGTTCCGGCTCGTCGGGCGGATCCGGATACTCGACCCACGGTTCCCGCGAACCCAAATACGCACCCTTGTGAAAACTTTTTTGGGTCTTCAACTGCCGGTACCCTTGCCCGTGGAGCAGCGCGATCAGGGCGAGCAAGGCGTCATCCTGCGTCCGACAGGGCTCGGTCGTGACACGAACCGTTTCATAGCGCAGGATCGCCTGATAGCCTTCCGCCACCGGCTCGAATTCGACGGCGCGGCTGAACCCGCGCTCCCTGGGATCGAATCCGGCCAGTTGGTGTTTATCAAGAGCGGGCTCGGCCATGGTGTCATCCCTTTGTCGAACCGGCCTCTTGTTTCTGGCCGTTCAAACGATCGCACGAAGCCGACGAGACGGCCTAG
The DNA here is from genome assembly GCA_024331085.1 of Nitrospira sp. Taxonomy (GTDB): domain Bacteria; phylum Nitrospirota; class Nitrospiria; order Nitrospirales; family Nitrospiraceae; genus Nitrospira_D. Next base: position 16,316 of record JANDJG010000053.1, on the reverse strand, counting down.
AGAAGCACCTTGATGTCGTCACCCTCCACCTTGACCTGAAAGACCTCGACGGTCGCGGATGGATTCCTGGTACAGGCCCCCGTCGTCATATCGAATTGCCAGCCGTGCCAAGGGCAGGTCACGATGTTTCCCTCGACTTCGCCGTCTCCCAACGGCCCGCCGCGGTGTGGACAAGTATTGTCGATCACGTGATAGGTCCCATCGACGTTGAAAACGGCCAAGGTTCGGCCGTTGACCTCCGCCGTCAGACCTTGCCCCGGCTTCACATCGGACGTTCCGGCAACCCGCACAAACTCCGCCATCCTCTCCTCCACGATGAATCGTCGATCGGCCATCAATGACCGCTCGACGGTTGTTTGATCTTTTTGAGCAGACTGTCGATCGAGGGCCCGCTCTTTTTGTCGCCTTCCAATTCGTCGATCAACTTGCGCGCGATGTCGCGAAACGCCGCGGCCTGCGGCGACGTCGGATCCGTCACGACGATCGGATGCCCGCTGTCCCCTCCTTCTCGAATCGCCGGATCGATGGGGATGCGCCCCAGAAAGGGCACCCCCAGCTTTTCGGCCGCTCGCTCGCCGCCGCCATGGGAAAAAATCTCGGTCCGTTCCCCGCAATGGCCGCACACGAAGTAACTCATGTTTTCGATGATGCCCAACAGCGGCACGTTGACCTTTTGAAACATGGCCATCCCCTTGCGCACGTCGTGGAGCGCGACCTCTTGGGGAGTCGTGACCGTGACGGCCCCCGACAAGGGCACCATCTGCGACAAGGAAAGCTGCACGTCGCCGGTCCCGGGAGGCAAATCGATCAACAGATAATCCAGCTCCCCCCATTCCACGTCGCGAAAGAACGCCTGGAGATATTGATGGACCATCGGCCCCCGCCAGATCAGAGGGGTCTCATCGGGCACCAGAAACGCCATGGAGATCAACTTGACCCCGTAACTTTCGGCCGGGACGATTTTCCCGTCTTTTTGTTCGGGCCCCTTCGCGGGCCCCATCATCATCGGAATATTGGGGCCGTATAGATCGGCGTCCAACAAACCGACCTTGGCGCCCGTGAGGGCCAGCGCGCACGCGAGATTCGACGCAACCGTCGATTTGCCCACTCCGCCTTTTCCACTGCTCACCGCAATCACGTGTTTGACGCCGGGCACCAAATTGCCGGTCGCGTGCTGCGGCTGCCCGCCATGGGAATGTTCATCGGCCATAGTCGATATCCTCCGTTTAAGCCCGCCTGTCGCTTTGTTCCATCATAAGCGATGGCATCGTGGAAAGAAATGGGCCGGTCGAATCATGCGCCGATGGTCCCCTCACGGGAAATCCCCCGCGAAGCGATGGCCCATTCGGCTGCTCCATGTTAGTCTTATGACAAAAGCCGCTTTCTGTGACGGAGTACCGGACCATGACGACTGTTTCATCGCACGAACCGGAATCGCTCGAACCGGCCGTTCGCCGGATCGGCGAACACCTTGCCCGCCTCTCAGCCGGCCACAAGCCGACCGTTTTCGAGGGCCGGTGGTGGTCCCAGTCGGCGATCAATCTCGCCATGAAGGACCCGGCCTTCAAAACCCGCCTCTTTCGCTTCATCGACGTCCTGCCGTCGGTCGCCGATGATGAGCGCGTCGTCTCTCTCGCCCGGGAATATTTCGGCGGGTTGCACGCCGACGTATTCGGTCTTCAATGGGGACTCAAAGCGTTGGCGGCCACCGGCCTCGGCGCCAGGTGGACCGGCAAGTCGATCAGGGCCCATGTCGAGCAGATGGCTCGAACATTCATCGCGGGTGCTTCCGTGGAAGAGGCGGCTCCGATGTTGGAGCACCTCTGGAAATCCGGCCGGGCCTGGTCCGTCGATCTTCTGGGAGAAGCGACGGTCGGCGAATCAGAAGCCGATCGCTACCGAGACCGTTGCCTCCAAACGTTGAGCGAGTTGGCGCGGACGGCTTCTTCCTGGCCGTCGGCCCCTCTTTTAGAAGCAGACCACCTGGGGCCGCTGCCGCGCGTGCAACTCTCCATCAAAATCTCGGCGCTCTCCTCTCGCTTGGACCCGATCGATCCCGACGGCAGCTATCGATCGGTGGCGGCGCGCCTGCGTCCCTTGGTCGATCAAGCCGTCTCATTATCGGCCGGGCTGATCTTCGACATGGAACAGGCCGAGACCAAGCCTCTTTTGTTGGACATCTTCACTCGGCTGTTCGTCGAACCGGCCTATCGCGGCTACCCCTACGCCGGTCTCGCCTTGCAGGCCTATCATCGGGACACTGAACGGGACGTCCATCGTCTGATCGCCTGGACCAAGACACGCGGCGCGCCGATCACGATCCGGTTGGTCAAGGGCGCCTACTGGGACTCGGATACAGTCCGGTATCGACAGGCCGGGTGGCCGGTTCCGCTCTTCGAACACAAGGCGGAAACGGACGCCAACTACGAACGGCTGATTCGTCTCCTCTTCGACCATACGGAAGTCGTTCGTCCGGCGTTCGGCACACACAATCTGCGGACACTGTCCGTCATCGAGGCCGTGGCGGACAGCCGTAACTTGCCGGCCTCCGCGCGGGAATATCAAATGATCTACGGCATGGCCGAACCCTTTCAACAGGCCATGGTCACGCTCGGCCGTCGGGTTCGGCTGTACACCCCGGTCGGCCGGCTCTTGCCCGGCATGGCCTATTTGGTTCGCCGTCTGTTGGAAAACACGTCCAACGAATCGTTTCTCCGTAAAGAATATGTCGAATCCCAGTCGCTGGCGCAGCTTCTGGCTCCGCCCCAGGTCCCGCCGGTCCAGGCGGAAACGCTTGCCGCTATCGATCGGCGCTCGTTTTCCAATGAGCCGCACAGCGATTTTTCGCAGGCCGAGATCCGTCAAGCCATGAGAGACGCCCTTGCATCGGTGCGGGCGCAACTCGGACGACGATGGGAATCGATCGGACCGGATTTGAAATCGACGGGCCCCTGGCTGGTGTCTCGCAACCCGTTCAAACCGGAAGAAGTCGTCGCGGAGGTGAACAGCACATCCGTTGCGGATCTCGACCGAGCCGTCCAACGAGCGGAGGCGGCCTTCGAGGATTGGCGGCGGCGCCCGGCCGAGGAACGGGCCGCCGTGCTGGATAGAGCCGCCGACGAGATCGCGCGGCGGCGTTACGAATTGGCCGCCTGGGAAGTCTTCGAGGTCGGCAAACCATGGAGGGAAGCGGACGCCGACGTCACCGAGGCGATCGATTTTCTCCGGTACTATAGCCGGGAGATGTGTCGGCTGGCCGAACCGATAAAACTGGGCGACAGACCGGGGGAGGTCAACCATCGGCTGTACGGCCCGCGCGGCGTCGCCGCCGTCATCGCCCCGTGGAATTTTCCCCTCGCCATTCCGACCGGCATGGTCGCCGGTGCCTTGGTGACCGGCAACACCGTCCTCTTCAAACCGTCGGAGCGGGCTCCTCTGTTGGGAACGCTCCTCTCGGAGATTCTGACGTCCGCCGGAGTGCCGTCGGATGCCCTCATCTGCGTCCCGGGAGGACCGGAGATCGGACGCGCCCTCGTGATTCACCCTCGCATTGTGACGATCGCCTTTACGGGATCAAAATCCGCCGGGCTTCACATCCTATCCGAAGCCTCCGTCGCGCGGCCGGGTCAACCGATGGTCAAACGGGTGATCGCCGAGATGGGAGGCAAAAACGCGATCATCGTCGATGACACGGCGGATTTGGACGAAGCCGTCGTCGGCGTCGTGGCTTCCTTCACGGGATACGCGGGGCAGAAATGTTCGGCCTGTTCGCGGGCCATCGTGCATCGCTCGGTGTACGACGAGTTCGTGGACCGATTAAAGGACGCCGTCTTGAGCCTGGAAATCGGCGACCCGGCGGATCCCAGCACCCGGGTGGGACCGGTCATCGACGCGCGAGCACAGGCGTCGATTCAACAGTTCGTCGCGGAGGGGTTGCGCGAGTGCCGACCGCTGGTTCAGCGATCGGTTGATCGGGAAGGATACTTCGTCGGCCCGACGGTCTTCGTCGATGTAGAGCCGTCCCACCGATTGGCGCAGGAAGAGATCTTCGGCCCCGTGCTCGCCGTGATGAAAGCGGAGAGTTTCGAGGAGGCGTTGCGACTGGCGAACGGGACGTCTTACGCGCTGACGGGCGGTGTGTACAGCAGGAGTCCGGCGAATCTCGCCCTGGCCCGCGACCGATTCGACGTCGGCAATCTGTACCTGAATCGGCCGATCACCGGCGCGCTCGTCGGCCGGCAGCCGTTCGGCGGCCATCGTTTTTCAGGGGTGGGAGCGAAAGCGGGAGGAGAAGACTATTTGCCGCAGTTCATGATCGCTCGCATCGTTTGCGAAAACACTCTCCGCCGGGGATTCGAGGCCGCCGAGTGAACCGTTTCATTTCTTGATTTCGTATTCTTCCAGCTCTTCCGTAATTTCCACGATGACCCCGCGGTCTTCCTTGATCGGCCCCATCTCCTGACGCTCCGCGTACTTCACGAGACCGACCCCCTTGGCGAACCACGCGGTCATGACGTCCGATCCTGCAATGGCGCCTCGGCCGGACGACAAATGAATCTGCATGGTCATCTTGGCTTCCACCTTGATCGCATCCGCAAACGTGCCGGCCGGCACGGTGATCGTTTCACGGCCGAGCAGGGTCACCCACCCCTTCACGTCGGTTTTCTCGTTGGCGCCGTCATGATCCATGTCCGACCCGAAATCGAGGCCGATCCTGTCGAACTGTTGAAAGGAAGAGGGAATTTTTATGGGAAACCGAAAAATTTGGTACGGAGTCAGTTGTTTTTCCAAGGGCGTCCCCGGCTCCGACCCATAATAGACGATGCCCACGCTGTCCCGACGGTAAAAACTGTCCGACGGACCGTGGTTGCCTGGATTGGTATCGTGAAAGACCGTCACCCGCACGTTATTGATCGTTTTGGTTCCCGTCACCGTCGAGACGTTGGTAAAAAATTTGTTGTCCACTGTCTGGAGCGGCCCCTCCGTAATATGCCCGCGATAGACCCAGCGATTGCCGACCGCGTCCGGGAAATAGTCGGCGGAGTCCGTGATCGTCACGGGCTCTGCAGTGTCTGCCATAGCCAGTCCCATGAAGAATCCGACCTGCCACAAGCCGGACAGAACGATCGCTGCGATCATCTTGTATCGATCCATGACGAATGGTCTCCGACTTTCCATTTTGTCCGAACGGTGTTCGACCGTACCATAGGAATCACAGACTCAGCAAGCAAACCGTTTGTCACCTCATCACCGCCGTTTGCCGGCTTGCGTTCGCCCGCCCCTCCTCACATAATTCGAGCGGTATGACGGCTTCGCTTCCAAGGAAACAGGGGCCGGCAACGGAACGATCGGCGCACGCCACCGAACGCGCGCAGCCTCCTCCGTCCGCGCTGGTGACCGGAGCATCGGGAGGAATCGGGCGGGCCATCGGTTGCGCCTTCGGATCGATCGGGTGGCATGTCGGCGTCCACTACGCTCAAAACAAACGCGCCGCCGAGGCGACGCTCCGTCAAGTCCTGTCGAACGGCGGCACGGGCGATCTCTATCAAGCGGACATCCGCGAGCCGGACGCGGTGCGACGGATGATCGACGTTTGGCGAACCCATACACCCGCTCCCTCAGTCTTCATTTGCAACGCCGGTATCGCGGGGGGCGACCTGCTCATTCGACATTCGGAACGGGTCTGGAACGATGTCGTCGCGACGAACTTGACGGGAACCTTTTACTGTCTGCGCGCCGTCGCGCCCGTGCTGATGGCTCGTGGCGGAGGCTCCATCGTCGTCATCGGCTCCCATACCGGGTTTCACGGGGCCACCGGACAGGCCGCCTATGCCGCGTCGAAGGCCGGGCTGATCGGATTGGTCAGAACCGCGGCGTGGGAATGGGGACCTCACAATATCCGCGTGAACCTGGTCTTGCCGGGCTGGCAACGAACGAACATGACGAAAGACATCTATCCGGAAGACGAAGGGTGGCCGGACCATGCACTCCGGCGCCCCACCACCCTCGATGAAGCGGCTCGGACGATCGTGTATTTGGCCGGGCTCGAACACGTTTCCGGACAGGTCTGGAACTGCGACAGCAGGCTGTTGTGACGACGCGGCGAGACGTGCAATCGATACCCGGCATGAGACCATCCCCCCCCTCCTCCTTCCGCACGCTTTTTCCAGGCGCAGCGTCTCTATGAACTGCGGACTGTTCATCACGGGCACCGATACGGGCGTCGGCAAGACAGTGGTCTCGGCTGCCTTGGCGATCGCGCTGAAACGGCTCGGCCACAGGGTGGGCGTCATGAAACCGATTGAAACCGGTGTCTCTCCCTCTCGCCCCGCTCAATCCGATGCCGCTCGGCTTTGCCACGCGGCCGCCTGTCGGGAAACACTGGAAACCGTCAGCCCCTATCGGTTCTCACTGCCGGCGGCCCCACTCACCGCCGCCGCACACGAAGGACGGACGATCACCGTCTCGATCATCCGCAACGGCTATCGCCGGCTGGCCGAACGGTATGATTGGACGATTGTCGAAGGTGTGGGCGGGATCCTGGTCCCCATCACAGTGCGCGTGGATGTTGCCGCCTTGATCTCTCAATTACGCCTGCCGACGGTGATCGTCGGGCGATCCGGGCTGGGAGGGATCAACCATGCCCGGTTGACGATGGAGGCGCTGCGCCGAAGAAAGATTCCGGTCGTCGCCCTGTTGCTGAACCGAACCGGCCCGGTCACGTCACCGATGGCTCGCGCACAGGAGCGGAGCACCATTGACTTGCTCCGACGGCTGACCGGTGTCCCGGTGTTGGGACCGTTGCCTTATCAGCCGACTCTCGCGCGAGACTTTCACAAGACGGCATCTCGCCTTGCCCGACACACCGCGATCACGACCCTGGCTCTGATGATTTCATCAGACGGACGAACGTCCCGACGACCCGCTTCACGTCGGCCGCGTTCATGATCGCGGAAATCACCGCGACGCCGTCGGCCCCCGCCTTGAAAACGGCTTCGGCGTTTTGAACCGTGATGCCGCCGATTGCAAAAACGGGCAAAGAAGTGAGCGGCCGCATCCTTGCCAGTCCCTCTATTCCGACGACCGGATCATGATCCCGTTTGGACCCCGGCTTGAAGATCGGTCCGAAACCGATGTAGTCCGGTTTGAGCCGGTCGGCCTCCATGACCTGATCCAGGTTATGTGTGGACAGTCCGATCAGTTTATGCGGCCCCATGATGCGGCGAGCATATTCATAGGGCAAATCATCCTGCCCCACATGAACGCCGTCCGCGTCAACGGCCAACGCCAGATCGCACCGATCATTGACGATGAACGTGACGCCACACTCCGACGCCGCCCGCCTGAGTCCGAGGGCTTCTTCATAGGCTTCTTTCATCGACGCGCCCTTATTGCGGTATTGAAACAATCGGACGCCGGCCTCGGCGGCCTCTTTCAAGACGTCGGCAAGCGGTCGAGCGGGAGAACACGAAGGGTCAAGAATGACGTAGAGCCCGGACAGGGTCGGTTTCATCTGGTTTCCTGCATCGAGGGGTCGCTCCTTGCCGGCCTGCTTCGGTCAGGACGATAGTCGCGAACGTTCCATCGCTTTTTGTTTCAGGATTCGAAAGTGCGCTTCCAGCTCCTGCCGAACCGCGATCACCACGATCCAATCCGGTACGAGCGAGTCCAACTCAAACACCAATTCAAAGTCGGCCTGTGTCTGATTCCCTTCTCCGGCTTGGCGCAAGGTCCAGACACGGCGATAGCGTTTGAAATCCCCGCCTTTGAGATCGGTCACCAGTCCGCCGCCCGGTACGCTCCGTGATTCCGTCACCAACCGGCGTTCTCCCGGCAACAGGGGATGCGCAATCCTGAGATCGACCGTGGCGACTCCGTCTTGCACGGCCAATCCGGCGAGTCTCATGCGGACGTCGAACAGTTCGGGCCAGCGGACATAATCGGTCAACAGGTCGTGAATGACTTGAGCCTTGGCCGGCAACAACAGCCGGGCGGTGGCGCGGATACCGCCTGTCGGATCTTGGGCCACCTCCAACGTATCAATCGAGCCATCCGATGAAGCCGACGCCCGAAGCTCCCGACCTCCGATCGTCAAATTCAGTCCGACGGCGAAAAGCAGCAGCCCCATGAAGACCCATCGGTTCCGATCAGATCGTCCGAGAGAAACCGGCGCCTTATGGCCGTTGCCTCCCATGGATGTTTTCATTGCGACGGATTCTACGTGGGGCCGTTCTATGGTCGCAAGCCGGGAGCCTGTGTTACTCTCCATTTCCGGACAGTTGCATGACCCTCGCACAATCCATCAAACAAGAAGCCTTCGCCCTGGGGTTCGACGCCGTCGGCATCGCGCGGGTCGATGCACAGGAGAGTTCACGGGCGGACGCCGGTTCACAAGCCGACATCCGACCGGCATCCGTCGCTTCGTTGCCGAATCTTTTGCTGAACCGCCTGAGCGAATGGCTTCGTCGTGGCTACCAGGGGACCATGGCCTGGATGGACCGTGACCCGGCAAAACGGTCGGACCCCCGGCTGGTATTGCCGGGTTGTCGGTCCATCATCTCCGTCGGGCTCAATTATTTGACCGATTACCGGGCGGATGAACGGCCCGGCCATGGCCGCGTCGCCCGCTACGCCTGGGGGCGGGATTATCACAAGGTCTTTCGCGATCGCCTCAGGCAACTTGAAAGACGGATCCAGAGCCTGGCGCCGGACGCCCACACACGCTCGTACGCCGACACCGGTCCCATCATGGAAAAAGCCTGGGCGGAACGGGCCGGCCTGGGATGGATCGGTAAACATTCCAACCTTGTATCGGCGGACCATGGCTCCTGGCTTCTGCTTGGAGAAGTATTGACGACCCTGGCCTTGGATGCCGACGAACCGGCGACCGACCTCTGCGGCAATTGCAGCCTTTGCATTCAAGCCTGTCCGACCGGCGCCATTGTCGAACCCTATGTGGTCGATGCCACCCGATGTATTTCCTACCTGACCATCGAATTGCGCGGTCCTCAAGAAGAAATTTCACCGGATCTCCAACAACGGATGGGCAACAAGATCTTCGGGTGCGACGACTGTCTCGACGTCTGCCCGTTTAATCTCCGCGCCGAACCGACCGATGAACCGGCCTTTCAACCGATACCCTTGGCCCTTGCACCGAACCTCGACACCCTGTCCACCTTGGATGAATCGACCTTCTCCACCCTGTTTCAGCGGAGTCCGATTCGGCGAGCCAAACTTGACGGGCTTCGTCGCAACGCGGCCATCGCGCAACGGAATCAACGCTCCCGCTCCCGATCTCCTTTCCAGCCGAAGTCCTAGCAAGCTGCGGGAAACTCTTATATTCGCCCGGCTCTGCCGGGGGTGCCGCATGCCGGGTCAGGATCGGCAGCAAGGCCGGCTGTTTCGTTATCGCTCGCCAGAGAGGCGGAGTTCGGCGCCCTATCCCCTGCGGTCCATGCGCCAATTTGTCAAAAGCACCTGGCCGGATTAGACCCGTTTCTTGGGCACGCTGAAGAATGAACGGATGCAGCTCGGCATGTCCTCTGAACAGGCCAAACGACGGGCCGAACCTTACACGAACATCGTGCAGACACTGCCAACCATAAGACGGGATGCTGTGGCGCTACTCAGACAAGCGGCGGAAGAACAGCGCCAGGTCTCTGTGTTGGTCAACAATCGATGCGAAGGCAACGCACCGATGATGGCGCGCTGGCGGACCTGCGGAAGGTTCCTCCTCGAAAGCTGCCTGTGAGTCCTCTTTCACCTGAAAGATCACAAGGTGGCTGTTCCAACCGGGCTTTTTCTTTCTGTTGTTGCTTGTTTTTGCTTGTTCTTCCCTCTCTTCAGAGGCTAGCGGAGACGATATTCGCCCACTTGTTTTTTGTGGATGTTCTTACTTAGCATATCGCGCCTAGCGCATTGTTTCCTGAATGACTCTCTCAAAACCAACACGCTTCATCGCTTTTAGGAACGGGAGGACATCATGATGGTTCGCCGATCACTCACCTGTGGCTTGGCCCTTCTGGCACTCTGGTCCGCCTCAACGAGCTGGGCCATGCCGGTATCCTTTGTCGATCCCTTCGTTTCCACCAACGCGAGTTTCTCGCCGCTGTTGACCGATCGGCAACCTCGATCAAGTCAGACCGGAGCGCCGGTGACATCCCATGCCTCGTTGAACATTTCCCATGAATTAGGCTCCATGGTGGCCGAATCGCACGGGCAGGTCCAGCCGGGCCTGATCCGATTTTTCTCCAGCAGCACGGCCACGGCACATTTTATCCCTCCGGCGTTCGGCTCGGTGCTTTCAACCGCTCAAGGTACGATCACGGCTGCATGGACTGATACCTTTACCATCGACGGTGGGCCCCTTCTCAATGGGACAAGGGGACATCTCGTTGCCGGTTTCCGAGTGGACGGCTCCTTCGACTGGACAGTGGATCCCTTTGCTCTTACCTATGTCAATCCTCTCATGGATCAGTACTATGGTGCGTCGCTTGGCTTAAACAGCGGGGTGGCCTCCGCCTCAACCATAGGAGGACAAGAGCACCGCATCTCCTATCCTGGTGTTGAGGAATGGGGATCAGCGCCAGGCTATGGTCCGGAACGGGCCCCTGGTTTGTGGACCATCGACCTTGAGTTTGTCTTTGGCAGCCCGATCCTGCTCCAAATGCAAGGGCATGCCCATACCGCCGCGGTGGCCGTAGCTTGCCCGGGCGGTCCTCCCTGCTCGTTACACCCCCTCGTCAACTCCACCGTGAACTTTAGCCACACGGCATACTGGGCGGGCTTGCTTGGCGTGACCGATGCTCAGGGAAACAGCGTGAGCACTTACACCGTACATTCCGAGTCGGGTTTCAACTATCGGCTGGCCGCTGTGCCCATTCCGGCAGCAGGGGTCTTGCTTGTTACGGGCCTTACAGCCCTGGTGGGACTCGCTGCGCGCCGCCGGTCATAATGCGGGCAAGTGAAGGGCGACAGACTCTCATCTGAACGTGCAGCCCTGACGGACACAATGATCCGCCGTGCTGCTCGTCGTCCAGCAATGGCGACACCGATCTGACTATCGTATGAACAGGCGCAGGGACGGACACGTCCCTCCGTAACATTGTTCAGAAATTGCCTGACACGAGGCTGGAAGCCGTGGCGTTGATCGTGTACGCCTCGGCGGATCACGCCAGGTCTCTGTACTGGCCAACAACCGATGCGAAGGCAACGCACAGCTCGTCGCACGATTGCCAGAGGGAGGAATAGAGTTGGGATTTCTTCAGGGCCATGGAAGCCTCAAGTTCACAACCAAAGATGAGCCCCTGTTTGATCGCCCTCTTCAATGAAAGGCTTGGGGCCACACTGGGTGTAACCTAAGCATCTTTTTTCTTGCCCGCAAGTCGTTGCAGGCCGCCAAGGCTGCTCCTAGTCCGTGCTCAACGCCGTGCCGATTCTTCAAATCCACCGTCGAACAGCAGAAGACTGGAAGGCAGCTCCAGGCGAAATCCTACGCCGGACTGATGAGCGCTTGGGATTCGTGGTGGGATCGGTCGAAGCTGCCGTCGATATAGACGCGGCGCCCTTCGACGCGGAGGCGGCCTTCGGCGAAGAGTTGCACGGCGCGAGGATAGATGTTGTGTTCTTGAACCAAAATGCGGGCGGCGAGGGTATCGGGCGTGTCGTTATCAAAAACCGGCACGGCGGCCTGGATGATGATCGGCCCCTCGTCCACTCCTTCCGTCACAAAATGGACGGTGCAGCCGGCTAGTTTGCACCCCCAGTCCAATGCCTGCTTTTGACCATTTAAGCCGGGAAATGACGGCAGTAAGGACGGATGAATGTTCATCATCCGGTTCTGGTAGGCGTTCACCAGCACGGAGGTCACGATCTTCATGTAGCCCGCGAGCAACACCAGTTCGACATCCCGTTGCTGAAGAATCTCCAAGATGGCTCGATCATAGGCTTCGCGGCTATCAGGCAATCCGGCAAAGGGTTTGGGGTCGACAAAGACATCCGGCACACCATGGTTCCTGGCCCGCTCCAAGGCCTGCGCGTCTTTTTTGTTGCTGATGACGGCTACGATTGTGGCTTCGACTTGTCCCGCTTCAATGGCATCGATGATCGCCTGGAGATTGGACCCACGGCCAGACGCCAACACGGCCACGCGCAACGGAGCCGTCCGCTTAAGCCACATACTCGACCTTCGGTTCCGCCGAGCGGGCTGCCACGATTTCGCCGATCACCTGCGCCCGTTCACCTAAATCAGCGGCGCGAGACACGACCGATTCCGCGACATGCGAGGGCACGACCATGACCATGCCGATTCCCATGTTGAACACCCGGTACATTTCTTCTTGCTCGATCGCTCCCACACTGCTTAGCAGCGTAAACACCGGCGGCACAGTCCAGGCCCGTCGATCCACACGCGCATTGACGCCGGAAGGGAGCACGCGAGGCAGATTTTCCGTGATCCCTCCGCCGGTCACATGGGCCAACCCTTTTATGGGAAACTCGCGGCAGAAGGTCAGGATCGGCTTCACATAGATTCTGGTCGGTGTGAGCAACTCTTCTCCCACGGTCCGACCAAGCTCCGGCACCACACTGTCCACGGTCAGCTTGGCCTGTTCGAACAGCACGCGGCGCGCCAACGAATAGCCATTACTGTGCAAACCACTCGACGCCAGCCCAATCAAGACGTCGCCCGGCACGATCGATCGACCATCGATGATCTTGGCCTTCTCGACGACTCCGACGGCAAAACCGGCCAGGTCATATTCGCCATCTTGATAGAAGGACGGCATCTCGGCCGTCTCGCCTCCGATCAACGCGCACCCGGCTTGGCGACACCCTTCGGCGATGCCCTTGACGACGTCCTGAGCCTTGGCGACTGAAAGTTTGCCCGTCGCGAAGTAGTCAAGGAAGAAGAGCGGCTCGGCTCCGCTCACCACGATGTCGTTCACACACATGGCGACCAGGTCGATGCCGACCGTGTCGTGCCGGTCCATTAAAAAGGCGATCTTGAGTTTGGTCCCGACCCCGTCGGTGCCGGAGACCAGCACCGGTTCTTTATACTGCTCCGCCCGCAGGCCGAACAGTCCGCCGAAGCCGCCCAGGTCGGCCAGGACTTCAGGCCGAAAGGTGGAGCGCACGAGCGGCTTGATGCGATCGACGAATTCATCGCCGGCGTCGATATCGACGCCGGCTTCTCGGTATGTCGTCATGGGCGCGCTATCTTAGAGGAGGGCACGGCGAGGGTCAACGGAAGAGAAGCGACTTGCTGTGGGAGCAGAACTATGCGCTCTGCGGCTCATCCCTCCGGTCTCATTTCCACATCCAGCAGTTTGATCTTGCGGTGGAGATGGCTGCGCTCGATCTTCAGATCCTCGGCGGTGCGCGAAATGTTCCAGTGATGTTCCCGCAGCTTGCGGCCGATGTATTCCTTCTCAAAAGCGTTGCGGGCATCCTTGAGCGAGTCATACGACTTGGAAAACAGCATGGAGGCGGCCCGCCCGTCCCCCTGAGCGGACGCGGCGGGATGAACGGTTCTCGCGTGCACGGACATCGTGACGTGCGACGCCTCGATCACGGGACCCGGCACCATGATCATCAACCGCTCGACCAGATTACGCAGCTCGCGAATGTTGCCCGGCCATTCATACTGTTGGAGCGCCGCCATCGCCTCGGGCGACACTTCTTTGATCCGCAACCCCTGCTCCTCGGCGTGAATCTTCATAAAGTGACGGACCAACGCGGGAATATCCTCCCGCCGCTCGCGCAGCGGCGGCACGACGATCGGAACGACGTTCAACCGGTAATAGAGATCCTCGCGGAAGCGTCCCTTGTGGATTTCCGTTTCGAGATCTTTGTTTGACGCGGCCAGCACCCGCACGTCCACCTTGATGAGTTTGGTGCCCCCCACCCGCGTAAATTGCTGCTCCTGCAAGGCGCGCAAGACCTTGGCCTGCGTGCTGAGGCTCATGTCGCCGATCTCATCGAGAAACAACGTCCCCCCGTCGGCCTGCTCGAACTGGCCCCGCTTCATCGAGGTGGCGCCGGTGAACGCACCCTTTTCATGGCCGAACAGTTCGCTCTCGATCAATGTCTCGGGAATGGCCGCGCAGTTGACCGCGACGAATGGGTGTTCGGCTCTGGCGCTGTGAAGGTGAATCGCTCGCGCCACTAATTCCTTGCCGGTGCCGTTTTCGCCGCCGATCAGCACCCGACTGTTGGTCGGGCCGGCGGTTCCGATCAATTGCCGGAGTTGCTGCATGGCCGGCGACTGGCCGACCAGCTCGAATTTTTGCTGCACTTTGGTGCGCAGGGCTCGGTTCTCCTGCTCCAAACGAAACTGCTCCAGGGCGTGCTTCACCCGCAGCGTCACGCTCTCCAGCGACAGCGGCTTCTCGATGTAATCATAGGCGCCGAGCTTGATGGCTTTGACCGCCGTTTCGATGGACCCATGGCCAGACATCATCATCACTTGAGCGGCCGGCGTGAGCTCCTTGACCCGGCGCAGCGTCTCCAACCCGTCCATTTCCGGCATCCAAATGTCGAGCAGCATCAGATCCGGCGGGTCGGTTCCATAGATTTTGAGCGCTTCATCCCCGCCGGACGCCACCATGACCTGATACCCTTCGTCTTCCAGAATGCTGCGCAGCGACGTCCGGATCGCCTCTTCGTCGTCCACCACCAATATTGAAGCCGACATGCCCGTCTCTCCTCGCTCTCGAATTTCTCGCTCGCCCGTTAGACCGGCAACTCGAACGTAAACACCGCCCCCTTGGGATGATTGTTGCCGGCTTGAATCTGCCCGTCGTGGTCCGTGATGATCCGCCGCACGATCGCGAGCCCCAGGCCCGTGCCGGTCTTCTTCCGCGTGAAATAGGGCACGAACAGCCGCTCTTGATCCTCCGCCTGGATGCCGGGACCTTCGTCCGCCACGGTCACCACCGCCCGCTTCCGTTTGGTATCATACTTCGTCCTCACCCAGATCCGCCCCTTGTGATTCATGGCCTGAAGGGCGTTATCGAACAGATTGACGAAAACCCGCTTGAGCTGTTCCCGATCGAAATTGATCGGCGGCAAGGCTTCTTCGAGGTCCAGAACGAAATCGACGTCTTTTTGCATGGGCTCGTACAGACTCACCGTCTCACGCACGACGTCGTGCAGCGACTGGCGCGTCATCTGAGGAACCGGCATTCTGGCGAATTTCGTGAACTCGTCCAACAGATGTTTGATGCTGCCCACCTCATTGACGATGACGTTCGTGGCCTCGTCGAACACACGATTGAAATCCGGGGACTGCTCGAAAAACTTCTTCCGCAGCCGTTGCGCGGACAATTGAATGGGAGTCAGCGGGTTTTTGATTTCGTGGGCCAGCCGCCTCGCCACTTCCTGCCACGCCGCGACCTTCTGCGCCTTGATCAGCTCGGTCAAGTCCTCGAAGATCAACACGAAGCCCAGGTCCTTGTTCGCCTCGTCTTTCATCCGCGATCCGCTCAAGCGAATCGTGGTCAACTTGCCCTGGACGTCCAACTGCCCTTCCAGGCTCACGTCGTTCCGTTCTTCGGCCAACAGACGGTCATAGGCGGCCTGGAAGACGTCGAGTCCGAATTCCTTAAAGACTTCGTTGGCCTGATGTCCCCGCAACCGGTCGCCCGCGAGCCCGAGAATGCGCTCGCCCGACGGGTTGAACGTCGTGATCGTCCCAAGACGATCAATCGACAACAGGCCCGTCGGAATGGTCGCCACGACCGTTTCGATATAGGCCCGCCGGCGGTCCAGTTCGACGTTCGTGTTCCAGAGCGTCAGATTGGCTTCTTCCAATTTGGATTTGCTGGTTTGCAAATCCTGGGTCATCCGGTTGAAGGACGCGATGAGGGTGCCGATCTCATCCGTGGCCTTGGCATCGATTTGGACGGTGAGGTCCCCCTGCGCCACCGCCTCGGTCGCTTCGGCCAATCGTTGGATGGGCACGGTGATGCCGCGCGCTACGTAAAACCCGAACCAGGTCGCGCTGAACAGAATCATGACCGTCACGATGGCGATGACGAGATAGGCGCCGGCCTTGATCGGATTTTTCATCGCCTTGATCTGCTTATACTCTTCGTATTGTCGGCTGATGCCTTCCATTTTCGTCAGCAGCGACTCCGGCACGTAGGTTTCGACCACCACGACGCCGGCCACCTCGCCGCTTCGGGTACCCGAAGGCACCGGAATGGCCGTCCGCACCAACCGGCCCGATTGGGCCTCCTGCACGGAAGTGGATTCCTGCTTGCCGTTGATGGCCTGAAGGACGAGTTGGCTGACCGGCAGATCCAACACGCCCTCCG
>JANDJG010000161.1 GCA_024331085.1 Nitrospira sp. | reverse complement strand
ATGGGAAGAACCCAAGGTGGTGGTGCGTCTGTGGATCATCGCCATTCTTTTGGCGCTGCTGAGCCTGAGCACGTTGAAGCTGCGGTGACGAGATGAGCATGGTCGCCCCGGAGAGGCTGAACGTCAGAGGAGTCAAGGTCACGGTCGTGGGGCTGGCTCGAAGCGGGGTGGCCGCTGCCCGATTGCTGGAAGAAGCCGGTGCTCTGGTGACGGCGGCGGATCGAAAGGATCGAACCGAATTGCGGCAGAGCCTTGAACGGCTTGATCGGTCCGCGGTGACCGTCGTGACGGGATCGGACTATGAGTCGGCGATCGATGCCGCTGAGCTGGTGATCATCAGTCCGGGCGTGCCGTACCGCGCGGAGGCGTTGGAACGGGCGCGCCGGCGTGGAGTCAAGGTGTTGAGCGAACTCGAACTGGCCTCTCGGTTTCTGTCCGCTCCGCTGTTGGCCGTCACCGGCACCAACGGCAAAAGCACCACCGTGACGTTGATCGGCAAGATGTTGCAGGCAAGCGGCAAGCGCGTGTTCGTCGGAGGAAATTTGGGCGTTCCGCTCAGCGAGGCGGCGAGCCGGGCGTTTCGCGCCGATCGAGCCGATGAGGGATCCTGTCCGTTCGACGCGTTGGTCGTGGAAGTGTCCAGCTTCCAGTTGGAAACCGTGGAACAGTTTCATCCGCGAATCGCCGCGATCTTGAACGTGACGGTCGATCATCAGGACCGATACGACTCGCTGGATGAATACATCGCGGCCAAGGCCAGAATTTTCGAGAATCAAACATCCGACGACGACGCTCTCTTCAACCTTGACGATCCGCTGATTGCGCCGCTGAGGCGGAAAGCGAAGGCCCGTGTCTTGGGGTTCACGAAGCAAGCGGCGTTGCCGTCCGACGTCGAAGGAGGCGCCTATCTGGACGGTGAGCGCGTGACGGCGGTGATCGACGGACGGGTTCAGGAAGTCTGTCATCGCGAGGAGATCACGATCATCGGGCCGCACAACGTGGAGAACGCGATGGCCGCGTCCGTGTTTGCATTGCTGTGCGGGTGCCCCGTCGAGGCGGTTCGACGGGTTCTGCGGGAATTCCCCGGCCTTGAACACGCGCTGGAAGTCGTTCGCGACCGGCGGGGGGTCCGATTCATCAATGACTCGAAGGGCACCAACGTGGACGCCACGCTCAAGGCGTTGGAAAGCATCGATCGGCCGATCTGGCTCATTGCCGGCGGGCGGGACAAGGGGGGAGATTTCTCTCGCCTGCTTCCCGTCGTTCGTCGACGGGTGAAGCGGCTGGTGCTGATCGGAGAGGCCGCGCCGCTCATCGCCGACGCCATGTGCGGGTATGAATCGATCGAGCGGGCCGGCACGCTCGGCGAAGCGGTGGAGATCGCCGCCTCCGGCGCGACGGCCGGCGACGTGGTGCTGCTGTCGCCGGCTTGCGCGAGCTTCGACATGTTTGCCGATTATCAGGACAGGGGGCGCCAATTCAAATCGCTGGTGCGCGCCTTGCCCGAATAGCCGCGATGGGTCGCAAGAAAGTTGATGCCGAATAATGTCGCACAAAACCTCGGGGACGCTGTCGTTGCCCTGGACTTCTTCCGGATCTCGTTCGGCCAAGCGGGTGGCGATGGACCATACCTTGCTGGCCGTCACGATCGTTCTGACCCTTGTCGGGCTGGTGATGGTCTTCAGCGCGAGCACGGTCGTGGCCGGGAGTCGGTTTCACGATGCGGGGTATTTTCTCAAACGGCAGATTGCTTGGCTGGCGATCGGTCTATTGCTGATGCACGTGGCGTCCCGCCTCGACTATGTCTGGTGGAAGAGGCTGGCCGTTCCCCTGCTCGGTCTGACGGCGGTTCTCTTGGCGATGGTTTTGGTCCCGTCGATCGGCGTCGTCGCCAAGGGAGCCAGGCGATGGTTGCAGGCGGGACCGATCATGGTCCAGCCGGCGGAAATGGCCAAGCTGACGCTGGTGATTTACCTTGCCGCGTATTTGGCCAGGAAAGAAAACCGGATCACCGGGTTCTTCGCGGGCCTCGTTCCGGCGTTGGTCGTGTTCAGCGTGCTGGGTGGCTTGGTGCTGCTGGAGCGGGACTTGGGCACGGTGGTGGTCATGGGCCTGACGGTCATGGGGCTTTTTTTCTTGGCGGGAGCGAAGCTGTCGCATCTCTTATTGTTGGGAGCGGGGGGGATTGCGGCCGTTGCGGCGCTGGTGCTTCAGTCGGGCTTTCGCCTTCAACGAGTGCTGGTCTTCTTGGCGCCTTGGAAGGATCCGACGAATACCGGGTTTCAGATCACGCAGTCCTTTTTGGCCTTCGGGCATGGAGGGCTGTTCGGCGTGGGGTTGGGAGAAGGGAAACAGAAACTGTTTTTCCTGCCGGAGGCCCATACGGATTTCGTGCTGGCGTTGGTGGGGGAGGAACTGGGATTGATCGGCACGGGGCTCATCATCACGCTCTTCGCCCTGTTCGTCGTCCGCGGGTTTCAGATCTCGGTTCGGGCAAGGATGCCGTTCGGCCGGTACCTGGGGATGGGCATTACGCTGCTCATCGGCGTTCAGGTCTTGATCAACGCCTGCGTGGTGACGGGGCTGTTGCCGACCAAGGGGCTGACCCTCCCGTTCGTCAGTTACGGAGGGTCCTCGTTGGTGACCTGTATGACGGGCGTCGGAATTCTGCTGAACATCTCGCGGGATCGACGGGCCGGGCGGGAAGACACGGGACGGAGAGGAGGAGGCTCGAAACGCCGATGACCGTCGTGATCGCCGCGGGAGGGACCGGAGGCCATTTGTATCCGGCCGTGGCGCTGGCCCGAGAATTTCTCCGCCGCGATGCTACGAACAAGATCCTGTTCGTCGGAACGAAACGCGGCATTGAAGCCAAGGTGTTGGCTCATGAAGGGTTCGAGTTGGCGCTCATTACGGCGAAACCGGTGATGGGGAAAGGGCCGTTCGAGGTTTTGAAGGGATTGCTGTCCCTTCCGATCGGCTTATGGCAAGCCCATGCCCTTTTGAGACGGCGCGGGGCGGATCTCGTGATCGGAGTCGGAGGCTACACGAGTCCGGCCGTGCTGGCGGCCGCTCTCTTGCGGGGGATTCCGCGCGTCATCGTGGAGCCGAACGCCTATCCCGGCATGGCGAACAAGGTCGTCGCTCCGTTCGCGCAGCGGATTTTTCTGGCGTTCGAGTCGGCGGCTCAAGGGTTCGACCGTGAAAAAGTTCGCGTGACCGGCACGCCGGTTCGACGGGAATTTGTGTTCCAGGACGATCGGTCTTCCGACGCCCCCGCCCTCCATTCGCCGCCGCGTCTCTTGATTTTCGGCGGAAGTCAGGGGGCCAGGGCGATCAACAACGCGGTTCTGGAAGGAGTGTCGTCTCTGATCAAGCGGGTTCCCGACGTGGCCATCATGCATCAAACGGGAGAGACGGATTATCAGCGGGTGAAGGACGGCTATGACCGGCTCGGCGTGCGCGCGGAGGTGGCGCCGTTTCTGTATGACATGCCGAAGGTCTTACGGAACGCCGACCTCGTGGTGGCCAGGGCCGGCGCCATGACGATTGCGGAGCTGACGGCCTGCGGGAAACCGGCGATTCTCATCCCACTCCCGACGGCCATTTATGACCATCAGATGAAAAACGCGCGGGCGATGGAAGCCGCCGGGGGGGCGATCGTCGTTCCGCAGGCGGAGTTGACAGGGGCTCGATTAAGCGACTCGATCGCTGACGTCCTGTCCGATCCTGCACGGCTTCGGGCCATGAGCGCCAAGAGCCGGGCCATGAGGCGGATCGACGCCGGCGAG
>JANDJG010000160.1 GCA_024331085.1 Nitrospira sp. | reverse complement strand
CGGGCACGCCGCGAACGTCGACCAGACAATGTTCCGGCAAGATAGGCCCGTCACCGGCCAGCAAGGCGGCCCGTTCGATGACGTTTTCCAATTCGCGCACGTTGCCCTTCCAAGGCAGGCGCTGCAAATACGCCAAGGTGCCGTCTGGCAGCGTCGGCCGGGCGGTTCCGTTTCTCGCCGCCGCCCGCTCCGCAAAATGTCTCGCCAGCATCGGAATGTCGCCGGGGCGCTCTCTGAGCGGAGGGATGGTGACGGGGAACACGTTCAACCTGTAGTACAGATCCTCCCGAAATCGATTCTGTTCCACCTCATGATGGAGCGATCGGTTCGTCGTGGCGATCACGCGGATGTTGACCGGCACCGGCTCGCGTCCGCCGACTCGGTCGACCTCGCGCTCTTGAAGCACCCGCAGGAGTTTGGCTTGCAACCCCAAGGTCATTTCCCCGATTTCGTCCAGCAGCAACGTACCGGTATGGGCCATTTCAAACTTGCCGATTTTTCTGATCACCGCCCCGGTGAACGCGCCCCGCTCGTGCCCGAACAGTTCGCTCTCCAGCAAGCCGTCGGGCAAGGCCGCGCAATTCACCGCGATGAAGGGCCGATGGGCGCGGGGGCTCCTGCCGTGAATGAAGCGGGCCAACAGTTCTTTGCCGGTTCCGCTTTCTCCGTTGATCAAGACCGTAGCCTGGCTGGAGGCGATGTGTTCGACCGTGCTCAACAGCCGGATCATGCCGGGATCCTGCGTCAGAATCGCCCGACTGTCCGGCGTCCCCGCCGACGCCGCCGTTCCGATCTCCCTTCCTTCTTTGAGATTCATGATCATCCGCGCCAGAAGATCCATCGAAAAGGGCTTCATCAGGTAGTCGCTCGCGCCCAGTTTCATGGCCTCGACGGCGGTTTCCACGCTGCCATAGGCCGTCATCAACACGATCGACGTCTGCGGCGCGCGCCGTTTCATCTCTTTGACCAAATCCAGCCCGGTCATGCGGGGCATCTTGAGATCGGTCAAAACCAGCCACGGGCGAAATCGTGCGACCCGCTCGATGGCGTCGGCGCCGTCGATCGCTCCTTGCACGGCAAACCCCAGCCGCCGCACGGACTCCACAAGCGCGGCGCGCATGGACGGATCGTCGTCCACGACCAACACGCCTTCGCCGACGTTCGACGGATCCGTCCCCTCTTCGTCCGTTTGGCACTCAATCATGTGATGAGTCCTCCACCAAGATCGGTTCACCGGTTTCTTCTTCGACCATTCCGTCTTCGCCTCTTTTCTCTTCGTCGTCATCGGACGACCGACCGGCGGCAAGCAGTGACGAAGGATGAGGCAGCACGATGGAAAACGAGGACCCGCATCCGACGGTGCTGTCCACATCGATACGCCCCTGGTGCGCTTCGACGATCGAATGGACGATCGCCAAGCCGAGTCCCGTACCCTCGGTCTTCGTGGTGAAGAAGGGGTCGAAAAGACGGGAGCGATACGCCGGATCGATGCCGACCCCGGAATCGCTCACCGTCAGGCGCACCGCCTGAGCACCGAGACCGCACGACTCATCGGCCTTGAGGGCGATCGTCAAGACTCCGCCGTTCGGCATGGCTTGCGCCGCGTTGACGATGAGATTCAACAGCACCTGTTTCATCCTCTCCTCATGGCACCAGATCGCCGGAATCGCCGGGTCCAAATCCAGCCGCACATCCGCCCGAACTTGAGCGATCGCGTGCGCCGCCAGGCTCAAAGCGTCGAGAATCAGCGGCTCCGCCGCGTGCCAAGCCCTCACGGGACGAGCCGGCTTCATATAGGCCAGCAGATTGGCCAACAGACGATCCATCGCATGCACCGCCTGCGAAATCTGCTCCGCGTACTGACGCGCCGCCGGCCGATCGCCCAGATCATTGCGCAGCAGGGAGGCGAACAGTTCGACGCTTCCCAGGGGATTCCTGATCTCGTGGGCGATTCTTCCGATCATTTCCCCCATGGCCGCCAACCGGTCCGTGCGCTGTACCTGCTCTTCAAGCTGGTACAGGCGCGAGACGTCCTGAATCAGAATCAACCGTCCCGCTCGATCTCCCGATCGTATCTTGAGGGGAGATTCGGTGACGGTCACCATGGCCTGTCCGATCCGCTGGGGGCGATCGCCCAGGCCGAGCCCCTTGGACTCCAAAACGGCCGCCGCCGGCCGTCCGCACAACTCGACGTCCGGGGCGCCGAGCAAGCAAGCGGCCGGTCGATTGCTGCGGGTGATGACGCCGGTTTCGTCCACCACAAGCACTCCTGTCGACAACGACTCCAGAATGCCGTCGAGATGGATCCGCATGGCTTCGTTCTCTTGAAGCTGCCGGCGAAGGGCTTCGTTGCTGCGCGCCAGATCCAGATCCATCCGCTCCACGCGGGCGGCGAGCGCGGCATACGACCCCTGCAACGCCCGCGCGGCTTGATCGAAGCTCTCGAACGCCGCCCGCAGGCAGATCCGCTCGTCGGAATGGTGCATCGCGTTCGTCATCAAGACTCCTCCTTCATCTCCAGGCGGCGCGCCGCCCGCACGGTATCCTTGAACGAGGCGGTGAAGCGGTTGATGAGGGGATCGTCCGTCTCACCCACCTCGGCCAACGCCACGGTGGCGCGGTCGTATTGCCGCAACTCGTTCCAATGTCTGGCGGTCTGCAGATGAATCCATTCCCGTTCTCGACGACCGGGCTGCCGGTCGAGCGCCGCTTGATAGGCGGCGATGGCCCGTTCGTGTCGATTCAGCCTGGAGAGCGTCTCCGCGTAGGCCAGCAAGACGTCGAACGACGGCTTGCCTCCGCCTTTCAACGCCATTTCATAGACCGCCGCCGACTCTTCCAACTGCTTCAACTCTCCCAAGACTTCGGCGAGTTGAAGAACCATGTACGGGCGGTCGCCGCCCTTGGGGTGGTGTTGCAGCCACTGGCGACAGAGATGCACCGCGCCCTGGAGATCGCCTTGGCGTCTCATCGCGGTCACCAGCAGATGAAGCACCTCCGACTCGTAGCGGCCGGCTTGGAATTGAAACCGATACCGTTCGAACACTTTTCGGGCCGCCGGGGGATCTTCCTGATCGAGATAGCTCTTGCCGAGACCGACCAGCGCCGTTTCGAGCACGGCCTGGTCCTTGACCTTCGTAAGCTGCTGATAGAGTCGGCCGGCCTCCGCCGCGAAGCCGAGCCGCCTGTGCGCCTCGGCGATCTCGATCATGAGCGGCGGATCGACCGTTTGCCCCGTTCCCGCCCCGTAGCGATGAAACAGGCTGACCACCGTCAAATCATCCCCGGATTTGACCGCCCGCTCGATCCAGGGGATAAGAAACGTCGAAATCCGCTCCAACGCTTGGGTCGCCCACGGCACGCCGACATGATCGGCTCGGAGCACGGCGTTCTTGTAGAGCTGCAGCGCACGGTCGACGTCGTTCGCCTTCTCATAGTATTTGCCCATGTGAACCAACGCTTCCACGCCGATGGAGCCGCTGTCTTTCCGGTCGGCGATTTCTTGCAGCATGGCCACATAGGCCGACTCGGTCGGTTCGGGATCTTGAACCTCCCGCATCATGGCGTCGACGGCCAGCCTCAGCCGATCGTCGTCGTTGCGATCCTTCCGCTCCACGTAGAGCGCCGCCCGTCTCATGGCCGCGACAGTGCTGTGCTCGCTGTGCGGATACATCGAGGACACGTGCGAATAAAAAAACGTCGCCAGCGGCAGATTGGACTTGCCGGCCAATCCGTCCGCCACGTACAGCAGCGCCGTCGGAGCGAACTCATGGCGAGGATAGAGGTTGTACAGCAAC
>JANDJG010000159.1 GCA_024331085.1 Nitrospira sp. | reverse complement strand
CCCGAATCTGCTCTTCCATGAATCGAAGTCCTCAAGCGCCCGCTGCGCGATCAACCGACGTTTCTTCACCTTGTCTTTCGGCGAGCCGGTGAGCGGAGGGAAGAGGCCGAAATTGGTGTTCATCGGTTGGAAATGGCGCGGGTCGGACAGGGCCACATGGGCGACGAGGGCGCCGTGCGCCGTCGTGGGCGGCGGCGTGACCGGCGGCTCGCCGTTGAGCACCCTGGTGGCGTTGATGCCGGCCAACCCTCCCATGGCCGCGGATTCGGTGTAGCCTTCGACGCCGACCAGTTGCCCGGCGAAGAACAACGTGGGACGGGCCTTGAATTGCAACGTTGTCGTGAGCAGTTTGGGCGAGTTGATGAAGGTGTTGCGGTGCAGGCTCCCATAGCGGAGGAACTCGGCTCGTTCCAGACCCGGAATCAGGCGGAAGACCCGTTTTTGCTCCGGATAGGTCAGTTTGGTCTGAAAACCGACCATGTTGTAGCAGGTGCGGTGGACGTTCTCCGTCCGCAGTTGAACCACGGCTGCGGGCTGGAGGCCGGTGCGTGGATCGATGAGGCCGACCGGCTTGAGCGGTCCGAACTGCATGGTGCGGCGGCCGCGTTCCGCCATGACCTCGATCGGAACGCAGGCTTCAAAATAGGGGGTCTTTTCAAAGTCTTTCGGGCGCACTTTCTCGGCCGCGATCAACGCCTCGTAGAATGTGTTGTATTGGTCTTCTGTCATCGGGCAGTTGAGGTAATCATCCGAGTCCGCATCGTAGCGGGAGGCGCGGAAGACGACGTCCATGTCGATCGACTCCGCGTCAATGATAGGCGAGATGGCGTCAAAAAAATACAAGTGCTGGGATTGAGTCGCGGCGCGGATGGACTCGGAGAGTTTGTCCGACGTCAACGGTCCGGTGGCCACGATGCAGACGCAGTCCCCGGGAATATGGGTGATTTCTTCATGGATGATCCTGATGTTCGGGTGACCTTCCAGGGCGCGGGTGATCGCCGAGGAAAATTGCTCGCGATCCACCGCCAGCGCCGATCCCGCGGGAACCCTGGCCTGTTCCGCCGAAGAAATGATCAACGAACCCAGCCGACGCATCTCTTCCTTGAGAATGCCCGGAGCATGCTCAAGGTCCGAGGACCCCAACGAATTCGAGCACACCAGCTCGGCCAATTGTCCCGTCTTGTGCGCCTGGGTCATTTCCTTGGGGCGCATCTCATGGAGCGTCACCTTGGCGCCGCGGGTGGCCGCCTGCCAGGCCGCCTCCGAGCCGGCCAGTCCGCCGCCGATGATGACGATGTCGCTTCTCATGGATCGGCAGTCCTTAGTGAAGGGGGCCATTCTAGGAACCGCGTTTTTGCGAAGTCAAGGCGGCTTTCGGATAATCGCGTGACAGGATCATCTTATCAAAGTTCGCAACGCAAGTTCTCAAGGCAAGAGCGGATTGAACCGATGAGAAAGCCCGTGCTAGACTCCGTCTCGATGGGCGATTAGCTCAGTGGTAGAGCGCTTCCTTCACACGGAAGAGGCCACAGGTTCGATACCTGTATCGCCCACCATTTTCTTCTCCTTGTCCTTACCACAGCCCTCTCTGGGCCACGGCCTTGTCGCACGCGATGGGGGCGAAGATCTCGCGGTTCCTGGACAGAACGAGGCACCTCGGCTACACTTTTTTCGAATACGGATGCAGTTCCGGTCGATCTTCTGTCTCTGGAGAGAGAAATAAGCGAGGTGATCCTATGGGGGCACGGTTGTGGGGGATGATCGTGGGTTCGTTGGCGTTGATATCCGCCGGATGCGCAACGACCGGCCAAGATGGAATGAGCGCCCAGGAGCACGGTCCTCCGACGAGCATTTACAGTATTCTTGATACGACGGCGCTGGTCTATTCGGATCCGGCCGCCGGATCGCCGATCAACGACCATCCCCTCCGTTGGATCGGATTTTTGGGACATCCGTTCGGCCATGCCGTGGATTATGGGATCAATCGGCCGCTTTACGTGCTGGGGTCCGGCAGTCCCTATCTCTTCGGCTACACGGCCGAAGATGCGATGGAGCATTCTCAACGCCGCTAGATGAAACAGTCTCACCGCCTGCGGCCGGTTTCTTGACCAAGAAACCGGCCGCACACCCTTCGCAAGCCCATCCCATTTCGTGTATTGTTTCTCGTGCAAATAAGAGGCAGAGAATAGGATTGTGCCGAGGGGGGCTCTCTTCCGTGAGAGACATCGCCAAGAGGACCGTCTATTGGGCAATCGGTTTGGTGATGAGTGTCGGTATCATCGCCGGCTGCGGACAGCGAGCGTCCGTGCGCCCCACCCTCCCTCCTTCGGCGTCCGATCTCGTGCTGCTCAAATCGACGGCGCTGTGCGAACAGAAAGCCGAGTTTCTGAAAAAACATGCTTCGGCGAAGCCCCTGTCGAACGTGTGGGGGAGCGGTCGAGAAATCATGATTCCTCAAGCAAGAAGCACGTCCCAAGCCGACGAATCCTACTTTTTCGATGAAGAGGGCGTGCTCGTCGGCGCTCTGTTTACTTTCCCCAAGGGACTTGATTTGGGCCCCTATCCCGTGCTGCGGGACACATTGTCTCGTCTGAAACCGGCGGTCGAGTTTTATTTGACGGTCGCTCAGTTGGAAACGGCGTCGAACCTGGACGCGAGTGCGATTTTCGAAACCGGCGATGAGAAAAGCACCACGCAATATCTGGTGACCGGTCCGTCGAAGCGGCCGATCCTGCTGCAAGCGTCCTTCGCCATCGACCCATACGTGCGGTTGTTCTCCCCGTACCGGCGGGAGTTTCTCAATCGGCTTCAGGGCGCGCAAGACGGCAAGGGTGTCTCGCTCATCGAGGGACAGGGAAGCGAAGACAAAGAACCCTTTCCTTCGCTGCAACAATTCGCCCGCGGTCAAGCCGCTCAACTCGCTTATTGCGGAGACAAAAACTACGACGTTGCCGTCGACGCTTACCAAAAGGCGATCGCGAGCGGATTCAGCAACAAAGTGTTGCTCGCCGAATCGCATCACAAACTGGGTCTCTCGTGGGCGGCCAAGGGGCAACTCGAAAAGGCCAAAACGGAGCTGCTCCAGTCGCTGGCCATCAGACCCAACGTTCCGGAGGTCTTGAACAATCTCGGCACGGTCCATATCAGACTCGGCGAGAAAAGTGCGGCGTTACGGGTGTTTGAACGGGCCGTCACGCTCCGTCCCAATTATGCCGTGGCCCGATACAACTTGGCCGAGGCATCCGAAGAGAGCAATCCCCGCCGCGCCCTTGCGGAATACCAGACGTTCCTTGCTCTGGTGGAGGGCAATCCCGAAGAAGAGGCCCGCGCCCTTCGCGCAAGAGAAAGAATCAAAGCCTTAAAGCCCTGACGTGTCGCCTGATAGGAAGCAGGCTCATTCTTGTCCGGCACCGGTTGTGGGGAACCCGCGAGACCGGCCTCTCTGTGACGCGCAACGCAACGACAAAACGGTCAGCACGACGGATCACCAAACGGCGGGATCTAAGGGGGATTAACGACGGGCCCGTTCTTCTTCTTCTTGGGCGGTCTTGCACGCAATGCAGAGGGTGGTCACGGGCCTGGCTTTCAGACGCTTGTAGGGGATCGTGGCTCCGCACTGTTCACAGATGCCGTACGTCGCGTCATTCATCCGGTCCAACGCTTCATCGATCTTCTTGAGCAACTTCCGCTCGCGATCACGGATTCGCATGGAGAAGTTCTGATCCACTTCCGCCGAGGCCTGATCGCTGACATCGGGAAACGTCGGGACGTCCGGTCGGTTGGTAAGCACGCCGCCCGCCTCT
>JANDJG010000158.1 GCA_024331085.1 Nitrospira sp. | reverse complement strand
CGCTTTGGGCTTCACTTTTTCTACTTTCGGCAGGTGCAAATTCAACACACCATCCTTATACTCGGCCTTGACTCCCGTTTCGTCGACCGATTCCGGTAACGTAAAGCTCCGCACAAAACTTCCATACGATCGCTCGACTCGATGATATTTCCTGCCTTTTTCTTCTTTCTCTTGGCGCCGCTCCCCATGCATAGTCAGCACACCGTCTTCCACCGTGACCTTGACGTCTTCCTTCTTGACCTCGGGGAGCTCGGCCTTGATCAAGTACTCATCATCGGTTTCGCTGATATCGACGGTCGGTATCCAATCGGCGACCGTCAAATGTTCCTTCGCGCCCGTCGCACGAACCGACGGACGGGCGAACACCCGATTCAGCCGTTCTGACATATCTTCCAGCTCACGGAACGGATCCCAGCGGACGAGTGACATAGTAAACCTCCTCTTTCATGGACATGAATTGGTTTTACTTTCACGGTCCGACCGTCGGGAGGAAGATAACTCTATCCTCTTTTCAGTCAAGAGGGATTCCTTCTCGCAGAACCCGAGCGTCGGCATTTATCGCTGATCGATCGGCACGTAAGGCCGATTGTGCTCGCCGGAATAAATTTGATCGGGTCGAAACAGCTTGTTTTCACCAAGCTGCTCCAACCAATGGGCCAACCAACCGGACACGCGCGCCATGGCAAAAATCGGAGTAAAGAGATCGACCTCGATCCCCATTTTGTCGTAGATGATGCCCGAATAAAAATCGACGTTGGGATAAACTCCCTTGCCGCCGAGCCGCTCTCCGGCCGCCCGCTCAACCTCCAACGCAATGTTATAGAAAGGAGACGGTCCGCTCTCGGTGAACAGGCGCTGACAGAGTTCCTGGAGCACCGTTGCGCGAGGATCTTTGACCTTGTACACGCGATGACCGAATCCCATCAGCTTTTGCTTGGCGCGCAGCTTTTCCTCCACGTACGTTCCGGCGCGATCCGGCGAGCCGATCTCGATGAGCATCTGAACCACTTCTTCGTTAGCGCCTCCGTGCAAGGGTCCCTTCAAGGCCCCGATCGACGACGCGACGACCGTGTAGGGATCGGCGAGCGTCGAGGCCGTCACCAGGCCAGCGAACGTGGACGCATTCATCGTATGTTCGGCGTGCACGATCAAACAGTCGTCGAACACCTCGCTCCACAAAGGCGGCGGCACCGCTTCCGTCAACATGTACAGAAAGTTTTCAGAGAATCCAAGGTCGTCGCGCGGAGGAATCGGGTCGTCGCCGCGACGAATGCGCGCCCATGCCGCCACGATCGTCGGAAGCTTGGCGACCAACCGAACCGCCGACCAATAGTTGTTGTCGGCATCCTTGACATTGCGCCCGGGATAGAACATGCCCAACGCCGCGACCGCCGCCTGCAATGCATCCATGGGATGTCCCTGTTCAGGCAGACACTTGAGCAGATCCACGATACGAAATTTCACGCGCCGATGATGCGTCACGTCTGCCGTCCACCGCTGTAGTTCCGTCCGTGTCGGAAGATGGCCGAACAGCAGCAGATACGCGGTCTCGATGTAGGAAGACTTCGCACAGAGCTCCTCGACCCTGATTCCACGATACTCGAGCACCCCACGTCGGCCGTCGACATCGCTGATAGAAGACGTGGCGGCGGGAACCCCGGCCAAACCGGGCATGAAATCATGCGGCATGATTGCACCTCTTAAGTCTGGTTGACGGACAGTCCTGTCGTCGAGACTAAGCCTACCACGAATCGAGAAGCGCAAGGTGAGGGGAATTCTTGCAAACGAATCACGGCAGTTGGCATACTCCGACTTGAGCGACGATGATGAAAAGGATACGGCAGAAAAGAGGGGTGGCCGCCGTTTTCTGCTGGCTGCTGGCGGCGCAATTCATGGGAAACGGTGTCCCGCCCGGTTCGGCACAAGAGAACGTGCTGGCGTTTGCCGTGGTCATGGCCCCTCCGACGGACAAGGCGCATATCGCGGCAAGGGTCTCGATCGAAAACGTCGTAGAAGACCTCGTGCTTCTTCCGACGGACCAGATTCTCTCCAATCCGATCTGGAAAAAATTGGAGATCTGTCATGCCTTAAAATTGGAAGGGCACAGGCTCAAGGAGGGGTTTCGCGTCACCTGGGTGCGGGTCCTTGACAGCGCGATGCTGCCGATGGTGTTGCAAGGAGTTGCGGGAGATTGTCTGTTGAAAAAAGCGCTGGAGATCGCCCCTTTTGTGGATTAACGTCTGCATTCCGGGCAGAGCGCCGGTTCTTGGTCCGAATCGGCCTCTTCCCTGGTCAGCGGAAACAGCATCTCGCAGGAACGACAGGGACGAATTTCAAAATAGGCCACGCCCTGTTCATCGATTTCAGTGGGGAGCAAGAGTTCGATCGGATCGTAGCCGGCGATTCCTCCGTCGCCGAACTTGACGAGGGCGATTCGATCGTTGAATCCTTCAAAAACGGCTTCTTGCCCCCGCCGATTGAGCAGGTGTCCGAGCACAAAAACCGGCTGGCCTTTTCGTTTGATGCGGAGGTCTTTGAGCGTATGCTGCGACGACGTCGCGCAAGAATATCGACCTGAGGAACTGGTTCCGGCCCACGGCATGCGCCAAATCTCGACACAGTCAGAAGATGAATCGGATACGGGAGCATCTAATCACAGCCGTCAAAAATCCGTCAAGACGGACCACTCATCAAGGAGTCATCCATGGCCAAAATCACCATTTATCACAAACCGACCTGCAGTACGTGCCGGGAAGCGATCCGGCTTCTGAAAGACAGCGGCGAATCCTTCACGGCGATCAACTATTACGAACAGCCGTTCGACAAAAAACGGCTCAAGGCCCTCCTCAACAAAGCGGGACTGTCTCCGAAGGACGTGCTGCGAACGAAAGAGGACGTGTACAAGGAGCTCGGATTGGACAAGAACACTCTCACGGACGATGAGTTGATCGAGCTGATGGTGAAGCACCCGGATTTGATCCAGCGCCCGCTCGTTGAAAAAGGCGACGAGGCGATCCTGGCCAGGCCTGCCGAATCAATCAAGAAATTGTTGTAAAAGCGGGCTCGCTCTCCTCCGTCCAGCAACGGGGAAAGAGTACCGGTCGGCTTTTCCCATTTCGAAAATCACGGAGAAACCGCCTCCGATTGCGGCGCGCGCCGTTCAAACCGTCAAGAAACCGGCGCACGCGCCGCTCGTCAAAACGATGAACGCGAGGGTGGCAAGCTAGAGAAACCTCTCGCCGAGAATTCCATAAAAACCACGTTGAACACGTTCGAGCTTATCGCCCGCTCTCCGTCGGCATCCGGACCCAGGACACCGTTCCGGTAAGGGAATCGGTCTTCACGGCCAGCTTTCCATCCAACACATCAAGGAGCAGATCCCCGACCAACGATTTCCTCCACCCTTTAAGGAGGGGAAGATCCATCGTCGCGCGATTCGCCTTTGCTTCCGCCAAGGCCTGCAAGTCGGCCGTCGTCCCCAACATGGCGGGAGCAATGTCTTCCTGCGCGGCGCGGGCCTTGAGGACCGCTTGCAGCAATTCCAACAGCCCGGCTGATTCCGGCTCGGGCTTTCGCTCTCTGGGGACTTCGGGCCACTCGGAAGCGGGCAGCGCCAACGCTGCGCCGATGACGGCCAACAGCGTCTCGCCGTTTCGGTTGACTTCCGATTCGTGCACGCCGCGGACGCTCCGCAGTTCCTGAACCGTGCTCGGGGGGCGCCGCGCCAATTGAAGCAAGACCTCGTCCCGCATCACGCGGCTCCTCGGACTGTTGCGGCGCTTGGCTTCGTCTTCCCTCCACGCCGCCAAGGCCCGGAGCACGGC
>JANDJG010000052.1 GCA_024331085.1 Nitrospira sp. | reverse complement strand
CGGACCGTGATGTCGCATACCGGGCGGGCGGTGATGGGGATGGGGGTCTCGCGCGGGCCGAATCGGGCGATCGAAGCGGCGCAAAAGGCCATTTGCAGTCCGTTGCTCGAGGAAGGCAGCGTGGAAGGCGCGCGCGGGGTTCTGTTGAACATTACGGGAGGACCCAACATGTCGCTTCACGAAATCGAGGAAGCGGCGTCCATCATTCAGCAGACGGCCGATCCGGAAGCCAACATCATCGTCGGGCAGGTCATCAATCCCGATATGGGCGAAGACCTGATCGTGACCGTCATCGCCACCGGGTTCGAGCCGGAAGCCGATTCGCCGTTGCCGACAAGCGGCATGGATCGAAAACCGGCGCGTCCCGCCCCGAAGCCGGCCGCGCCGGTCTTGACCGGCGTCGGAGCGGCCGCGTCGGTCGATCGAGCGACAGTCAATCTCGACCGGCCGACGTTTTTGAGGCGGATGCACGACGCCAGGGAATCCATCGATCGAGTGACTCTGGGAACGGAAGACGAATGGGACGTGCCGACCTTTCTTCGGAAACAGGCCGATTGAACGGCGATGATCTGACGACGTTTCGCCGTCGAGAGTGAGACATGGGCGACACCGGCATCATTACGGTTCCGGCCTTTGCGTCGGCTGCGAGTGAAGTACGGCATTTTTTCGGAACGCGCCGATCTCCGGTGGGGTTCCATGTGGAAGTCGGCGCTCCCGTCCTTGTGCCGCAATCTGCGGGGGGCGTCCGTTCTGCATGGCTGTTGTCCGTCAAGCAAGTCCATGGGACCGATGCGTTAGTGGTGGATCGGCCCGTGACGGCGGACGACCGGTTTCCGGCCGGATGGGACGCGTTGATCACGGATCAACCCGGGATCATGGTGGCGGTGCGGACGGCGGATTGCGTGCCGGTCTTGATGCACGACACCCGTCGGAACGTCGTAGCGGCCGTGCACGCAGGATGGCGCGGCGCGGTCGCCGGCATCGTGGAGAAAACGGTGGGTGTCATGACGGCGCGTTTCGGAACCGAGCCGGAGCATCTGCGGATCGGCATCGGACCGTCTGCGGGAGGCTGTTGTTACGAGGTTGACGAGCCGGTGTTGGAAGGAGTCTGTCGAGCCTGCTCCCGACCCGAACAAGTCGTGCGTTTCCGTCGAGGGGGAAAGAAGGGCTATCTGGATCTCAAGTCGCTCGTCAGACAACAGGCGCTGGCCGTCGGCGTGCGACCGGACGCCGTCTCCTCCGTCAACCTGTGCACGATCTGTCACGAGGATCTCTTTTTCTCCTATCGGCGCGACGGGAAGGTCGTCGGAACCATGGTGAGCGCCATCGGTCTCGTTCCGCGGCAAGGAAGCAAAAGAGCGTCTGCCAATCGTCGCGCGCTTCCGTTACAATACGCGAGGCGCGCGGCGACGAACGGCCGCCCTTTTTGAAGGCGCGTTTTCTACGATGGAGTCTTCCGGTTCCGAGACGATCGCTCAGCGGGTTCATTCGGTCTTGTCGGCGATCCGGACGGCGGCGGAGCGGGCAGGACGGTCTCCCGGCGACGTCAAACTCGTGGCAGCCACCAAGACGGTGACGGTCGATCGCATTCGCGAGGGAATCGGGGCTGGATTGTCGATGTTGGGAGAAAACCGGGTGCAGGAGGCGGTCCCCAAAATTGCGGCGCTTGCCGGAGAACCGGTTCGGTGGCACTTTATCGGACAGCTTCAGCGGCGGAAGGTTCGATCGATCATCGGACTGTTCGATTTGATTCATTCCGTCGACAGTCTGGAACTGGCGCAAGAAATCGATCGGCGCGCCGCGGAGGCCGGTCGCGTGCAGGACGTGCTGTTGGAAGTTAACGTCGGCGGGGAATCGTCCAAGGCCGGTTTCCATCCCGACGGCCTTGAATCGGCGATTCCGGCCATTGCAGGGCTGTCGCACGTCCGTATCAAGGGGTTGATGACCATTCCTCCTCCGACTCAGGAAGCGGAAGCGGCGAGGGGCTATTTTCGAAAGCTCCGTGCGCTGGGAGAGGCCGTCGCGGCCTTCAAGATTCCCGGCGTCGCGATGGAGGAGCTGTCCATGGGGATGTCGAACGATTACCGCGTCGCCATCGAGGAAGGCGCGACGCTCGTTCGCATCGGTTCCGCCATTTTTGGAGCCCGTCATGTCTAGCCTGATGAGCGACCGCAACGTGGCGTTTGTCGGCGGAGGGCGGATGGCCGAGGCGTTGATCGGCGGACTGGTGTCCGCCGGCCTGTGCGGGACGGATCGCATTCGAGCGGCCGATCCCGACGCGGATCGGCGCGAGCGCCTCAAACGGCAATTCGGAATTCAGGTTCATGAATCCAATCAGGAGCTGGTTGCGTGGGGCGATCTGGTCGTGTTGGCGGTCAAACCCCAAGTGGCCGCGAACGTCCTGCGGGATCTCGCCGGCGCGCTCGCCGATTCGCTGGTGGTTTCCGTGGTGGCCGGCCTGTCCATCGGCCGGATTGCGGACTTCTGCGGGCCGCGAACCCGTGTGATTCGGGCCATGCCGAACACGCCGGCATTGGTGAGAGAAGGGATGACGGCGTTGGCGTTCGGGCCGGGTGTCCAGGAGCGCGACGCGGACCTCGCGAGACGACTGTTCGAGGCGGTCGGGAGGGTCGTCTCGGTTGAAGAACGGTTGATGGATGCCGTCACCGGTTTGAGCGGCAGCGGTCCCGGCTACGTGTTTCTTGTCATCGAAGCGTTGACGGACGGGGGCGTGAAGATGGGGCTGCCCCGGGACACGGCCGGCCTGCTGGCCGCGCAGACCGTGCTGGGCGCGGCCCGCATGGCCTTGGAAACGAAGGAACACCCCGCGTCTTTGAAGGACCGAGTCGCGTCGCCGGGAGGCACCACGATCGTCGGGTTGCATTGCCTGGAGCGGGCCGGGATGCGGGCGGCGTTGACCGATGCCGTCGAAGCCGCCGCGAAGCGGTCGCAGGAGTTGGGAGGCTGATGTTCGTCGTGGGAAACGTGCTGTTGGGAATAGCCACGGTGCTCGACTACGCCCTGTGGTTGTACATGTGGATCATCATCGCGCGGGCGCTTATCTCCTGGGTGAATCCCGACCCGTGGAATCCGATCGTTCAGTTCCTCGATCGGGCGACGGAGCCGGTGCTGTCGCCGATTCGCCGTCGGATCGGCTGGAGAATGGGGGTGGGAGTGGACCTCTCTCCCTTGGTCGCCATTCTGGCCATTACGTTTTTGCAATACGCGGTGGTGCAGTCGCTGAAGGATTTGGCGTTACGAATGAATTGATTCAACAGGGGGATGCCATGAACATCACACCGCTCGATATTCAGCAGATGGCCTTTCGCGTGAAGTTCCGGGGATACGATCAGGAAGAGGTCAATCGGTTTCTGGAGGAGGTGGCGCGCACTGTCGAATCGTTGAATCGGGACAACGCGGGGTTGCGCGAACGCCTTGCGTCGCTGGAGCAGCAGGTGACGGAGTTGAAACGGGCGGAAGCGACGTTGTCGAACACGTTGATGTCGGCGCAGTCGCTGGCCGACGACGTCAAGAGAAACGCCCAGCGCGACGCCGAGTTGATCGTGAAAGAGGCGGAGCTGAAGGCCGAAGAGCTGTTCCGGCAGGCGCGCGTCGAGTTGGCCGATACGCAGCGGGAGCTGGCTGTCTTGCAGAAGCAACGGTTGTTGATGGTGGAACGAATGCGCGCCACGCTCCACACGTTCGAGCGGATGCTGGATATCGAGGCGAGCGAGGCGTATCACGATCACGAGATGGTTTCCGACGTCAAGCTCCAGGGCGATTCCAGCTCCGCTCGCTGAACGGACGCGGTTTCCTCTCCATGGGCGGCCATTGAACGATCCGATGGATGTGCGATCATGTCGGTTCCCCTGTCCCTCCGTGCGGCGTTGGAACAAGCCGTGGCGGACGGCGTGTTCCCCGGCGCGGTCCTTGCCGTTCGCCGCGGCGTGACGGACACCTGGCTGATAACGGCCGGCCGTCTGTCCTCCCAGCCTCCGGGCGACGCCGTGACCTCCTCGACGATCTATGACCTGGCCTCTCTGACCAAACCGTTGGCGACCGTCACCGCGCTGGCGTTGTTGGTGCAAGAAGGGCGATGCCGGCTCGACGATCCTATCGAGTCGTTGTTGCCGGAATTGGGGGGTACGGCGGTCGGATCGGCGACGCTTCGGCACTTGCTGACTCACAGTTCGGGCCTTCCGGGCTGGAGAGGATTCTATGAACGGTTGAGTCCGGAGGCGGTCCTTCCCGCATCGGAGCAGGAACGATCACGAGCCGAGGCGCAGGTGCTCCACTTGATCGGTCGGGAACCCCTTCTCTATGAAAGAGGCGGCAGAAGCCTCTACAGCGATTTGGGCTTCATGTTGCTGGGGATGGCGGTCGAGCGGGGGGGAGCGATGCGGCTGGATGAGTACGTGCGGCGGCGCATCGCGGAACCGACGGGGGCCGAGCCGTTGCACTACCTGCCGACCGACCAAGAAGGAAAGAGGCGCCTGGCATCACTGATCGGGCGAACGGCTCCCACCGAATGGGACGACTGGAGAAACCGTTTGCTTGTCGGCGAGGTGCACGATGAAAACGCCGCGGCGCTTGGCGGCGTCGCGGGCCATGCCGGTCTGTTCGGAACGGCGGAGGCCGTGCTCGCCGTTTCGGGAGCCTGGCTGGATGCCTATCACGGGAGACCGTCGCTCCTAGACCGGGATGTTGTGCGGGAATTCGTTCGGCCGCCGAACGAGGGAGCCGTCTCGACCTGGGCCTTGGGATGGGAGACGCCGTCGGTTCCCTCCTCTTCGGGGCGCCATTTCTCGCGACAGTCGTTCGGACATTTGGGATACACGGGGACGTCGATCTGGATCGATCCTGTCGGCGAGCTGGAAGTGGTGCTGTTGTCGAATCGGGTGCATCCCACCAGGAAAAACGAGAAGATCAGGGCGTTTCGCCCTGCGATACACGATCTTGTGCATCAGGAGCGCGTGCGCGGAGTCTCGGGCTGATCGGCATACTCGATCCACGTTTCCTTCTCGGCCAGGTAGCGCGCTCCTCTGAAGTTGACCCTGGTCCGCATTTGCGTAAAGCCGAACTCCTGGAGCTTTTGAACCACTTCCTTGACCGCCGCGGCGATGGTGGAATGAGAGCCGCTTTCGACGGTGAGGGCTTCGTAGGTGACTTTGGCCGTATAGCCCGACGAAGAACGGTGGACGAGGATGGCACGGTTAAAATAACGATCGCTGGGATCGACCCCCTCGATCTGGTGTTTTTCGACAAGCCCTTCTTTTCTGAAAAGCAACGGCAATGTGCTCATGCTTCCTCCCCAAGACTCACCGCA
This sequence comes from Nitrospira sp., assembly GCA_024331085.1. GTDB lineage: Bacteria > Nitrospirota > Nitrospiria > Nitrospirales > Nitrospiraceae > Nitrospira_D. Next base: position 13,324 of record JANDJG010000052.1, on the reverse strand, counting down.
TCCGCATTATGCATTGTGAAGGACGCGTTAATTCATTATAGAAACGTCGTTCGCCGACTGCAACTTCGTTGACAAGCCGGATGGCGGTTACTAAGATGACGCCCGATCATTTTCCATGAACATTCCCAACAGTCTGACGATTCTCCGCATTCTGCTGATTCCCGTTTACATCGGCTGCATGACATACGGCGAATACGGGCTTGCTCTCGTGGCGCTCCTGCTTGCCGGCCTCACGGACGCCGTCGACGGTCTGATCGCCCGCAGGTGGAATCAGCAAACCAGGCTGGGAATGTTCCTGGATCCCCTCGCCGACAAACTGCTCCTGACGTCGGGATTCCTCTCTCTCGCCTGGTTGCATCTCATTCCGTCGTGGTTGGTGATTTTGGTCGTGAGTCGCGACGTGATCCTTCTTCTCGGCACGGCCGTGGCCCATTTGACGGCGACTCAGCTCGACGTCACGCCGACGATGTGGGGGAAGGGAACGACGGCGCTCCAGTTGACGTACCTGTTCTTGGCGGTGCTTCTCACGTGGCTCGGCAAGAGCCTGTCCGTTCTTGCTCCGCTCATGGCGGTCATGGTCGCGTTTACTTTGATCTCCGGCTTTCAATACCTGCGACGAGGCTATCGCAACAGCAACCTGCCCAGCTTGCCCAGATGAGCGATCACGTTTTCCGGCGGTCGCTTCCCATCCGGAAAATAATGTGATTATTTTGACAGGTTTTCATCCTCCCAGTAGACTTTCCGCAGGCGAATCGTTTCCGCGCGCGGCGCAAGCCCCTTAGTAAAGTAAACAAGGGGAGCAAGAAGGACGAACAAGACCATGGCCACTTTTGCATATGTCGGACGAACAAAATCCGGAGCGGTCAGAAAGGGAGAGCTTGTCGCAAAGACGCGCGACGAAGCGGTTGAAATTCTTCGCAAACAGAGCGTCGTCGTCACGAGCCTTCAGGAGAAAGCGGGCAAGGCGGCGTTTTCTTTCAGTATCGGAGGCGGGATCAGCGAGAAGGACCTGGTCGTCTTCACGCGTCAGTTTGGCACGATGATCAACGCCGGTCTCCCCTTGGTTCAGTGCCTGGACATTCTGGCGACCCAGTCGGAGAACGCCGTGCTGAAAAAGGCCGTCGGTGAAATCAAGACCGACGTCGAATCCGGCTCGACCTTCTCGGATTCGCTCCGCAAACACCCCAAGATTTTCGACGATTTGTACGTGAACATGGTGCATGCCGGCGAAGTGGGCGGTTTGTTGGACACGATCATGAGCCGCCTGTCCAAGCACATTGAAAAGGCCATGAAATTGAAAGGGCAAATCAAGAGCGCGATGGTCTACCCGTCGGCGATCGTCGGTATCGCCGTCATCGTCATCACCGTCCTCATGATTTGGGTGATCCCTGTTTTTGAGAAAATGTTCAAGGAAATGTCCGGCGGGACCATGGCGCTGCCAGGGCCGACGCAGCTCGTGATCGACATGAGCAATTTCGTGCAGGCCAGTTGGTATGTGATCGTGGCCGCGATCATCGGCGTCGTCGTCGCGGTCAAAAAGTACTATGCGACCGCTCAAGGACGGTTGGTGATCGATAAGTCGCTGCTGAAATTGCCGATCTTCGGCAGCCTCATCCTCAAGGCGTCCGTGGCCAAGTTCACGCGAACTCTGGGGACGTTGCTGTCCAGCGGGGTACCCTTGCTGGAGGCGCTCACGATTTGTGCGAAGACGGCGGGGAACAAGGTCGTCGAAGGCGCGCTTTTGGAAGCAAAAGTCAGCATCAGCGGCGGAAAGACGATCGCCGATCCGCTTGCCAAGAGCGGAACATTTCCCAAAATGGTGACGCACATGATCGCGGTCGGCGAATCGACGGGGGCCTTGGATAACATGCTGGGGAAAATCGCCGATTTTTATGAGGACGAAGTGGACGAAGCCGTGGCCAACCTGACGGCGCTGTTGGAGCCGATGATGATGGTGTTTCTGGGAGTCACGGTGGGGTTCATCGTGGTCGCCATGTATTTGCCCATCTTTACGATGGCGTCCGCCATCGGATAGGGAAGGGAGCCGGAACAAATGGGCCGGGCGCAAGGACGGACTGCTCGACTCGATGCTTTACGAAGGAAGTCATCCGTCCTTGTCAAGACTCGTGAAAGTTTCGGCCGACAGGTCTCCGGCCCGATGCCCTCTCCGCTTCCCCAGAATCCCCCGCGCATGTGGTTGTAATGAAGAATACTGGTCGCCCGACGAGGAAGGCCGAGCGGACTCTCGCGGGCCGGTCGCGCCATGAGAGACATCAGGACGAGAATTTACTGGCTGATGGGGCTGCGCCTGGTGTTGGTGACCCTCCTGTTGGGACTCTCTCTGACTTTTCATGTCACGAGGGGAGAGCAGGCTCAGACCTTTTACGCGCTGATCGTCTTTACCTACGTGGCGACCATCATCTACGTGGTCGCGATGCGAAAACTCGCGAGCCCCGAAGCGATAGCCCGGTTGGCGTGGGTCCAAATCGCCGTCGATCTGCTGCTGGAAACGATCTTGATCGCGAGAACGGGAGGAGTCGAAAGCCCCTTTGCGGTGCTGTACGTCATCAGCGTAGCGGTGGCCAGCCTCGTTCCGCGGCGGCACGCCGGGCTGTTCACTGCGAGTCTCTGCATCATCCTCTTCGGCATGTTGACGAACGTTCAGCTCTATGGACTTACCGAATCCTGGGGCTGGTTGCCGCAGGCTCGTCTGAGCGCGGCCGAGTCTCTCCAGACCTTCGGCGTTCATGGGCTCGCGTTTCTGGTCGTCGGGCTTTTGAGCGGAGCGTTGGCGGACCAACTGCAGCAGGCCGATCGGTCGCTGCGCGAGAAGGAGCGAGGACTGAGCCGGTTACGGGCGTTCCACGAGTCCATCGTCCAAAGCATCAGCAGCGGCGTGTTCACGACCGATGAACGCGGTCGCATTACGTCGTTCAATCCCGCTGCCCAAGAGGCGACCGGCTACACGTTCGATCAAGTGTATGGGAAACTCTGGACCGACGTGTTCAATTGGCATCCTCCGCAACGACAGGATCATGATTCCCCCGTGCTCGACGCCCATCGACGATTGGAAGTGGAATGTAAACGGGCGGACGGCAATCGGCTGGTCCTAGGGATGACGCTCGCGCCGCTCCATGAACAAGGGGAACAAACGGGCTTGGTCGGCGTCTTCAAGGACCTGACACAAATCCGCGACCTGGAAGATGAAATGAAGCGGAAAGAGTGGCTGGCGACCCTCGGCGAGATGTCGGCGGGCATGGCGCATGAGATCAGGAATCCCCTTGGCGCGCTCGCCGGCGCCATGCAAATGCTGCGAAACGACGCGCCCGCCGACGCAACCGGCCGGCGTTTGATGGACATCGCCATTCGCGAGGCCACCAGACTGGATGCCATCATCACGGAATTTCTCCGATACGCGAGACCGCCGGCGCTGAATTTGAAAGAGGCGGATTTGAACAAAGTCCTTGCCGAGACGGTCGACCTGGTCCAACATGAGGCGCGTGGGAGAACGAACGTCAGCATCGAGACCTCCTTCAGCGACGAAGCCCTGACGGCGCAAATCGATCCAGATCAAATGAAACAGGTGTTCTGGAATCTCGCCGTCAACGCGTTTGACGCCATGCCGCACGGCGGACGACTCGCGATCGCCACCGGGCGCCGGAAAGTGGACGTCGGCGGTCGACGGGCGGACGTCGTGGAAATCTCGTTTCAAGACTCCGGAGGAGGGATTCCGAAAAAAAACCTGGACAAGATCTTTTTGCCGTTCTTTACGACCAAGAGCCATGGGTCTGGATTGGGGCTGGCGGCCGTGCATCGCATCGTCGATTTGCACGGGGGGTGGATCAAGGTGGAAAGCCGAGAAAACGAGGGAACCCGTTTCGTCGTCTGTTTGCCGCATCCGGCTGGCGCCGGGGTGCGATTATGGCACGAGGGGCGAGAGCCGTGGAAAAGATCCTAGTCGTCGACGATGAAGAAAGCCTGCGGGACGTGCTGAGCATCATGCTCAAACGGACCGGCTACACCGTCACCAGCGTGGCCGACGGCGAACAGGCCTTGGAGATCTTGAACAAGGAAATTTTCGATCTGGTGATCACCGATCTGCGGATGCCTAAAATCGACGGCATGGAGGTGTTAAAAGCCGCCAAGTCGGCCGCCCCGGAGACGGTCGTGTTGGTGATTACGGCGTTCGCGTCCGCCGAATCGGCGGTCGAGGCCATGAAGCAGGGCGCTTACGATTACCTGACCAAGCCGTTCCAGATCGACGAGGTGCAACTGATCATCCGCAACGCGTTGGAGAAGCGGCGGCTGACGACCGAGAACATGTTGCTCAAACGCGAGATCGCGAGCCGGGCTTCCTTTTCACAACTGGTGGGGCAAAGCGAGGCGATGCAGAAAGTCTTCGACGTCGTCCGCAAGGTGGCCGATTCAAGGAGCAACGTCTTGATCTGCGGCGAGAGCGGAACCGGCAAAGAGTTGGTCGCACGGGCGATTCACTATAACAGCGCCAGGAGCGCGATGCCGTTCGTGGCCGTCAATTGCGGTGCCGTGCCGGAGACGTTATTGGAGAGCGAATTGTTCGGGCACATGAAGGGGTCGTTCACCGGCGCCGTCTCGAACAAGGTCGGTCTGTTCGAAGTGGCCGACGGCGGAACGATTTTCCTCGACGAGATCGGCGATACGCCTCCGTCGATTCAAGTGAAACTGCTGCGGGTCATTCAAGAGCGCGAATTCAGGCGAGTGGGGGGACATCAGGACGTCAAAGTCGACGTCCGGATCGTCGCCGCGACGAACAAGGATCTTGAAAAGGCGGTCGCCGACGGTTCGTTTCGGCGGGATCTCTATTATCGGTTGGACGTCATCCCGATCCGGCTCCCGCCGCTGCGAATGCGGACCGGCGACATTCCCCTGTTGGTCGACCACTTTCTTGAACGGTTCTCCAAGGAAAGCGGAAAGCCGGTTCCGACGCTGAGCCCGGACGCCATGCGCGTGCTGTTGGAACACGAATGGAGGGGCAACGTCCGCGAGTTGGAAAATCTGATCGAGCGGGTGGTCGCCTTTTCGAAGGGAGAGACGGTGACCGACACGGAGGTGCGGGGGTGGCTCCATCGGCCCGTTGCACCGGAACCGCAACAGCTCGTTCCTCTTGAATTGACCGATGAGGGGGTGGATCTCGAAGGGCTCGTCAACCGCATCGAAAGAGATTTGCTGCTGAAAGCGCTCGAGCGATCGAAATGGGTCAAGAAAAAGGCGGCCCGGCTCCTTCGCCTCAACACCAGATCGTTCCGCTATCGACTGGAGAAGTATGCTATAAAAGGAGGCCGTGACTAAGCCTCTCCCCGCATCAAACCGGGCCCCTTCCTACGCGGTGACCGTTTCGGCTCCAGCCAAAGTGAACCTGATTCTTCGCGTACTCGACCGCCGCGCCGACGGATTTCACAACCTCTGGTCGTTGATGCAGACCGTCGGGTTGGAGGACGAGGTTTCTCTCAGGCTCGATGAACATCACGATGAGATCCGATTGCGCTGCGACGATCCTTCCTTGGCCGCCGATCGAACCAATCTGGTCTACCGGGCCGCTGAAGCGGTGTTGCTCCGCTGCCGCCGGAGAGTCGGAGTCGAGATCATGTTGACCAAGCGAATTCCGATGGGGGCTGGGTTGGGCGGAGGCAGCAGCGACGCGGCCGCCACGATCGTCGGCTTGAATCGATTGCTCGATTTACAATGGTCGGAGGCCGACATGGCTCGGGTCGGCCAAACGTTGGGAAGCGACGTGCCGTTCTTTTTTTTCGCCCCCACCGCCGTCGTGACGGGGAGAGGGGAAGAGGTTGGCTCCGTTCACCTTCCGGGAGAGCGAGGAATCGTGCTCGTCTATCCCGGTTTCTCGATTGAAACCAAATGGGCTTATCAAACACTGGCTTCCCGCCGCACCCACGTGCGACCGCTTTCCGACGCCCATGCGTCACTCGGGCGGGAACGGCGACTTTCATGGGAGCAGGTTCTTGAGAGGACCGAAAACGACTTCGAAGAGCCGGTGTTTGAAGCCTATCCTGCTCTGCAAGCCATCAAGCACACGCTCCTGAAACTGGGCGCCGAAGCCGCGCTGCTGTCCGGCAGCGGCGCCACGGTCTTCGGCGTGTTTCCTGATGAGCGCAAGGCCAGGCAAGCCGCGAGCGACTACCCGGCCGAGGCTCGGGACAAGGTCTTTGCCGCCCCTACGGGGCGCAGTCCGGTACGCTGCCTTCTGTAAACGTCCGGCGCGGAGTCAGTTGACAGCCGCCGGAGATTTTCGATAGAGTCGGCAGGCGTTTTCCTTTTCTCTTCTGCGCGGGCGAAGCGTGGAGAGACCGGGAAGATCCCGGCGCTCGCCGTGTAACGACGAAAAAGAGTCACGAAATCCAGCTCCGAAGACAATCTCCGATCGGACGATTCCGGAACACCCCATGAACAGAGAGTTGAAAATTTTTTCCGGCAACGCCAACCTCGCGCTCGCCCAGGAAATTTGCGCGTATCTGGGCCAGAAGCTCGGAGAAGCGACGGTCTCCTCGTTCAGCGACGGAGAGATTCGGGTCAAAATCGAGGAAAACGTCCGCGGCGCGGACGTGTTCGTCGTACAGTCCTGTTGTCATCCGGTCAACGATTCGCTGATGGAGCTGTTGATCATCATCGACGCGCTCAAGCGGTCGTCGGCGAATCGCATCACCGCCGTCATCCCGTATTTCGGTTACGCCCGCCAGGATCGTAAAGACCAGCCGCGCGTGCCGATCACCGCCAAACTGGTCGCCGATCTGATCACCACGGCGGGCGCGGATCGCGTGCTGACGATGGATCTGCACGCCGGACAGATTCAAGGCTTCTTCAACGTGCCGGTCGATCACCTCTATGCCATGCCGGTGTTGTTGGAGTACATCCAAAAGCGAAAGATCGACGATTTGGTGCTGGTCTCCCCCGACGCCGGCGGCGTGGAGCGGGCGAGGGCCTTCGCCAAACGGGTGCAGGCGACGCTCGCGATCATCGACAAGCGGAGAGAAGGACCGAATCAAGCCCAGGTGATGAACATCATCGGCGACGTGAGGGGCAAAAGCGTCCTTTTGCTCGACGATATGATCGACACGGCCGGAACGATCGTGCAAGGCGCGCAGGCCTGCGCCGACCAAGGCGCGCGCGAAGTCTGGACGGCATGCACGCACGCCGTGTTGTCCGGGCCCGCCTTGGAACGATTGCGGGATTCTTGTATCACTCAGGTCGTGACGACCAACACCATTCCATTGCGGGGCAAGGAACGGGTGTGCCCCAAGCTTCATCAATTGTCGGTCGCGCCTCTCCTGGGAGAAGCCATCCGACGCATTCATGAGGACGAATCGGTCAGTTCACTCTTTGCATAGGCCCTGTGAGCGGGGTTTTCGGCCGGGAAGGGAGTAAAGGAGCATCATGAAGTTCGAGCTGGCAGCGACGGTGAGAGAGCGGGCGGGAAAAGGCGTGGCCAGGGCCATGCGCCGAGCGGGCAAAATTCCGGCGGTGTTGTACGGGCAAGGCGAGTGCATATTGTTGTCCGTGAGCCCGACCCCGTTGATGAAAATTTTGAAGTCTCATGCCGGAAGTTCGGCGTTGATCGCGTTGACCATCGAAGGGGCGAAGTCCAATCCAAACCGGACGGCGCTGCTGCGCGACTATCAGCTTGATCCGGTGAGCGGAGCCGTGTTGCACGCCGACCTCTTTGAGGTGTCGATGAGCAAGCCGATTCGGGTCAAGGTCCCGATTCAAGTCGTCGGCGGCACCCCCGTCGGCGTCAAGGAAGGGGGCGTGTTGCATCACAATTTGCGCGAATTGTACATCGAATGTCTGCCGTCGGCCTTGCCGGATCATATTGAGATCGATGCGTCGGGGTTGGCCATTGGAAGCGGTGTTCACGTCAAAGAGATCACGGTGGGCGAGGGCATTCGGTTACTGGACGATGCCGATCAAATGGTGGTGAGCGTGGCGGCACCCCTCTCCGATGCCAAGCTCGAAGCCTTGCTGACCAGCGGCGCCGCGGCGGGAGCCGAGCCCGAAGTCATTGCAAAGGGCAAAGAGGCGGCCGGTGAAGGCGCCGGCGCCGAAGCGGCCAAGGCCGGGGCGGCGGCCGGAGAAGGAAAGACCGCCGAAAAGAAGGAAGCGGCGCCCAAGGCGGAAAAGAAAGAGGCTGAAAAGAAGAAATAACATTGCGCCTCCTTGTCGGATTGGGCAACCCCGGACAAGCCTACGCCCGGACCCGTCACAACGTCGGCATGTGGGTGATCGAGCGAGCCGCCGCTCGATGGGCGATTTCGCTCAAGCCGCGCCATGCGGCACGGATCGGAACCGGACGGCACGGATCGGAACCGGTCACGTTAGCCGGCTTGCTCGATTGGATGAACGTCACGGGCCCTCCCCTCAAAGGCCTCCTGCGAGAACTGAATCTGACGCCCAACGATCTCATTGTCATTCACGACGATCTCGATCTGGAGCCCGGGCGACTCCGTGTCAAATCCGACGGAGGGCACGGCGGGCACAACGGCGTGCGATCCGTGATCGAGGCGCTCGGCACGTCTCGATTCGTGCGGGTCAAGATCGGGATCGGCCGTCCGGCGCCAGGCCAAAATCCCGCCGACTATGTGTTGGAGCCGGTTACCGCGGATGAGATGCGCGTATTCGACCCCTGTCTTGAGCGGGCGGTGGACGCCTTGGAGTGTGTCCTCCATAGAGGGGCGGCAGCGGCGATGAACCGGTTCAACGTGCGGGAAGGAAAAGAAGGCGGCGAGTCGTGAAAAGTTCCTGCCGTTGAGTGTTCCAGCTTGACGAAGGAAACTTCCGGACCGTCGAATCTCACGTCATGGGACTTTGTTGCGGCATGATCGGGCTCCCGAACGTCGGCAAGACGACGGTCTTCAATGCGTTGACCGGCGGCGGCGCGTTGGCGGCCAATTACCCGTTTGCGACCGTCGATCCGAATACCGGCATCGCGTTGGTGCCCGATCCGCGACTCATCACGCTCACCGCCCTATTTAAATCGAAAAAAACCACCTACAGCACGCTGGAGGTGCGGGACATCGCCGGATTGGTCGAAGGGGCCAGCAAGGGCGAAGGGCTCGGCAATCAGTTTTTAGGCCATATTCGCGAGGTGGATGCCCTGTTGCACGTCGTGCGTTGTTTCCAAGGAACCGACGTGGTGCACGTGAGCGGAACCGTCGATCCCCTTCGCGACATCGGCGTCATCGAAACTGAATTGATGCTGGCCGATCTGGAAACGCTGGAACGACGCAAACAGAAGACGGAGAAAAAGGTTCGGGCCGGCGATAAGAAGGCGGCGTTCGAACTGGAGTTTCTCGGACGGTTGATGGAGCAACTCAATGGTGGGCAGTGGCTCGGCAACCTGACGTACACGCCCGACGAGCGGCTGATTCTCAATGAGTGCCAATTGCTCGCCGCCAAACCGGTCCTGTTCGTGGCCAATGTCTCCGAAGGTCAACAAGCCGACGACACGATGGTGCAGGCCGTGCGCGAGTTCGCCGCCAAACGCGGCGCCGGGGTCGTGGTCCTCTGCGGCCAGCTCGAGGCGGAGGTGGCCTCGTTACCGGAAGCCGAACGGGCGGCTTTTCTCAAGGAACTGGGGATGGCTGAATCAGGGCTTGCCCGGCTCACGCGAGAAGCCTACGGACTGCTCAACCTCGTCACCTTCTTCACCGCCGGAGAAACTGAATCGCGGGCCTGGCCTATTCCGCGCGGCACCAAGGCGCCGCAGGCGGCTGGGAAAATCCACTCGGATATGGAGCGCGGGTTCATCCGCGCCGAGGTCTATCATTATGACGATCTGATCGCCTGCGGTTCCGAAGCCAAGGTGAAGGAAAAGGGACTCTTCCGCCTCGAAGGGAAGGACTACGTGATCCAAGAAGGCGACGTCGTCTATTTCCGGTTCAACGTCTGACCGTCCCTGCGCAAGCGCCATCCTCGACCGTATCCTGTTACGGCTACGCTTGCGACGAGCGGCGTGCTCGACATCGATAAAAAAGGATCGCTTGGCTCTCGTCCTCTAGCCGAAAGGAGGTTCCCATGCCCTTTACCCTCATCAAGGGCCGATTCAAGCCGCTGGCTGGTATTCCCGATGGAGACTCGGTCCGCTTCCTGGCAAATAATCTCGCGTTGTGGAGACGACTGGAAGGCAAGCCTCCGGAAATCGGTCGAGGCGCCAAAAACAAGGGCACGGTTCAATTACGATTCGAGGGCGTCGACGCCATCGAAAAGGAGGCGACCCAGCCTCTCGCGGCGCAGGCACGGGATCACATGCTTCGGCTGATCGGGTTTGACCGCCGCACGAACCCGGAACCGGTCGGGTACATCTTGGCCCGGATGACCGACGATGCGTCGGGTCGCCCGATTGCCTTTGTGTTTGCCGGAACCACATCCCAAAAAGATGGCTCGTCGGTCCTGCTCGATCGAGCGTGGTTACGGCAATCGGTCAACGTCAAGCAGACCGAGGCCGGCTTTGCCTATCCGTTGTACTACAACACGCTGTTCGCGACATTTCGAGAAGAGATCGATCAGGCGATGGCCCGGGCCCGAAAAAACAAGGTGGGGTATTGGCCGCTCGACCGGACCGTGACCGGCGTCACAGTCACCGGCTATCGGGATCTGGCGGTCATTCCCCCCATCTGGCCGAAGCTCTGGCGTCGATTGGAAGAATTTCTCCGGCAGGCCAGATCGCTCGCTGGCTTTGTCACTTTCCTGGAGCGTCGCAATGAGCGAGTGGACATTCTTCCCCTCATGGAAGAGCGGGGGCTCCACGATCTCGTCGAAGTGCGGGGCAATACCGTGCGCTTGCTCGAACGCCCGGAACACATTCGCGTGATAGGAAAGGCCGGCCGCCGGTGCCGGTGCGGCTGAAACGAAAGGAGGCAACCGGCGACCGGCTGGTTTTCTTGGCTCATTTTTCTCCCTCTGCGAAGTCATGGTGTCACACCAACCGTCGCGCCGCCGGCAAGAGGCAAAACGGAATTTACAGAAAGACAGAAAGACAGAAAGAATGATACACCACGTACAGTCGTGATACCATTTGGGCTTGGAAACGGAACGCATGGATATACAGAAACTTAAGCCGGCGGCGCGCGAGCAGCTGCGATGCGCGGTGATTCGCATGCATCAGCCGGGCACAAGCACACAGCCATTGTCGAGGCGCCTGGTCTGCGGCGGCCAATGGTGACGGCCTGGATTGGGCGGGCCAATGCGGGTTGTGGTGTGAACGAGGGGCGGTGCGGGCGTCGGCCGGGCGATGGTCGCAAGCTGACCCCGGTGCAGGAAGAACGCGTCCGCAAGGACATCGTGGATCACGCGCCCCACCGGCTCCAGCGTTGCGTTGCCCTCTGGAGGGCCCAAGCTGGGGGTGCGCTCATCAAGGCGTACTGTGGCATCGACCGGCCGGTGCGCTCGCTCAGGAATTACCTCAAACGCCGGGGCTGTACGCCGCAGCGCCGGCTCAAGCGCGCCTTTGAGCAGAAGCCGCACGCCGTGCAGAAAGTGGCCGACCGAGGAGTATCCGGCCATTGCGGCGCGGGCCAAGGCGCAAGGGGCCCCAATCTTTTGGGGTGACGAGACTGTGGGCGTCTCGGTGGCGCAGTACCCGCGTGGCTACGTGCCGAAGGGCAAGACGCCTGGTCTGGTGCTCTTGCAAGCTAAGCGCGGATGCATCACCCTCATCGCGGCCATCACCAACCAGGGCCCCCTGCGCGTCATGCTCTCCCGCGACACGCTCACCGCCGAGGTCTTGATCAAGTGCCTCCAAGGCCTGAGCGGCGAGGCGGGCCGCCAAGGTGTTTCCGGTGCCGGATACTCTGCGTGCGCGCCACAGCCGCAAAATGCGGGAGTGGCCGGCCCGGCACACCGAGCACATCGAAGTGTGCTTCCTGCCCGGCGATGTCCCGGAGATCAACTCCGACGAATACCTCGACGCCGATCTGAAGGCGAGGATTGGCGCCGCCGATCCGGTGAGAGACGCCGCCCACCTCAGGCGCAAGGTGGCCTTTCATCTGTGTTCCATCCCCAACCAGCCGGCGCGCATCCGTTCATAGTTCAAGGCCGAACGCACCAAGTAGGCCGCATGATCCGTACGATATTCAATGGCCGGGTGAATGGACATGAGGAAAGGAGGAAGCAAAATGAAGGTCACCATGAAGAAGATTGGCTCGGGGGTGTTTGTGCTAATTTAACGTCGCGAGTGGAGGCGGAGAAGGCCGGCTATCGCGGTCTCGTGCCGGAAAACGCAAACGAAGGCGTTTCTCGGCAGGTCGGGGCGTTGTGCCCAGAACAAGCCGTTCGGGCAGACGCCGGGGACGATGGCACCGTTTCCTGATGTCTCGTGGTGGCGCGACGCAAAGGCAGTGTTGGGCTTGAGGAATGGCCTGATGCCTATGGTAGGCCGATAATCTCCCCTCATCGGAACCTGAGGAGGTTGGCTATGAGAGTTTATTCTGCGGTGATCGAACGTTGTCCCAAAACGGGCCTGTTTGTCGGTTTTGTGCCGGGGTTTTCTGGGGCGCACTCCCAAGGCGAGACACTTGATGAACTCAATCGCAATCTTCAAGAAGTTATAGCTATGCTGCTGGAAGATGGAGAGCCTCAGCTTGAGTCTGAGTTTGTGGGGATTCAGAACGTTGCCGTTGCATAGACATGGGTAACGTCCCAGTTCTCAAGCCGGCAGCGGTCGTTGCCATTCTCCTCAAGCTTGGTTTCTCGGAGGTCAGGCAGCGTGGCGCGCACAAGCAATTTCGTGACGGTGCCGGACGATGCACCACCGTGCCGTTCCATCAGGGCCGGGATATTTCGCCCGTCTTGCTCCGGCAAATCGCCAAGGATATCGGGCTCACTGTCGATGACCTGCTCAAGCACCGTTAGCCCCACCAGGCGCTGGAGAGGAACGCCTCCTAACGTCGGCGCTCCTCAGCTTGGTTTGTTGGGCGTCAGAGGAGAGGAGTCGAGTGCCCACGGAAGCTTATGAAGAAGTACCAGTGTGCGAGGGGCAACCGGCGACCGGCTGGTTTTCTTGGCTTATTGAAGTAGACTGGGGCACGCAAGACAAGAATGGAGAAGGTCCCTTGTCTCGAGCCGAGGCTGCCGGTTTGAGCCGTGCCAGGGGCGCGTGAGAAGGCATGGCTGCAAGGCCTGCGCGGAGCCCTCCGCCACCTGAAAAAAATAAACCGAGGGGCTTGACATCAGCCGGTGACGAGGGTAAAGAGGCGCGGAGCCCAGCCTAGGGGAATGACACGAGTGGGAGGTGGCACACGAGGGAGGCCAAGCGGGAGAGCAGGCGGAGCGGGAG
>JANDJG010000157.1 GCA_024331085.1 Nitrospira sp. | reverse complement strand
TTGGAAGCCTATCGATTCGATCGCGCCGCCTCGGTTCTGTATCAGTTCATCTGGCACGAGTACTGTGATTGGTACGTGGAGCTCATCAAACCGACGTTGCAAGATGCCTCCCATCCCGACGGCCCGGTGACGCGACAAACCCTCGCCGACACGCTTGAAACGACCATGCGGCTGCTGCATCCCTTCATGCCGTTCATCACAGAGGAAATTTGGCAAACGATTCCCCACGAAGGAGACAGTATCGTCGTGCAATCCTACCCGACGGTGGATGTCACGAAAATCGAGCCGGACGTTGAACAGGAGTTCGCTCTTCTTGAGCAGACGATCGGATTGGTCCGTACCGGTCGCGTCCTGTTGAATCACCCCCCGGGGCAACCGGTCTCTTTTTCCGTCGCCCACGTCGATCAGGATCTACACCATCGACTTCGCGGCCTGCATCATCACTTGGCTCATATGAGTCGTGGGACGGTCGCTGTGACACCTTCGAACGAATGGCCGGCTGGAAAACTGTTGCGCCTGGTGGCTGAAGGTCTGTCCGTGGGCCTCGTGGTCTCGAACGACGTCGACCTCAGGAAAGCGCTGGATCGCTTGACCGACCAAATCGCCGAGGCGGACAAGGAGGCCTCGCGGCTCGACGCCAAACTGGCCAATCCGGAGTTTTCAAGCAAGGCTCCTCCCGAAGTCATTACGGAACATCGCGAGCGGCTTCGGACCTTGACGCGCGACCGTGCTCTCCTCGTCAGCAGTCGCGAACAGTTGCAGGCCATGTTGGGGAGCTGAGCGATGACACGGCTTCCTGCCGCGGAAATCCGGCGCGCCGTTCGGATCGGGTTGGAAGAAGATCTCGGCCGGGGCGACGTAACGACACGCGCGCTGTTCCCCCGAGCGATTCCCGCCCAGGCCGTCATTATTGCGCAAGAGCCGCTTGTTGTGGCCGGGCTGTCCGCCGCCGTTCAAACCTTCCTTGCCGTCGATCCTTCACTTGCGGTGACGGTGGAGCGCCGGGACGGTGAATCGGCCAAGAAGGGGCAAACCGTTCTGCGCGTAACCGGCGACGGACGGTCTATTCTGCAAGCTGAACGGGTGGCTTTGAATTTTCTCCAACACCTGTCAGGGATCGCGACCTTGACGAGAAAATTCTGTCTGGCCGTTCGAGGCTATCCGGTGCGGATTATGGACACGAGGAAAACGTTACCGGGGTGGCGGGCGCTGCAAAAATGGGCCGTTCGACTGGGAGGCGGCGTCAACCACCGGATGTCGCTTCAGGACGGCATCTTGATCAAAGACAATCATCTCGCCCTCCTGCACCCCGCCCGGCAGGCTGTCCGAGCCGCCTGTCGCTTGGCCGCTGCCGCCCGACCGTCGGCAAAACCGATCATCATCGAGGCGGAATCCCTTCCTCAGGTCCGACAGGCCCTTGCCGGAAAGACCGATATCATCCTGTTGGACAATATGTCGCCCTCCCTTGTCCGTCGAGCGGTGCGTCTCATCAATGGACGGGCGATCGTGGAAGTGTCGGGCGGCGTCACCCTCAAAAACGTCCGCGCCATGGCCGCAGCGGGAGCGGATCGTATCTCCATCGGCGCCTTGACCCACTCCGCTCCGGCGGCGCCGTTCAGTCTGATTCTGAAGCCGTTCCGGAGTCGTCGTTCTTCGTAACCCATGACGCCCTCTGCGCCGCTGACACTCGATGACATTCGCAGCACCTTGGCGACCGTTCAACTCGGACAACGGCTCTATGTCCATCACGAAGTGTCATCGACGAACTCCGAAGCGATGGCCCTTGCCCAAGCCGGCGCGGAGCATGGCACCGTCGTGGTGGCGGAGAGTCAATCGGCCGGCAGAGGCCGCCTGAGCCGTCAATGGCACTCCCCGCCAGGCGCAAATCTTTATTGCTCGGTGATTGTCAAAGACGAGGGGCGGACCGTCGGGGAGACGGAATGGCTGTCTTGGATGCCGCTCGTGAGCGCATTGGCGGCGGCGGAAGCCGTGCACGTCACCGCTTCAATTCCCTTGTCTGTAAAGTGGCCGAATGATCTTCTGTACCAAGACCGGAAAGTCGGCGGGATTCTTTGCGAAAGTCTCCGCACACCGATTCAGGGTTCCATCATCGTCATTGGAATCGGCATCAATGTCAACTTGCCACAGGCGTCATTCCCCAAGGACCTTCAACAGACGGCGACTTCGTTATTCGAAATCGCCCGCCGGACCATCGATCGCAACCGGCTCCTCGCTCGGCTTTTGTACGAACTAGAGCAGGGAATCCATGAATTGACAGCGCATGGACCGAGTCGCCTGCGACAGGCCTATTTGAATCGCAGTTGCACGATCGGCAAACGAGTTCGCGTGATTTTGGGAGCAGGGCAAGAGATCATTGGAACAGCCGAGTCCATTTCATCCGACGGCGCGCTGCAAGTCCGTCCTCTTTTCACCACGCCGGCGGAATCACTACCTAAATTGATCGACATCCACGCCGCGGATGTCATTCACCTCCGGGAGTAAAATTTCGCATCGACTTATAGGGGAATGACGATGGCTCCCCTTTCCCCCGCTTCCCCACGTTGCCGGAAAAAGCCAGAGCCTTCATCTATCGTCAATTGTGTCGAGCCTGCAAAGACCGGCCCACCCATCGGTTCAGCCGACGAGCTGTGAAAAAACGAAACGCCGATCCGGGTCGCACCAGATCACGATATTGTCTGGTCCCTGTCATCACGTCCGTGACCGTTTCGCAGAGCCGCTGCCCCTGTCTTGAGAAGGCCCATGTCCTGACACGAGAACAGTCGTAGAGGAAGCGGGCCAGAATGCGGCCTGCGCGGAGGTCTGGGAGAATGGCTTTGGTAACCAGGCGACGGTAGGCATCTTCGACGACTTCTTCCTGCAACCGTTCGTCGATCAAGGATTCAGCCGCCAGAAGACCGCTCTTTACGGCATACGAGATTCCTTCCCCCGTGATAGGGTCGGCGAACCCCGCGGCATCCCCGACCAGTAGGACACGATTCTTGGCGAAGGGCCCTTTTCGCGGACGAACGGGAATGACAAAACCGTGCCGCTCGACCGACAAAGGAGAGGTGCAGCCAAGCAGATCCATGTAGCGAGTGATCGCAGAATGAAGCCCGTGCCGCTGCCTGTCCATCGACAGAACGCCGATCGACAGATGCTGTCGTTTGGGAAAGACCCACCCATATCCTCGTGAGATAACGTCAAAGTCGAACCGCGCCGTGCCCTCAAAGCGGCGCAACCGGTCGAACGGCACAGTCACTTCGTACTCCAGCGCCGGAATGAGAACACGGCCGTCCCCCCATCCCATGGATCGCGCGACCGGACTCAACGCTCCATCGGCGGCGACGACGAACCCAGCTCGCATCGGGCCCTTTACGGTCAGGACCGTCACGCAATCGTCATGCGGTGACAGGCTCTCGACGACGCACGACTCGTGTACAGCCGCTCCTGCCGCTTGAGCGGCAGCGAGGAGGGCCCGGTCAAACTCTGACCTCATGACCATGGAAACGACGGGAACGGTTCGTTGCGTGACAAAAGACAGGCCGGAGGATACGAAATCGAGCCTGGCTTGATGACACTCTTGCTCAACAACGTGGCGGACGTCGATCGGCAACGACTGCATGGTCCGACCGACCAGTCCGCCGCCGCAGACCTTGTATCGAGGCAGCGAGGCCTTTTCCAAAACGGCGACGGTTATCCCCGCTTGGGCCAATTTCCAGGCGGCGCAGGACCCGGCCGGACCGCCGCCGATTACGATGACATCATAAAGAGGCTCCATCGTCGTAGATTCCCCCGCCCTTCCGGGCGGGGCACTCTCAGAATTCAAGCTGCGCTTGTCCGGTGTCCTGCTCACCCTGATATCGAACATACCGCCGAATCACGGCTTCATTAATCCCAACGGTACTCA
>JANDJG010000051.1 GCA_024331085.1 Nitrospira sp. | reverse complement strand
CTATCTCCGTTCGATCCGAATGATCGAGGCACCCATCGCGCGGCGCAATTGGGTCGCGTCTCCCACAATCCGTCCGACGACGTTGACTCGGTCCGCCGGAACCGGATCGCTGCCGGTGCTCATCGGAGTCCTCCCGAAAAAGATCGCCAGAACGCGGCCGATTCCCCAGTAGGCGACATCGCCGATCCGCACGCTCGTCGTAGCGGTTTCTCGATAATCGGTCACGCCGGGAAACGTACAGTAAAACTCTTCGCCCCAAGCGTGGACCGGAGCTTCATGCGGAAGCGCGGCATAGATCTGATCGGCGGTTTTGGTACCGTTGAGTTCCGCGTCGAGATGCACTCCTCCGATCACGATACGGATATGTTTCGGCGGCTGCGCCATGCTAACGAGCAACGAAACTAACGAACTATAGTCGGTATGGGGGATTCAACGCGTGATCGGCGATTAACGAACGAGGCAACTCTAGCTTGTCTCCCCTCTGAAATCAAGGCTACAATCCTTGCGTGTTGACCTCCACGTTCATTCTTCTCCAAGGCGTGGGCCCCGCAACCGAACGACGTTGGTGGAGAGAGGGACTGCTTGATTGGCGCGCCTTCATCACGCGTCCCTGCGTTACCGGACTCTCTCGGGAGCGAAAAATCCTCCATGACCGAACGCTCACCCTCGCTCAAGCCGACCTTGACCAGGGAAATCTGCAATCGCTGGCGGCGCAAATCCGGAAGCCGGAACATTGGCGTTTCTACGACAACTGCCGATCCGGCATTCTTTACCTTGACATCGAAACGAACGGCTTTTCTCTTCATGATCCAAGCGGAACCGTGACCGTCGTCGGCCTTCACCGAGACGGCCGAACCCTCACGCTCGTTCAAGACGAAACCTTAACGATGGATCGACTCCAAACCGAGCTCAATCAATGCGCGTTGCTCGTGACATTCTTCGGGACCGGATTCGACGTGCCCTATTTGCAAGCCAAGTTTCCCCGTCTTCGTTTTCCCATGCCGCACTTCGATCTCTGCTTGGCCGCCCGCCGTCTGGGACTGCACGGAGGGCTGAAACGACTCGAGCGGGCGATGGGGATCGAACGAGAACCGGCTCTAGACGGTCTTGACGGCGGAGACGCGGTCCGCTTGTGGTCGCAGTGGCGCCGCGGCAACCGCGACGCGCTCGATATCCTGTTGGCCTATAATACCGCCGATACGGAAAATCTTGTCCCGCTTGCAGACCTGGTCTATAAAGAAATGCGGGCACGGTTCGGCCCCGAATCCGTAAAGCCGTCTTCCATCACATGACCATCGTCATAACAGGTTTATCACGCTCATGAGCACGTGGATCGGCACCGGTCGCAGCGAGGTCGGCTTGGTACGTTCCAGCAACCAAGACGCCTACTTGTTGCTGGACCGGCTCGGCCTTTGGGCCGTCGCCGACGGCATGGGCGGTCACGTGGGCGGCGACGTCGCGGCCCAGACCGCGATCACCAGCATCAAGGCTCACGCGTTGAAAGCGGCCGATGTCTTTCGAACGGAACAACCGGACGCCCCGTCGGCGTTTTTGGCGGATCTGATCCAACACGCCCATGAAGCAATCCTCGAGCGGGCTCGACTCGACTCTTCGCTGAAAGGGATGGGCACCACGATCGTCCTGCTGTTCATCCGCCCGCAACCCACTCCCATTGCGCATGTCGCGCATCTCGGAGACAGTCGCGCCTACCTTTTCCGAGCCGGCGTACTCACCCCTCTCACGCGAGATCATACGCTCATTGAAAAATATCTCGAACGCGGGATCCTCACGCCCAAGACGGCGCGAACACACCCGGAACGACACGTTCTCACGCAAGCGCTGGGCGTCTCTTCCTCTGTAAGACCTTCCTTCTCGTCTTGTCCCCTGGAGCGGAACGACCTCTTGCTGCTCTGTTCGGACGGGCTGACGAAAATGTTGGACGACGAACAAATCCGAGACATCTGTTCTAAAACCCACGGCGATCCGATCCAAACCTGCGATAGTCTGATCACCGCCTCTCTCGGCTGCGGCGGCACGGACAATGTCACCGTCTTAGTCATCGGCCACGTGTGATGGCACAGCGACCGACCGTTATCCCCGGTCATCGCCGATAGATCATGGATCAACGGAGAGCCATAGTTGACAACTCCCGGTTGAACCGTGTAGCTTCCCCTTCCAATCTTTGGATAGTCCTCTTCTCCTTAAGATAGATTAAGAAAAGATCTCTCACACAGGGAGCTACGGTATGGGTCGTTTCGTCGGAGCGTGGGTGTGTTGCCTGGCCGGCTTGCTCGTCGTTTCATCATCCGTGTTTGCGGGGACGCCGGATCCCGATACTCCGGAAGCGGTCATCCGTAGGCTCGTTCAAGCCAACGCCGAAAAAGACATGTCGGTTATTTCCCGCCTCATGGCGCACGACGCCGATATCAGAAGTTACTCGGTCGGGGGCCGCAAGTACGTCGGATGGCCGGAATTCGAGCGTGAAATGCAGGAAGAATTCGTCAACGTCGAAAAACTCGAAATCCCGATTCTCGAGCTCACCGTGTGGAACAAGGGGGACGTCGCCTGGTTTTCAATGGAGCTGGATTACATCCGATACGTCGGTACGGGAGCGAACCAGACCCGCACGGTTTTGCCTCTGCGGGAAACCGGCGTCCTGGAACGGCGGAACGGGCAATGGATTTTGTTGTCTTTTCATGAATCATTCCGCTCGGCGCAAATGACAGGCCCGACGGCTGAATCGGCCTCGCCGTCATCCCAACAGCTTCTGGTCAGCAATCCTCCTGCTTCCACGATGCCGGATCTCAGCGGCGAATGGGACATTCTTGAAGTCGAAGACAACAAACGCTACAAGGCCACGTTGGATAAAAACGGGAACGGTCCCTATACGCAACATGGCGGTCGCTTCGTCACGACGAAATTCGCGGATCGCCTGTGGCAAGGCACCTGGCATCAGCCTGGTAATGATCGCGAGGGGGGCTTTGAAGTCCTCCTGTCGGAGGATGGGATGCAGGCCAAAGGAATTTGGTGGTACACCCGCGTGGGCAAGCAGAAAGGCATTCCCCCCCGGGAACACGGCGGGACATACGAGTGGAAACGATTGACGCCGCCCGGCCCCTCTCAATGACCGCCGATATCGTTCATCTGAAAACTCCACGGAGTCCGGTTCAAAACACGGTCTTTTATTTTCTCTTCTGCTTGGAGGTTATATGCGACGATTTCTGATTGCCTTCATCTTGGTCTTCGTGGGTTCATCGGCCTATGCGGACGGCACCCACAAGCATGACCACCATGCGGTCCCCACGTTGAAAAAACACGTCGGGTCGAAGATCACCTATGGAGAGAACACCGCAACGCTCACGTTCGGTCCCATCGATCTTCCCACCGGCCATAACGAAGGCGACATGGGCGACTCCATGCCCCGCTTTCACTTCCAACTCCCCGAAGATAAGTATCTGATCGGCTTTAAATCCGCTCTGTCGACGGTCGACGGAAAAGAACTGCCGAGAAACTATCTCCATCATATTTTGATGATCAACAACAGTAAGCCCAGCTTGACCTGTCCCGGCGAACCGCTCTTCTTCGGCGGAGCCGGATTGGAAATGGCCGAAACACATTTTCCCGACGGGTACGGCGTGAAACTCGCGAAAGACGACCGGCTCATGACCGTCGTCGCCTTCTATCACGGCGCCCCTCCCACCAAAGATGTGATCGCCACCTTCACGATGTACTTCGCGCCCAAGGAACACAAAGTCAAGGAGCTGGACGTCTATCAAGTCGGGGTCAACATCGTCTGCTTTACCAAATTCGGAGACCGTCCCCCCGACCAAACGGATGAAGGAATCGAGATCAAACCGGGCGTTCAAGTTCACACGGCCCCCCTCAAATTCAGCGTCGACGGATGCGTCAAGTTCGCCTACCCGCACGGCCACGATGAATTGCTCATGATCGCGCTGGAGAATAAGACCAAAAAACAGACCCTGCTCAGAACCGTGCCGGACGTGGAACGAGACGGGACACTCCGCGAATTTCTTCCCCATCAAATTTATCGGGATGGCCGGGGGTTTCCCATCAATACCGTCGACGACTATGAAATGGTGATGGTCCATCACCACCCGCTGGAAAAGACCGAGCTACAGCATGGGATGGGCAATTACCTTCTGTACATGACGCGAGAAGCCTGTCCTGAAACAAACAATACGGCCGCTGCCTATTAACTTTACTGTTTTGATCAAGGGGGAGAGGTTTGTCAAAAATCGCTGTTCGAACGGACCTCTCCCCCGAATCCGTCCGTCACGCACCCATCTCCGCAAGGCCCGGTTCGACGCGTCTTCCTTCAACGATCGATCTTCTGAACACATCAACGTTTCTGCCGGATTGATTCGTCGATCTACGGGCTCACTCCCCCACATCCGCTTGAAAACCCAATCCGCTGGCTGAAACAGGCCTTGCCGGGTATACTTCCTCCCGATGGCGCCATGATTCTTTCTGGCATACGGCACTCCATCTCCAAGGGTGCGGTCGATCACGTGCCCCGATGAGGAAACGTTCGAGATCCCATGACGTATTTTCCCCTCCTCACATGAACATGGCTTCCAAAACCACCGAATTCCTCCATCAATTAAGGGGCTTTTTAGAGGATATCGGGAGGATCCCGACGCTTCCGTCGCTTGCCGAACGAATCCTCGCGGAACTGTTGACACACACACACAGCCCTCAAGGTTGGTTGTATCTGCTCGATCAAGAGCAGGAGGGCCTTTATCAGTTGACGACCAAGCAATCGGATAACCCGATCGCCTCTCCCCGAACGTTGACGCTTTCTCATCCTCTCGTCCGCGAGCTCGCTCATCATCGCGAGATTCTTGACCGATTCTCGCCCCACGACGCCGATGCTCACGTGGGCGTGGACGCACCGGACTTCATCAATTGCAGCTTGGTGATTCCCTTCGTTAATCGAGGTCGGCTGCTTGGATTCGCCATTCTTCGATCCGACTCGAACATATCGGACTTCTGTCAGGAAAACATGGATCGTTTGCGAATCATCGCACAAAGCGGAGCGAGTTCATTGGACTGCCTATTAAGTGGCAACGATCCCCATTCTTCGCAAGAGCTGACTCGCCGAACGGATCGACTGCGATCTCTTGAAACATTGGCCGGCGGGTTTGCTCATGAAATCAGAAACCCCCTGACGTCGATCAAAACCTTTATTCAACTGACCCCCGAACGAAAAGACGACGCCGATTTCATACGGGAATTCAGCCAAGTGGTTCTTGGCGACGTCCATCGCATCGAGCGATTGATCGATGAGATTCTCGGCTATGCTCGTTCCATAGACCCTCACCTGACCGAGGAAGACATCAACGCCGTGGTATCGTCGTGCCTGTACTTGCTTGACGCCAAGGCCCGCGACCGAGGGATCACGATTCAAAAAGAGTTGGCGCCCGAGTTGCCCCGTGTCATGTTGGATCAGCAACAAATCAAACAGGCGCTGTTGAATCTCTTCGCGAACGCTTTGGATGCCATGGGGGACCGCCGAGGTACGCTTCTGGTCAAAACGCACGCCGTGGATCGCTGGAAAGGCAAGATGGAGGTGCAGATCGACATTGAAGATACCGGCCACGGCATTCCAGCCGCCGATCTGGAACGTATCTTCGATCCCTTTTATACGACCAAACACAAAAGCTCCGAGCATGAAGGCACGGGGCTGGGCTTGTTCATCGCCCATCAAATCATTCGGGAGCATCAAGGGACCATTCGCGTCCGGAGCACGGAAGGAGCCGGCACGGTTTTCCGAATCACCCTGCCGTCCTTGGGGTAAGGCGAAGAAAGGAAAATGGTGGGAAGCGACGTTCCGAAGAAACGCGTTCTTTTGATCGACGATGAAGCCCGGGTTCGCGCCGCTCTGAAGTCGGTTCTTGAGCCGTCGTACGAGATCCTTCAAGCGGCGGACGCGCGGGAGGGACTCACCGTATTTAGAACGGAGGGCCCGGATCTTGTGCTGCTCGACGTCATTCTTCCGGACACCGACGGATTGGCCGTGCTCCAAGCCATCCGCTCAGAAAGCAAAGCGGTGCCGATCATCATGCTGACCGGCACCAAATCCATCAAAACCGCCGTCGACGCCATGAAGCTGGGAGCGGCGGACTATTTATCCAAACCTTTCGACATCGAGGAATTGCGCATCACCGTCGACCGCGCGATGAACGCCTCCGAACTGGAGCGGGAGGTCAAACGGTTGCGAAGCCAGGTTGTGCAACGATACGCCTTTCACAACCTGATAGGGAAAAGCGACGGCATGCAGGAGATCTACGCCAAAATCGAGCAGGTCGCGGATAGCCGCACGACCGTGCTCATCACGGGAGAGAGCGGAACCGGCAAAGAACTGGTGGCGCGGGCGCTGCACTACAACAGCTCACGGCGGGATCGACCGTTTGTGGCTCTCAACTGCGCGGCGCTGCCGGAAACCTTGATTGAGAGCGAGCTGTTCGGCCATGAAAAAGGCGCCTTCACGGACGCCACCGCTCGACGAACCGGGCAGTTCGAACTGGCCAACACGGGCACCTTGTTCCTCGATGAAATCGGCGAACTGAGTCTAGTGACGCAGGCCAAGCTGCTGCGGGTTCTTCAGGAACGGGAATTCACGCGAGTGGGAGGCGTTCAGCCGATCAAAGTGGACGTTCGAATCGTGGCGGCCACCAATAAGAACTTGGATGAATTGGTTCGGAAAGAGCAATTTCGAGAAGACTTGTATTATCGGATCAACGTCATCGCCCTGTATCTCCCTCCGCTCCGGGATCGCGGCGAGGACATCGCCCTCCTCGCCAAGCATTTTCTCGCGAAACGACTTGAAGAGGACAAGCGTCCGCCGATCGAGTTTTCGAAAGACGCGCTGGAAGCCCTTATGCATTACCACTGGCCCGGGAACGTCCGCGAACTGGAAAACGTGGTGGAGCAAGCCCTCATTTGGTCGCAGGGCGCTTCTCAGATCACCACTGAACACCTGCCGGCCTTGCTCAAAGGCGACATCCGTTCATCCTCGCTCCACGACGACATCATCGCCGGCCGCGTGTCGCTCGAAAAAGCGGTCATGGAGTTCGAGCGGGACATCATTCTTGACGCGCTCAAACGCACCAACTACGTGCAAACCCATGCCGCCAATTTGCTGGGAATCAGTCGGCGCATGCTCAAATACCGCATGGATACGTTGGGAATCAGCAGACCTGATCCTCACCCGACCGCACCGGGCGACGATGAAATCAAGAATGAGCCATCCGGACCATGTCACTAGAAGAATGCATGCCGCCGTGTGTTGTCTGATTCATGGGACAGGTGCCATATGGACGTATCGCCCACTACATATGGCCATATTGACGGCGGAACCATCATATGATTGCATCCGGCGTCGTTGAAGGAGCGCGATGAAAAAAGACTTTTCCGTGCCGCGACAAACCGGTCTATCACCGACGGCAAACCATACCGTGTTTTCGGGCAATGGTCATAGAAAACCCACGATCCTTGTCGTGGACGATGAGCCCGGCCCGCGCGAAGCACTGAAAATCATCCTTCATTCTTCTTTCGACGTGTGCCTGGCGGAAACCGCAGCAGCCGCGCTTCGGGTTCTTCACGCGCAGCCGGTCGATCTTGTGGTGCTTGATCAAAAACTTCCGGACAGGTCCGGCATCGACCTGCTGCAAGACATCAAACGGACCCATGCCCATGTCGAAGTCATCATTATTACAGGGTACGGCAGTCTCTCATCGGCCCTGACGGCCATTCACCACGGAGCGGCGGGATACCTGCTGAAGCCATTCAACACGAACGAGCTTCTTGCACTCGTGAACCACATGTTGGAGAAAAAGCGCCGCCTCGACTTTATCCGGACTTTTCTCCGTTCATCTCCGGAACTTTGGGGGTCCGAAGAAGAAACCGCGCGAGCCTGGGAGACGTTGAAGCACGACTATCGTGCGATGGCCATCCATGCGCACGAGGACATCTCGCCTCACCCCGACCTGCCCGATTGTCTGCCTCTTCTTTCGGATATCATCGAAGCGACGGACCGTCGGTTATGGAGCCATTCATGCCGCGTAAGCTTTTATGCGGGGTTGATAGGGACTCGGCTCGATCTCACCGACCGAGATCAACGGTCACTGACGATCGGGGCGTTTCTTCACGATCTCGGCAAGACTTTTCCGACCCTGCGAGGATCACTGCAAGAGCAGAATCTTTCTGCCTGCATCATGAAAACGGAAAAACAGCATCCGCTCATCGGCGCAAGCGTCATCCGCCCGTTGGAGCTGCCGGCCGAAGTCAGCCAAATCATCTTGTATCACCATGAACGGTGGGATGGACTTGGCTATCCGCATGGACTGAAAGGCGAGGGCATCCCCTATTTTGCGCGAATCGTCAGCGTCTCCGAGGCATTCGACTACATGACCGTCGAAGCGCCCGATCGCTCGAACCTGACGATCGAAGAAGCAGCCCGCGGCATTTCCCGTGAATCCGGCTCATTCTTCGACCCCTCGCTCGTCGATTTGTTCGTCGAGGTTCTGACCCGCCACAGAGCGTCCCTCCCCCCCTTAGCCGTCACCCCCGTCACCGTGCCCGGAAAGCTCCCGACCATTCCCGCATCGTTGATTACTCAGTAGTACCGCCGATCAGCTCCGCCGCCGTCTCCCTGATCTTTTTGGTAACCCTTTCTCCTGCAAGCATGCGGGCGATCTCCTTCTCCCGGTCGCTTCCCTTCAACGAACGGACCACCGTCGTCGATCGATTCTTCACCAGTGCTTTCTCAAGGTACCAATGGTGGTCGGCTTGAGACGCCACCTGCGGAAGATGGGTCACACACAGCACTTGATGATTGCGGCCCAACGCCTTGAGCCGTTTCCCGATCGCCGCCGCGGCGGCTCCCCCGACACCCGTATCGATCTCGTCAAAAATGATGACCGGCACTCGATCGACGCCCGCAAGGGCGGACTTGAGCGCCAGCATCACTCTGGAAAGCTCCCCGCCGGAGGCGACCCGCGACAACAGCTTGAGCGGCTCACCCCTATTCGCCGAAAAGAGAAACTCCACGCGATCCGCTCCTTCCGAACCGTAGGCGTCGTCTCTCTCTCCCATCTCGATCCCGATCTGAAATTGCGTCTGATCCATTTTGAGCGCGTCAAGTTCTCGACGCACGATTTCCGTCATTCGCCCTGCCGCTTCCCTGCGTTTCTCGCTCAGCTCTCGCGCCAACCGCTCAACCTGCGTCCATCGTTCCTGTATTAGGGTGTCGTACCGGGCGATCTCCTCGTCTGAACGCTGAATGCTCTCCAATTCTTCCCTGATTCGGCGATGAGACTCCAGCGCCGCCTCGACGGTTCCGCCATATTTCTTCTTGAGTCGCTGAATCAGAGCCATGCGATCCTCGATCACGGCCAATCGACCGGGGTCGGCCTCCAATCGACCGGCGTAGTCTCGCACACGATCCGCGACTTCCTTGACCAGCACCTTCGCATCGGCGATCAACCGAACCGGTTCCTGCATGGTCCGATCAAGTCTGGCCATTTCGCCGAGAATCCGTTCGACCAAGGCCGTGCTCGGCAGAATCCCGTCGCTCTGTTCCACCAACCGGGTTTGAACCTCCCCCGCCAACTCTCCCAATCGACGCGAAGCCGCCAACCGTCGGCGTTCGGATTCCAGCGCTTCTTCCTCTCCGACGCGGAGCGCCGCGTCGTCCAATTCCCGGCACTGAAAGGTCAGATACTCCTCGCGCTGCGCTGCCTCCTGCGCCTTGGCCTCCACGTTCTCCCGTTCCCGGCGCAGCCGTATCCAGTCCCGATAGCATTCCTGATACCGACCCCGTAATCCGTGAAGACGGCCGAACGCATCAAGGGCTTCCAGTTGCGTCGAGGGGGCCAGCAGAGACTGCTGATCATGCTGGCCGTGAATGTCAATGAGCACTCCCCCCAGAGCCTCCAGCGCATGGACCGGACTCATCATTCCGTTAAGATACGCCCGATTGCGGCCCGATCTTGAAATGACACGCCGCACGACAAGTTGCGTGTCCGTTTCACCCAATACTCCTTGAGCGCGCAATGTCGCCAAAATCGGGTGATCGGGCGGAACGTCAAAAGCGGCTTCCACGACGGCCTCTTCTTGTCCGAACCGAATCTGATCGCCGGAGGCGCGTCCGCCCATGAGCAGCTCAATGGCATCGATCAGAAGAGATTTACCGGCCCCGGTTTCCCCCGTGAGCACGGTAAATCCCGACTCGATGGTGAGCTCGATCTGTTCCAGAATGGCGAAATTGGAGATGCGCAGCGCGGTCAGCATGGCTGCGACGGCGGCGCCTAGGCGGCGCCGGCGTGTTTGGCAAGGAGCGAGTCGATCACTTCCTTAAACTGCCGCTTGGGCCTGGCCCCGACAAGCTTTTCGACCGGTTGGCCGTCCTTGAAGAAGATGATGGTGGGAATACTCATCACCTGATAGCGACCGGCGATTTCCGGATTCTCATCCGTGTTGAGCTTGCGAACCTTGACTTTGCCCGCGTACTCCTCCGCCAACTCGTCGACGATCGGCGCCACCATTTGACAAGGGCCGCACCACACCGCCCAAAAATCGACCATCACGAGTTCGGTCGCCTTCATCACCTCGGCATCCCAGGTAGACTCTTCGACTTTTAAGGCATTTCCCGCCACGTGTCTTCCCTCCTTAAGAGAAATGAGCACACGATCACCGATGCGCCGGCATCGTACCCCACCCTCATGGTGCTGTCAAATGCTCGAACCAGCCGTCGACCGCCACGACGCCCTTATCCATCCCAGGTTCCGACACTCGCCTAGCGGGATCCCGCCGAAACTCCCTCGGCCGCCGACGTTCGGTCCGTCCTGCCGTATTGCCCCCACGGCACATACCAAGGGAGACCTTTCTCACCCCACAGGAGAGGAGACAGGATCGACCGCATCACGGCGGTGCCGGTGTTCTCGGTCCAACCCAGTCCTGTCAGGCTCAGCATGAAGTTGAATTGATGGCGATCGGGAAATTGCACGTAATAGAACCCCACCGACCAGCACTTGCAAGGATTTTGGTACAGTGCGACGACGTCGTACTCCGGGCTTTTTCGCTGCTTCACGTCGTAGTAGCCCTTGGCTCCGATCGTCCACCCCCAGGGAGTCCGAAACGCTCCCGACGCGGTCAGGAACAAAATTTCTCCCGTCGGCGCATAGACTTCGTTGAACGAGATGGGATTCCAGATGTCTCCCCGCCTCACGCGAGTCCCGCTCCGAGAATATCGCTGGCCGATCTCGACATACCAATTGCTCTCTTCCTGTAATCGAATGTCGGTGTTGACTTGGCTCACCGTGCCTTCGTACGGATCGATAAACGCATCGAGCATCAGATATCGATTGATCGGCGGCCGCTCGCCCGCCCCCAGCAGACCCGCCGCGCGATCGAATCCCGCCGCGTCCAACTGGGATCTGACCGCATGAGGCATATTGTTGCCGATGACGGCGCGCACCCAGATGTCGGAAAATTTTCTGCCTTGGATGGGAACCGTTCTCGGTTGAATAGGCTGTGAGACCGATCCCAGAAACGGATCGACGCCCGGCGTAAAATCTCTCGCCAACGTCTGCACGCTCCCTACGTGATAACTTTGGGCGACCGTCAAATCCAACCAATTGAAAGACCAGGCGTTGTTCTGCTCCAACACCCGACTCCGAAACGCATAGGTCAACAGATTCTTCCTCGGCAAATCATCGACTTGATCGATCAACGTCAAGTTCGATTGATCCGTCGCGGGCACGTACTCATACGTCACCGTCGGTTCGATCGTGTGCAGCAGACTGCCGCCCCCCTCCAAACCGTAGCGGCGCGTCAATTTCGACATCGCATCGACTCCGATCCAAAAGGTCTCCCGATGTTGGGACGCGGCCGTCCGCGCGCCGCGGCTGTAGTACACCTCGCGGAACTTGGCCTGCGGCCGGACGCCGACCACGTGTCCGAAATCGATCACGTCCGTCGCGATCCCCGGCGTCACATCCACGCGATTCAGCGTGAACCCCTGTTCGCGATAAAAATTGACGAAATTTCCTTCGGCCCCGAACAGCAACGGAGAATTGAACAAAGGCACTTCCGGCAGGTTGTAGCCCGCCTCCGGAAGGCGTTGAAACGTATCCCGCCCGCCGGCTTGCAACGGCTGGAGGTATCGCCCCAGGAGATACAGATTCCCGTACGGCAACCGCTGCGTCGCCAGCAGGTTGGATTCATTACTCGGCGAGGCCCTCAAGGTCCCGGAGTTGCTGAGCTGCTGAAAGTAATTCGGATCCGTGACAAAACCGACGTTCGCCCGAAGCAACAACGTATCGGAAAACATCTGCGTGTGACTGCCGGTGATCGTCGCGCGCGCGCGTTTGACGTCTTCCGTTTGGCTCACCCCCGCCACGTTGGGCAACTCCGTCTGTTGCAGATATCCCACGTGCCACTGCCCGCGCGACTGCCGATTCAACACATAGCGGTAGTCGAAATCCGATCCGTAGCCGAGATTGCTGTAATACTTCGGAGCGATCGTGAGGTCTTGGCTCGGATTGATCGCCCAATAAAAACTGGCTTGCGCGTGGAACCCGAACCGATTGTCGTACGAGACCACGGGAATCAGCAAACCCGTTTTCCGTCTGGTCAAGGGGTAGGTGAATCCCGGCACGGGAATCAGCGGCACGTCGTTGACACAAAACCATCCGCGGCTGAACGACAACGTGTCGCCGATCCTGGCGTCAAGATCCTCGAATTTCAATCGCCAGGCCGGCACCTCCCCTTCCTGCGCGTCGCAGTTGGTGAAACTGCCTTCCTTAACCCGGTAGTGAGAGTCGGAGAAACGTTGAAACAACCGGCCGGTCACGTAGGAGTTGGTGGACGAGGCAAAGAGCCGGCCGTGAATCACGACACCTGCTTCGGTATTGACGTTCAATTCCAGCCGTTCTGCCGTGAGATCCGTTTGAGGGTCCGTCAGGTGAACGTGGCCGCTGGCGGTGAGGACTCCCGGCAGCATGTGGATCGTCACGCGATCGGCCGTCAGTGTGACGGCGCCATAACGAACGACGACCGACCCTTCCGCCTCATACACCTCTTGGTCCTGCCGAGACTCCAGCCGCGCCGCCGTGACGTCCAACGGCGTGGAAGAGCGTGGCGGACCTCCGGTGTCCGTGTCCGTTTCGGCGGCAAACACAAAAGGTGCGATCCAGAGCAGCACGGCAGCCAAGGCGAGCACGCGAGAACGGCGCATCATCCGCCCCAAGCCCGGCATGCTATCCTCGCAGCACCGACGGTCGGCCGCCGCGCAGGGCCGCCTTCACATCGCCGAGAAGCATCAGCGATCCCGTCACGCAAACAAGATCGCGCGCGGTCGCACGTTGCTTGGCCAGCCGAAGAGCTTCGACCGGACAAGGCTCCTCCCAGACAGGGTTGGACCAACCCTCAAGCGTATGGCGAAGATCTTCCACGCCGGCCGAGCGCGCCAGGCCGGCTTGAGTCAACACGATTTCCGAGACGAGAGGCAGCAGAGGGGCGATAAAGGCGCGGCGGTCCTTATCCCGCATCATGCCCCACACCAAGATCACGCGCGAATCCCGATGAGCGGCGCGAAACTCGCCCAGATAGCGGGCCAGCGCAATGGAGGCGGCGGGGTTATGTGCTCCATCCAACAGTACCGGCGGTTCTCCATCAAGCAGTTCCAACCGCCCTTCCCACGCGACGGACTGAAGTCCTCGTCGAACCGCATCTTCTCCTATCGACAGTCCCGATCGGTCGGCCGCCTCAAGCAGCGCAATCGCGCAGGCGGCATTGTCCGATTGATGCCGCCCGACAAGCCGGCGGCCAAGTCCGTCCATCGCCCATCTCGGCCCTCGATAGGTAAATCGGTCCGGCTCGTCTTCCGTGACGAAGAATTCTCTCCCAAAGCTCCACAAGGGCGCGTCGCGCTGTGCGGCGACGCGCCTGATGACGGCTGCGGCACCCGCTGCAATCCGTCCCATCACGACAGGGATACCCGGCTTGATGATGCCCGCTTTCTCAAAAGCGATCGCCTCTTCCGTGTGCCCCAAATACTCTTCGTGGTCCAAACCGATCGTCGTGATCGCGCAGGCAATCGGCTGGACGACGTTCGTCGCGTCAAACCGACCGCCTAATCCGACCTCGACGACCGCCGCATCAACGCCGGAATCGGCAAAATAACGGAACGCAACGGCCGTCGTGACTTCGAAAAACGTCGGAGCGAGCGACGGAGGAACGGCGCTCCGAACCAGATCCACCAGCTCGGCCAATTCGTCTTCTCCGATCATGCGCCCGTTCACTTTGATCCGCTCACGGAAGTCCACCAGGTGCGGGGAGGTGTACAGCCCCACTCGCAAGCCGGCCGCTTCGAGCATGGCGGCGGCCATGGCGGCCGTCGAGCCCTTGCCGTTGGTGCCTCCGATGTGCAACACCCGCAGCCGCCGCTCCGGATTCCCGATCGCGCCTGCCAGCGATCGCATGGTTTCGAGACCCAGCTTGATCCCGTGTTTTTGGAGCCCGTACAGATAGGCGATGGCGGCGGGATAGGTCATCAGTCGGGGGAGCTGCGCACGGCTACAAATGAGACACGAGGGTGCTGACCGTCTCTTTGAGTCGCTTGCGCTCGACGATCATGTCGATCATCCCGTGTTCGAGAAGAAATTCGGCGCGCTGGAACTGATCGGGCAACTGCTGTTTGATCGTTTGCTGGATGACGCGGGGGCCGGCAAACCCGATCAACGCCTTGGGCTCGGCGATGATCACATCGCCCAGCATCGCCACGCTGGCCGTCACGCCGCCGAACGTGGGATCGGACAGGATAGAAATGAACGGCAACTTCGCCTCGCCCAGCTTGGCGACGGCCGCCGACGTCTTGGCCATCTGCATCAGCGAGAGAATGCCCTCCTGCATGCGCGCGCCGCCGGAGGCCGTTACCAGAATGACCGGCAGCTTCGATTCCACCGCCCGATCGATGGCGCGACAGAGTTTTTCTCCCACCACCGATCCCATGCTGCCGCCCATAAAACCGAAGTCAAACACGCACAACACCGCCCGCTGGCCGTTGATCAGACCTTCGCCGATAACGATCGCGTCCTTGCGGCCGGTTTTTTCCTGCTGAGCTTTGATCCGCTCGCGATAGGACTTCGTGTCGTGAAACTCCAGCGGGTCCTGCGCTTCCAACTCGGCGTCCCATTCCCGAAACGTTCCCAAATCGACGAGCAATCCGATCCGCTCCATGACGGTAATCGGAAAATGGTAGTCGCACTTCGGGCAGACCTTGTTGTTGCGCTCCACTTCCTTGCGGTACACGATTTCCCGGCAGTGGTTGCATTTGAGCCACATCCCCTCGGCGCCCTTGGACCGAGGAGGAACCGGGATCTCCGCCGCTTTGTCTTTTTTAAACCACGCCATCCTTTGCTCCTTGCGAGAGGACGAACGACGATGGATCAAACGTTCCGCAAACGCTGGCGCAGCATAGCATACTGTTCCCCATCACGCACGTTCCACGACCTTGACAGAGAGCTCCCACGGGACCTTATGGCGCCACCGCCCACAACGCCTGTCTCGCCAACATCCAGAGCCCGACACAGAGACTGGCCGTGCCGGCCAGCCCCTGCAATCCCGCGAAGGCCCGCCGGCTGAACGTCATCGAGTACACGACCGGGAGGCTGATCGTCAATCCGACCGCCATCATGCCGGCGATCGATCCGGCGCCGAACACCGCGATGGACAACAACGCCGTCTTCAATTCCTGAGCGGACGCCACGATCACGAGCATCAAGGCCGCCGATCCGGCCAACCCGTGCGCCATGCCGATGCAGAGAGGGCGAATGGAATCCGCCATCCAATGCCGGTGGTGATGATCGATCCGTCGGCGGTGACTATGCAAATGAATATGGGCCCCATGACCGTGAGAACCGTGAGTATGAGGGTGGGCATGCCACCGTTCGGTCAAAAGCTTGAAGATCAAGTTTCCGCCCAGCACGACAAGCAAAACGCCGACTCCGGCTTCGGCGACAATTTCGAACCGCTCCGAAATACGAATCCCGAACGTGAAGACGATCGCTCCCACCGCCAGCAGCGTCGCCGTGTGGCCGATGCCCCACCAGAAGCCCACGGCGCCGGACGCCCGGAGCGACGGTCGTTCGGCCAGCACCGTCGAGACGGCGGCCAGATGATCGGCGTCGAGCGCATGCCTCAGTCCCAACAAGAAGCCCAATCCCAAGCCGGCAGTATACGAAGGCTCGCTCACGTCGTTGGTCTCTCCCCACCCCGGCGAACGTTGACAGAGAGCGGCCTATCCCCCCCGTGCGTGCATCTCGAGATGCGGATCTTCCCGCAATCGTTCGATCCCGATAAGTCCGCTTTCCCGTGTCCCCGTCCGTTCCAGCTCCTTGCGCGCCTCGGCGCCGCGATCCCGACGCGACTCCCATCCGGTTCTGATTGTCTCCCGAATTTGATCCGGTGTAGCGCCCCCGCGCAACGGCCCGCGCAGGTCGATTCCCTCGGTCGCATAGAGGCAGAGATACCACATGCCGTCGGCTGTCACGCGGCTTCGATCGCACTGCGCGCAAAAAGGCGTCGTCGTCGAGGGAATGACGCCGAATGTCGTGCCATCCGCCAACCGGTACCGTTGAGCCGGAGCAGCCCCCCGTCCGGCGATCATGGCAATCTCGCCATAGTACCGGCTCAATCGAGCCAACATCTCGTCGCGCGAGAGCACCTTGTCCATCGTCCATTCGTTGGCGCCGCCCACGTCCATGTACTCGATAAACCGCACCTCGGCGCCGAGGTGCTTGGCAAATTCAATCAGGGGTACAAGCTCATCGTCATTGAACCCGTGGATCATGACCGTATCAAGCTTGAGATCAGGAAACCCGACCGTCCGAGCCGCCTCAATCCCGTCCAGAACACGGGCGAATTCATCCCGACCGGTCAACCGCCGAAATCTTTCGGGTTTCAACGTATCCAAACTCACGGTTACCCGATGGAGCCCTGCGTCATAGAGCGCCTGCGCCTGCTCAGCCAGTAACACCCCGTTCGTCGTCAGGGCAATCTCCGTGATCCCTCGGTTCTGCGAGAGCAGCCGGACCAGCCGCGGCAGGTCTCGCCGCAGGAGCGGCTCCCCACCCGTCAGCCGGACCTTGTCTACTCCCAGGTCAACGAAATAGCCGGCCAGGGTCGCCATCTCCTCGAAGCTCAACACATCTTCGCGAGGGAGCCAGACATAGTCTTCCTCAGGCATGCAGTAGCGGCAGCGCAGGTTGCAGCGGTCGGTGACGGAGAGCCTCAGGCTCCGAAGCGGTCGGCCGTAGAGATCGTGGACCGCTTCGCCCATGGCGTGACGGCGAGAAGACGAAAGAGAGAGGTCGTCCATGTTCCGGTCACCAACCTCTCAGGGGTGCTCTTCCACCCACACTTCGCCCTGTGGCGTGTGTTCGAGTTTCCAGATGGGAGTGATTTGCTTCAACTCGTCGATCGCCCACTTGCAAGCTCGAAATGCGTCGGCCCGGTGTTCGGCCGCCGCAATGATCAGCACGATATTCTCACCGATGGCGATTTCGCCGTAACGGTGGACGATCAGCAGTTCGAGAATGTCGAAGTCCTTGAGCGCCCGTTCGCGGATCTCTCGAAGTTTTTTCTGGGCCATGCCTTCATAATGTTCAAACGTGATCCGGTCCACTTCCCGACCCCGCGACCAATCCCGAGCAATGCCCAGAAAAGTGGCAATGCCCCCGATCCTCGTGGACCGGCGGCGGACACGATCCAGCTCCCGGTCGATCGAGAAATTCTCGCGCTGGACCCTGGCGAACTCCTTTGTCTCATCCTGTTCCGTCGAAGCTTCACCGGAAGCCCCCCCTGCAAACGGCGGCAAGAGCGCGATCTCGTCCCCGGCATGCACGACCGTGTCTTCGTGCGCGATCTCTTGATTGACCGACACCAAGACTTTTTTCTTCTGAATCAGCGCTCCGATGTCCGGGTAACCGGCCTCGATGGCGCCGATCACGTCCTTGACCTGCCGGCCGTCGGCCACATTCAGCGACAGAGTCGCCTGATTGCCGGCCATCATTTTCGTCATGCCGAATAACTTGACTGTCACCATGATCGCTACGCCTTAACCTTGACCCGGCCTTCCCTGATATAGGTCCCGGACTTGCCGCCGGACTTCGAGAGCAAGCAGACATCGGTCACGGTCATCCCCCGATCAATCGCTTTGCACATGTCATAGATCGTGAGCGCCGCGACCGAGACCGCCGTCATCGCCTCCATTTCCACGCCGGTTTGCCCGGTGGTCTTGACCGTCGCCACAATCGTGATCGAGCAGAGGCCGTCGGCATTCGGTCGCCTGTCTTCTGTAAAACTGATGTCCACACTGGAGAGAAACAGCGGATGGCACATGGGAATAAGATCCGACGTTCGTTTGGCTCCCATCACCCCGGCCACTTGGGCGACCGCCAGCACATCGCCCTTGGCGATCTTTCCTTGCTGGATCTGTTCTAACGTCTCAGGCTTCATGAGCACAACCGCCTGAGCCGTCGCCACCCGTTCCGTCGATGCCTTGGCGGTCACATCGACCATGCGGGCTCGTCCGGCCTCGTTAAAGTGGGTGAATTCAGCCATTTTGTTCGATGAATCAGGACGTTGTATCAGGCTGATGGAGAATCAGATTATAGGGGCCGCCGGAAACGAAGGTCAAGCAAGAGGGTTGA
>JANDJG010000050.1 GCA_024331085.1 Nitrospira sp. | reverse complement strand
AGGTCTGGCAGTTGCCCACCAATCCATAGGGATACATGCCGGTACCATAGGCGATTTTTCGCGGGAAGTAAATGCGAGGTGAGCCATGCGCCTGTCCCTTCGCTTTCTCTTGCCTCTGACGGCGGTGCTGGCCGGCATCGCGTACGGCGTGATTCCGTTGGTCGACAACCTCACGTTGAAATGGTTCGTTCGCGACATAGAGATTCGGGCGCAATTGATTGCCGGCACGATGGAGGGGCCGCTGACCGACCTGCTGACGTCGGAGTCGCGTCCAAAATTGCTGGCGTACTTTCAACGGGTGATTCAAGACGAACGGCTGTTCGCCGTCGGATTTTGCGACCCGCACAATCAGTTGATCTATAAAACTCAAACCTATCCGGCGTCGATTTCCTGTGAACGGGCCGTTGCGCTCAAGTCCGGCCCCGCCGCCGTCGTGCGGCTGGCGCAGGGGCCCGTGCACGTGGCCGCCGTGGAGATCGACCACGCGGGCCGTTCGTTGGGGCGGCTTCTGCTCATTCATGACATGAGTTGGGTCGAGCGGAGAAGCAGCGCCACGAAGTGGTATCTGTTCTATCTCTTCGCGGGCATCGGGGTCATGATTTCGCTCGTGACGGTTGTGGTGGCGCATTTGAGTTGGCGGGGCTGGGTGGAAGGCGTGCGGGGCATGCTGCGGGGCGAGGGGCTGATCGGCTTGATCAAAGATCAGAGACAAACACCGGAACTGCAGCCTGTGGCGCAGGATCTCCGGGCCATGATTCATGAACTCCAGGCGGATAAACGCATGCGCGACGAAAGCCAATTGAGTTGGAAACCGGCCACGCTGAAATCCATCCTCCACGATCATCTTGCCGGCGATGAAGTGCTGATCGTTTCGAATCGGGAGCCGTACATTCATACCCGGTACGGAGAACGCATCGGTGTGCAGGTGCCGGCCAGCGGGCTCGTCACGGCCTTGGAGCCGATCATGCGGGCCTGTTCGGGAATTTGGATCGCGCACGGCAGCGGGAGCGCCGACCGGTCGGTCGTCGATGAACGGGATCACGTGCGGGTGCCGCCCGAGGCGCCGGCTTACGAGATTCGGCGGATCTGGATGACGCCGGAGGAAGAAGACGGCTACTACTATGGATTTTCAAACGAAGGGCTCTGGCCGCTGTGCCACCTGGCTCATGTTCGGCCGATCTTTCGGTCTTCCGATTGGCGGCTCTATAAAGAGATCAATGAACGGTTTGCGGCGGCGATCGTCGAGGAGGCCAAGACGGACAATCCCGTCGTCCTGGTACAGGATTATCATCTCGCGCTCGTGCCGAAAATCGTCAGGGATCATCTGCCGAACGCCACGATCATTACGTTTTGGCACATTCCATGGCCCAATCCGGAGCGATACGCGATCTGCCCATGGTATCGTGAAATTCTGGAGGGCCTGTTGGGGAGCAGCATCCTCGGGTTTCACACGCGATTTCATTGCAGCAACTTCATCGATACGGTGGACAGATCGTTGGAAAGCCGCATCGACCGGGACGGCGCCACCGTTTCGTACGGCGGCAAATTGACGGCGGTGAATCACTATCCGATCTCCATCGAGTGGCCCAGCCGGGTGCTGTCCCAGGCTCCGCCCGTGGAGACGTGCCGCACGCACGTCCGCGCGATGTATGGGTTCCCTCATGGGCATCGATTGGGAGTGGGCGTCGAGCGGTTGGATTATACGAAAGGCATTCTCGAACGATTCTTGGCGGTCGAACGGCTGCTCGAGCTTCAACCGCAGTGGATCGGCAGGTTCTCGTTCCTCCAAGTGGCCGCTCCCAGCAGATCCAAAATCGACGAGTATCGACAACTGGAACAGCAAGTCCAGACGTCGGCGGACCGCATCAACCGACGGTTCGGCCGGGACGGCTATCGGCCGATCGTTCTCAAGATCGAACACCATGAGCCGGAACAGATTGCTCTGTATTATCGGGCGGCCGACTTGTGCATCGTGAGCAGCTTGCACGACGGCATGAATCTGGTCGCCAAAGAATTCGTCGCCGCAAGGGACGACGAGCAGGGGGTGTTGATTCTGAGCCAGTTTACCGGAGCGGCGGCCGAGTTGGTGGAGGCGCTGATCGTCAATCCGTACAATATCGATCAATGCGCGGCCGCCATGCACGTCGCCTTGACGATGTCCGGAGTCGAGCAACGGGCCAGAATGCGCAGCCTTCGCGGGATCGTTCAGGAATTCAACGTGTATCGCTGGGCGGGCCGGATGCTGATGGACGCGGCCCGCATGAGACAGCGGGCCCGTCTCGCGCGAGAAATGGGCGGCCGGAGCATCGGGACGACGGCCGGAGGACGGACATGACCTATCTCTTGTCGGACGAAGGGCGCGACGCCCTCAGAAAGATGATCAATCGGTCCGTACTGTACGCGTTCGACTTTGACGGGACCCTGGCGAAAATTTCATCCGAGCGCGGGAGCGTCAAACTTTCGCCGACCATGCACGAATGGCTGCGGGAACTGGCCAGGCGCGTGCCCTGCGCCGTGGTATCGGGAAGGGCGCTCGACGACCTGACACCGCGCGTCAATGGAGCGGTGCCCCATCTGATCGGAAACCATGGAGCCGAAAGCCCGCTGACGCCGGCCGCCGTGCTGAATGACATGGATCTCATCTGTTCGGGATGGGTGAAACAATTGCAAGAAACCAAGGCTCGGTTTTTCGCCGGCGCCCGCGTCGTGATCGAAAACAAACGTTATAGTTTGACTCTTCATTATCGAGGAGTCGATGACCCGGACGCCCTTGAACGTGAGTTGGTTCACACAGCCGAGCAATTGACTCCTTCACCTCGGATAATACCGGGCAAAGCTTCCGTCAATCTTCTTCCTCCCGGAAGTCCCGGAAAAGGAGAGGCTTCGTTCGCCCTTATGAATCATCTCCACTGTACGGGGCTGTTTTTTATCGGGGACGATGAAACCGACGAAACAGTCTTCGCCATGCAGGAAGGGCTGACGTTGGGGGTCCGTGTCGGGTACCATCCCCACTCTCAGGCACGGTACTATGTCAAGCATCAAAGCGAAGTGGAGGACGTGCTGCGGTTTCTGGTTCACCGTCTCGACGGAACGCCGGAAACGGCGCGCTCGACGCACTAGCTCTTCTGCCGTTTCTCATTCGCCGAGAGGCGGGTTTACGACCTTCCGCCATTGCCTTTGATCGATACGAGGGCCGCGCGTCGTGTTTCCGAGACCGTTTGGCGCGCTGTCAGCGCAGCAAGGAAAGAATCGCCTGATTCCACCCGATCGGCCCGGGCGCGGGGGCTCGAATGAGTCCGGGCAGATCAACGCCGGGGGCATAGGAACCGTCCGCTTGCTGAACGAGGATGGGCCTGTCCACGGCGGCCAGCATCGGCAGATCATTGAGGCTGTTTCCGACGGCGACCGTCGTGAGCCTGTGGTGATGGTCCGCGGCTGCCTGGCGGTAGTATTGAATGAGATGGAGAACGGCGCGTCCCTTGTCTTGATCCCCCATCAAGTGATGGCAGCGATCTCCCGTGGTCCAGTTCATGCCGCGTCTCTTGATGGCAGCAGCAAGTTCAGGGGTGATGCGACGGGTGCCTTCGATGAAAAACGGCTCGTCATACTCTCGTTGTTTGGCCAAGGCCGCTTCCCCGGAAGACAGGCCCGTTCGTGACGCAACGCCATCGGCCGACAAGTCGCCGTATCCCGTGAGGGACAGACCGACCTCACGTTCGATTTCTTTCAATGCCTTGCGGAGGAGAGGATAGGGAGTGCCGAATTCGACGACGCGATAAGGACCGGAAGCTCCGGTGGCGGGAAGAGGGAACGAGAAATACTCAGCCGGAATAAACACGGCGCCTCCGTTTTCCACGATGAAGGGGTGATCGTTGCGCAGTTGATAGCGGATCGGCTCCATCTCCGCTCTGGTCTTGCTTGAAACCAGAACGACCGGAATCCTACGGGCATGCAGGGCATCCAATGCCTCGCCCGCCTCGTCGAACCGATAGGTCCGGCTGTTCAACAGGGTGCCGTCCAAATCCGTAAAGACGACCATGCTCCACGAAGATGTTCCGTTCTTATTCATCTCTTCTTCATCGCCCTTGATCGTCGGGCCGCCTTGCAACCCATTCTACGCGCGAAGAGGCGCGTGTTTGGTGATTTTAGACGACGGAAAGAATTGATAAAAGGGAGGGCTCACGTTTCCGCTTCTCGAACGGCCGGCTAAATTTGAAATGGCCTAGGAGAGAGAGGTACAAATCAGACTGGGATCGGCCGGGCAATTATGCGATGCTGGCTCTCCGAGTGAATGAGCCGCGGCGTTCGGTCTCATGAACAAGCGACTTCAACAGTTGAAGGGAGAATCGAATGGCGGATTTCTTTCAAAACGGAGTGGTCAGCGTGCTCCATCGCCTGGGTCCTCCCAACGTGGATCGGCTGGAACACGAGCTCGAACAGTATCGCACCGTCAACCCGATTGCGCTGGTGTTGCCGTGCCTCTATTCCGAACTTGAGGGGCCCGCGCTATCCGGCATCGTGGCGGAATTGAAGCGGGTGTCGTATCTGAACGAGATCGTGGTCGCGCTGGGACGCGCCTCGCCTCTTGAATTTCGTCGCGCCAGGGACTACTTCAAAGCACTCCCGCAATTCCTTCGGCTTGTTTGGATCGACGGCGCGCGCATTCAAGATCTTCTGAAAACGTTGGTTGAGCGGGAAATCGACGTCGGATTGCCGGGGAAGGGGCAATCATGCTGGCTCGCCTTCGGGTATGTGCTGGCCCGCCGTCAAAGCCAGGTGATCGCCCTGCACGACTGCGACATCGTGAGCTACAGGAGGGAATACCTGGCTCGGCTGTGTTATCCGGTGGCCAATCCCAATTTAGGCTATGAGTTCTGCAAAGGCTATTACAGCCGCGTCACGGATCGGTTGCACGGACGCGTGACCAGGCTGTTTTTCACGCCGGTCATTCGCTCGTTGCAGCAACTGGTGGGAGACCAGCCGTTGCTGACGTTTTTGGACAGTTTCCGCTATCCGCTCGCGGGGGAATTCGCCATGGTGCGTGATCTTGCGTGGGTCAACCGCATTCCGGGCGATTGGGGGTTGGAAATCGGGATTCTGGCCGAAGTCTTTCGCAATTGCGCGTTGCGGCGCGTCTGTCAGGCGGACATCGCGGATGCATACGAACACAAGCACCAGACGCTGTCCGCCGACGATCCCGAAAAGGGCCTCCTCAAGATGACGGTGGATATTTCAAAGTCGTTGTTCCGTCATTTGTCCAGCCTGGGAGTGGTGCTCGGCGACGCGGAACTGAAGACGTTGCGGGCCACC
Organism: Nitrospira sp.; assembly: GCA_024331085.1. Taxonomy (GTDB): domain Bacteria; phylum Nitrospirota; class Nitrospiria; order Nitrospirales; family Nitrospiraceae; genus Nitrospira_D. Next base: position 13,441 of record JANDJG010000050.1, on the reverse strand, counting down.
TATCTTCGATTGGCCGAAGAAGCCATTCGCCGGTATGAAGACAGCGCGGCCATCAACAGTTTGAAGTTCGACCGACACGCGGAGAGAACCGCCGTCGAGACGTTTCTCAAAGGAATCAAACTGGCCTCGGACGTGTTCCAGAAGGATCCGTTGGGAGTCCCCATGATTTCCAATTGGAGCCGAGTGGCGGCGGCGGTTCCGGATTTCTTCGACCGTCTGGTGAACGCGGTGGAAGAGGACCATCAATGGGATCCCACCAAATGAAAATACAAGACACTCGATCGACAAGATCTTCGGTCTCTCTCGCCGAGGAGACGGAAATCAGATTGTCCGATATCGACCGGGCCGACCTTCTGGTCGGCATTCCCAGCTACAACAACGCCGACACGATCGGCCACGTGGTGCGGGCCGTCAGCGCGGGCTTGGCGAAATACTTTCCCGAACAACGGGCCGTGCTTGTGAATTCAGATGGAGGATCGTCCGACGGCACGACCGAGGTCGTCGCTCGCTCGGTCGTCGACTACGGCGCCCTGCTCATCAGTGATCAACAAAGCCGGCTCCAAAAGATCATCACGCCGTATCACGGAATTCCGGGGAAGGGCAGCGCCTTCCGGACGATTTTCGAGATTGCGCGCCGGCTCAACGCGAAGGCCTGCGCGGTGGTCGATTCCGATTTGCGGAGCATCACGCCCGAATGGATCGAACTGCTCTTGCGACCCGTTCTCGACGAGCAATACGACTACGTCGCTCCCTACTATCTGCGCCACAAGTACGACGGGACCATTACAAACAGCATCGTCTATCCGCTTACGAGAGCGCTGTACGGCCAGCGAATCAGACAGCCGATCGGCGGCGATTTCGGGTTTTCCGGCCGGCTGGCCGAGCATTATTTGGATCAGCACGTCTGGGAGTCGGACGTGGCGCGATTCGGTATCGATATTTGGATGACGACGGAGGCCATCGCGAGCGGCGCCCGCGTCTGCCAGAGTTTTCTCGGGGCCAAAATTCACAATCCCAAGGACCCATCGGCCGATTTGGCTGCCATGCTGATGCAGGTCCTGGGGGCCTTGTTCGCGTTGATGGAGGAACATCATGAGGTCTGGCTGGCGCGAAACGGCTCGGTGCCGGTCAAGATCTTCGGGTTTCAATATGAAGTAGGCGTCGAGCCGGTTCACGTGAACGTGGAACGAATGATTCACGCGTTTCGACAAGGCATGGACGATCTGGCTCCCATTTGGGAACAGATGTTGGGGCGGGAGATCGTCGCGGAGCTGGCGCCGCTCCGGGCGGCTTCTCCCATCGAGTTTCGGATCCCGGACGATCTCTGGGTCCGCGTGATTTATGAAGCGGCCGTGGCCTATCACGGCCGCGTGATGCCCCGCGAGCACCTGTTGAAGGCGCTCACGCCGCTGTATCTGGGACGGACGGCGACCTTTGTGCTCGAGACCCAGGGGCTCACGTCCGCCGAAGCGGAGAGGAGAGTCGAGCAATTATGCCTGGCGTTCGAAGAACGGAAATCCTATCTCGTCGATCGTTGGAGCGGCCGGCCGCGCTCATAAACGCCGGCGGTGTGGACGGCAAGAAGGGAGGCGGACATGCAGGACTTTTTTGACAAGGCGTTGCTTGCGCCGTTGGAGCACCTGGGCCGGCAAGTCCTGGCGATTTTGCCGAACGTCTTGGCGATGGCCATCATCATCGGGGTCGGATTCGCCATGGCCTGGGCGCTGGGGTATGCCGTCGAGCGATTGCTACGGGTCGTGAGGTTGGACCATTTGTGCGATCGGCTCGGCGTCAACGCGGCGCTGGGCCGTGGCGGAGTCAAGTCGGACCCCTCGCAGATCGCGGGGCGTATGACCTATTGGGCCGTGGCGCTCTTTGCGGTGATCGCCGGGCTGGGCGCGCTCAATCTCAAACCGATCAATCAATTCACACAATCGCTCTTGGCCTATATTCCCCACGTGTTGATCGCCGCCGTGATTCTGATCGCCGGCTACCTGCTGTCGAATTTTATTTCCCAGGGGGTCTTGATCGCATCGGTCAACGCCGGCCTTCCTCCGGCCAGATTGATCGCCAGCCTGTCTCGATGGGGAGTCCGGTTGTTCGCGCTCGCCATGGCGCTGGAAGAATTGGGTATTGCGGCCAGCGTGGTGATCGTCGGGTTCGGCATTACATTCGGCGGGATCGTGTTCGCCGCCTGTCTGGCGTTCGGGCTCGGCGCCAAGGATTTGGCCAAGGATTATCTGGAGCGGACGTTGTTGGGGCGCGGGCGGGACCGCTCGCCGGACGATTTGCGGCACATGTGAGGAGAGAGGGATGAACCGTCCCGGCGTCGAAGTTCATGGCGCGGGAAAGGATGCGCGCCCTTCTTTTAACCGGTGACGAGCGGCATGATCATGAGTCAACCAAAGGGCAGAACGCTTCGACCAGGCCTCTGCGCACTGGCGGCGATGCTGAGCCTCTCCGGCTGCCTGTCGCCGGTGGCGATGCATCGGGCGGTGATCGAATATGACCGCACGGTCAATGCGGTCGAGGCCGAGATGCTTCTGCTGAACATCGGACGGGCCAAACAGGGGCAACCGCGCCACTTCACCGCGGTTTCGAACGTCGCCGCGACCTTCGACTTTCGATCCAACGCCGGATTCGGTTCTCAGTTGTTTGCGCCGAGCGGACCGGTGTTCGCAAGAAATTTCTTTCTGTTCAATCTGGGAGCGACCGTGGCGGAAAACCCGACCGTGAGCATTGTTCCTGTACAGGGAGAGGAATTTACCAAGCGAATTTTGACGCCCATGGACGAAACGCAATTGGATTTCCTGTTGGCTCAAGGCGTCGAGCCGGCGATCGTGCTCAGGCTGATGGGGCGAGGGCTTGCCGTCGAAGAAGGGGGAAAGCGGACGTTTTATTTGAACATGCCGCACCGGGCGGACGAATATCGGGAGTTCAGAAAAAGAGTGCTGCATCTCTCCGCATTGAATCTGGCCCGCCACCTCCATGTCGGCTTTCTCACGTTTGAAGATATCTGGCCGCTTCCGCTTGATCACCCGATGACTTCGCAGGCCATCGACAAGGGATATCAATGGGGTCAAGACGGTGACAGGCGTCTGCGCCTCTCGAAGCGTATCGTCGGGCGGTTGGTAATTACGAACTACGACCCGACGTCATTGACGAATGAAGAACGCCGAAGTCTTCATCTGAAAGCGGAACGGTATCCCCGCAATTACGTCCTGGTCGATATCCGTCCGAACCATCCGGGAGGAGATTATCCCTGGCATGGACAAATCAAGCTCCGCAGCTTCAACACCATGTTGGAATTTTTAGCCCGCGGCATCGAAGCCGAGCCGGAATTTGATGTTTCCCCTGATCCTCGCAGCGGGCCGGTGTTGCGCAATCCGGTCAAGACTCTTGCCATCATGGAGTCGGATACACGGCCGGCCGACGTCGTGTTTGCCGCTCAGCTCGAAGGGCGATGGTACGCCATCGACAATCAAGCGGACGGTCGAGAAGAAGTGAGGCGGTGGAATCGTGAAGCCTTCGAGTTGATGAGCCAACTCTACCAAATGACCGTCACGGACGTGGCGAAGGTGCAGGGTCTGCCCATCACGATCGCCAAGTAGGAGCGGCAAGAAACGCGGGGGCTATTGATCGCCGAGTCGCAGGACGGCGATCGATCGGCCTTGGAGATCGTACCGCTCCCCTCCCTTGAATACGACGACGGGATTTTTGGCGTTCGGCTGAGCGGACGTGTCGAAGACAGGACGCCAACGAACCCCCCGTTTGTGAGCGGGAAGTGTGAACGCCAGCGGCTCATGATGGGCGTTTAACAAGACCAGGATGGTATCGTCGACAATGGGACGTCCTTTTTCATCGGTTTCGCTGATCGCGTCTCCGGCGAGTCGAAGCGCGAGCGACTTGACGTAGCCGGCGTTCCAATCCTCGTCGGTCATTTCTTTGCCGTCCGGCCTGAACCAGGAGAGGTCTTTGACCTCCGACCCTCTGAGCCGGCGTCCCTGAAAGAAACGTCGCCGCCGCAAGACCGGATGTCGTTTGCGGAAGGCGATCAGGTTGCGCACGAAAGACAGGAGGTCCCGCTTCGTCGCGTCCAGTTTCCAATCGCACCAACTGACGTCGTTGTCTTGACAATACGCGTTGTTGTTGCCGTGCTGGGTGCGGCCGATCTCGTCGCCCCCGCAAAGCATCGGAACTCCTTGGGAGAGCAAGAGGAGGGCGAGAAAGTTTCGCTTTTGCCGTTCGCGCAGTTCCTTGACGGTCGGATCGTTCGTCGGCCCTTCCACTCCGCAGTTCCAACTCAGGTTGTCATCGGTGCCGTCGCGGTTGTCCTCGCCGTTGGCTTCATTGTGCTTGTGGTTGTAGGACACCAGATCATGTAGCGTGAACCCGTCGTGCGCCGTCACAAAATTGATGCTGGCGAACGGCCGGCGGCCGCTGGCCTCGTACAGGTCGCTGCTGCCGGTGAGGCGATAGGCCAATTCCCCGACCTGTCCGCCGTCCCCTTTGATGTACCGCCGAATGGTGTCTCGGTATTTGCCGTTCCATTCGGCCCAGCCGACCGGAAAGTTGCCCACCTGATACCCGCCTTCGCCGACGTCCCATGGTTCGGCGATGAGTTTGACCTGGGAGAGAATCGGATCCTGATGCAGAATGTCGAAAAAGGCGCTCAATCGATCGACGGCGTGCAGCTCGCGCGCAAGGGCGGACGCGAGGTCGAAACGAAATCCGTCCACGTGCATGTCCACGACCCAATATCGCAGGCTGTCCATGATGAGTTGCAGCGTCCGAGGATGCGTGACGTTGAGCGTGTTGCCGCAACCGGTATAGTCCATGTAGAACCGGCGGTTGTCGGGGACAAGTCGGTAGTAGGACAGGTTGTCGATGCCGCGGAACGACAACGTGGGGCCCAGGTGATTGCCCTCCGCCGTATGATTGTACACGACGTCCAAAATGACCTCGATTCCGGCGCTGTGCAGCGTCTTGACCATGGTTTTGAATTCGCGCACGTGGTGGGCATCGACGGGAGAAACCGCGTAACGAATATCCGGTGCGAAGAAACCGATTGAGTTGTACCCCCAATAGTTCGTCAGTCCGCGTTCCGCCAGGTGTCGATCGCGGACGAAATGATGAACCGGCAACAGTTCGACGGCGGTGATGCCCAGTTCAAGCAAGTAGTCCAACACCGCCGGCGTCGTCAATGCTGCGTAGGTGCCGCGCATGGATTCCGGCACGTTCGGATGCCGCGCCGTGAAGCCTTTGACGTGCAGCTCATAAATAATGGTCTTGTCCCAGGGCGTCTTCAGTTGCGTGTCGCCACCCCATGAAAAGGCTGGGTCGATGACGACGCATTTGGGAACGTTTGCAGCGTTATCCCGCAGATCAAGCGATAGATCGGCTTGGGGATCGCCGATCCGATAGCCGAACATCGCGTCGGACCATTCGATTGTGCCAGCGATGGCTTTCGCATAGGGATCGATCAACAGTTTTGCCGGATTGAACCGATGGCCCTCTTCCGGCGCGTACGGGCCGTGGACTCGATAGCCGTAATGTTGGCCCGGCCAGAGCCCCGGAATATAGACGTGCCAAATCTGATCAGTGCGCTCCTCCACTCGAATCCGGCACGATTCCTTCACGTGTTGAGGGCCATCGAAAAGGCACAGTTCAACGGCCGTGGCATGTTCGGAAAACAGGGCGAAGTTGACCCCCTGTCCATCCCACGTGGCACCGAGGGGATAAGGTTTGCCTGGCCACACTCTCATCGTTTTTTCTGAAGGCGGCGATTTATGGCTTATCGTATGTATAATCTGCTGCTGCCATGGCGCACAAGATGCCGAATCACTTTAGAACAATGTCACAACGATCAGCGCTCACCGCGCAAAACGTGAGTCTCTCATGTCGAGACATGATTGGTCGCTTGATATCGGCGCGAATCGGACGGGCCCGGACTTGACGCGGTTTCGTGTGTGGGCTCCGCGCGCCTCGTCCGTGGCGATTCGATTCCTGGACGGGGATCCAAGCACGGTGCCGATGCAGCCTGAAGCAGACGGCTACTTTCAGACCACCGTCGCCGGTGTTGCCGCAGGGACTCGGTATCGCTATATCCTCGATGGTACGCTCGAGCGTCCCGATCCGGCTTCTCGCTTTCAGCCGGACGGCGTGCACGGGCCGTCCGCCGTGGTGAATCCCGCTACGTTTCAATGGACGGACCGCACATGGCGTGGACTCCCAATGGAAGACATGATTATCTATGAACTCCACGTCGGAACCTTCACCCCTGAAGGCACGTTCGAGGCGATCATTCCTCGCTTGCCCTATCTCAAGGAAACGGTGGGAGTGACGGCCATTGAGCTGATGCCGGTGACGCAGTTTCCCGGTCGTCGGAATTGGGGCTATGATGGAACCTACCCGTTCGCCGTCCAGGCAAGTTACGGAGGGCCGGAAGGATTAAAACGGCTTGTGGACGCCTGCCACGCGATGGGAATGGCCGTCATGCTCGACGTGGTGTACAACCATCTTGGGCCGGAAGGCAACTACCTGGCCGATTTTGGCCCGTACTTTACCGATCGGTATCAAACTCCCTGGGGAGCCGCCATCAATTACGACGGGCCGGACAGTGATCCGGTACGGCATTATTTCATCAGCAACGCGCTCTACTGGGTGACGGAATATCACATCGACGGCCTTCGGCTGGACGCCGTGCACGGTATCTACGATTTCAGCCCGAGTCACATTCTGAAAGACATGGCGGCGGCCGTTCATGCCCAAGCCGAGCGGCTCGATCGGCACGTGCTTGTCGTGGCTGAGAGTGATTCAAATGATACCAGGCTCATTGATCAGCCGGCTGTCCGAGGCTTTGGGTTGGACGGGCAATGGAACGATGATTTTCACCATGCGCTTCACGTGGTTTTGACTGGGGAACGAACCGGCTACTATCAAGATTTTCACGATCTGAAGGATCTCGCAAACGCCGTGCGGGAAGGGTTCGTCTATCAGGAACGCTATTCACCCTATCGCCGGCGGCGGCATGGGAGTTCTTCCCGCCATTGCCGCCCGTCGCAATTCATCGTGTTCGCTCAGAATCACGATCAGATCGGAAACCGCGCCGCGGGGGATCGGCTGAACACCGTTCTTCCCACTGAAGCTTTGTTTGTCGTCCGCGCCTTGGTGCTGCTGGCTCCAAATATCCCGCTGTTGTTTATGGGGGAAGAATACGGCGAAACGGCTCCGTTTCACTACTTCATCGAACATGGGGATTTCGCGCTGGTCGAAGCGGTGCGGCAAGGCCGACGTCGGGAATTCGCCCATTTCGGATGGAAGCTCGAGGAGATCGCCGATCCGCAGGCGGTCGAGACGTTTGAACGGTCCAAGCTTGATTGGGAGCGGCGAACTGAACGGCAAATGAATCTTCTCCGGTGGACCAAGGCGTTGATCGAACTGCGCAGGACCGTTCCGTCGTTGGGAGCCGGCGACAACGAGCATCTGCGCCACGAGGTCCACGCGTTTGAAGCCGATCGGGTGTTGCTCGTGCACCGTCGGTCGAAGGACCGCGGCGAAACGTTGCTCATCTGCGGTTTTAACCGTGCGCCGGTGAAGATGGCCCTGACGGCTCCGGCGGGACGCTGGCACAAACGACTTGATGCGAGATCGGCCGACTTTGGGGGACGAGAAGAAGATCCGTTGCCGCCTGAACTGACGATCGACGGGCGGGGATTCTCGTTGACGATTCCGCCCTACGCGGCGGCCGTGTTCGCAGATGAAACATCGTTCCTCGAACGACTGGGCAGTCTCGGGTCCTCATGAGCAACGGGGAATCGACGCCGATCTCGACACGCCCGTGTTTCTTCCATTGATCGAAGCCCGCCGAGTCTGACATATTCGGTGTCGTGACGGCGACGCTGCAAGCTCAACGTGATGAGCCGGGAAACCATCAGGCCGGTGAGCCGAACGGCCGACGGCTCGGTCATGCTCCACAATCTGTTTCTCATCCGCGCGTTCCCGTCTCGACCTATCGGATTCAACTGAATCAGCGGTTCACCTTTCTCGATGCTGCCCGCATCGTGCCGTATTTGCACGGTCTCGGGATCACGGATCTCTACTGCTCACCCTATTTCACAGCCGTCCCCGGGAGTTCCCATGGATACGACGTCGTCGATCCGACGGCATTGAATCCCGAGCTTGGAACGGAAGAAGACTACCGGACGTTGGTCGAGGCCCTGCACCGCCACGGGATGGGGCAGTTGTTGGACGTCGTGTCCAATCACATGGGCGTCGCCAGACAGATCAACGGCTGGTGGCGGGACGTGCTGGAGAACGGTCCCAGCTCGCGATACGCCTCGTTCTTCGACATCGATTGGAACCCGCTCAAGCCCGAGTTGCGGAACAAGGTGCTGCTCCCGATCTTGGGGGACCAGTACGGGACGGTCTTGGAGAATAAAGAGTTGCGGCTTTGTTACGAATCCGGGAGCTTCAGCATTCATTATTACGACCATCGGCTGCCGGTCGCCCCCAAGACGTGGACGTTGATTTTGGGGCATCGGTTGCCGTCTTTGATTCAAGAATTGGGAGCGGAGGATGCGGCCCTTATGGAGCTTCAGAGCATCATGACCGCACTGAAGCACTTACCGTCCCGCCTTGAGCAAGACTCCGAACTGGTCGCCGAACGGTACCGTGAAAAGGGCATCATTGCGCGTCGGCTCGCGACGCTGATGGAGTCCAGCGCAACGATCCGCGCGTTCGTTGACGAAAATGTGCGCCTGATCAACGGAGACAAGGATGATCCTCGGAGCTTCGACACGTTGGACACGATCTTGAACGATCAGGCGTATCGAGTGGCCTATTGGCGGGTGGCGTCCGAGGAGATCAATTATCGTCGTTTTTTCGACATCAACGAGATGGCCGCCATTCGCATGGAAGATCCGGCCGTGTTCCATGAGACGCATCGATTGCTGTTCCGGTTGATGAAGGAAGGCGCCGTCACGGGACTTCGCATCGATCACGTGGACGGATTGTATGATCCGGCCGATTACTTGAAGAAATTGCAGCGATGGGCCAATGCTGAACTGCGAATCGGTTTGCCAGAGGTGGAACGTCCGTTGTACGTCGTCGTTGAAAAAATCTTGGGGGTGAGCGAAGAGTTGCCGGCGAACTGGCCGGTGTATGGAACGACCGGCTATGATTTCTTGAGCTGGATCAATCAGCTTTTTATCGACCGTTCGAACGAACGGGCGTTTGACACAATCTATAGGCGTTTCACCGGCACACACGAATCGTTTGAAGAAATGACGTGTCACTGCAAACAGGTGATCATGCAGGCCTCCATGGCCGGTGAATTGAACGTTCTCGGCTATCAATTGAATCGCCTGTCCGAACGAAACCGCCGTTCGCGGGACTTCACCCTCAACAGCCTGACTCACGCCATTCAGGAGATTATCGCCTGTTTTCCCGTTTATCGAACCTATATTACGGGTGGAGCTGGCGAGGTGCCGGCGCGCGATCGAAGTTTTATTTGGGAGGCCGTCAGCAAGGCCAAGCGGCGCAATCCCACCATGAGCGGTCTGGTCTTTGATTTTGTGCGCGATCTCCTGCTGGCGCCGCGCGACCGCGACCAAGTCGTCGGAGAAGAGCGACTCAGGTTCGTGACGAAATTCCAACAGACGACGAGCCCCGTGGCAGCCAAGGGAATCGAAGACACGGCGTTTTATCGATTTCACCGATTCATCACCCTCAATGAAGTGGGAAGCGACCCCCGGCAGTTCGGCATCACGCCGGGACTGATGCACGATCATCTGAAGGTGCGGCAGCACCGTTGGTCCGGTTCGCTCTCCGCCACCGCGACGCACGATACCAAACGAGGTGAGGATATGAGGGCCAGACTCCACGTCTTGTCGGAGATGCCAAAACAGTGGAAGGACCATGTGCTTCGATGGCACAAGCTGAATCGAGGCTTCAAGCGAAAGGTGGGAGGGGAATCGATCCCCGGGCGGAACGAGGAATATTTGTTTTATCAGACGCTGGTGGGGGCATGGCCGTTTGAACCGATGGACGAGGATGGATACCGCATCTTCGTCGAGCGCATCCAACGGTACATGAACAAGGCCGTCAAGGAAGCCAAGCAATATACCAGTTGGATCAGTCCCGACGCCGAATATGAAGAGGCGGTTCACGAGTTCGTGGCACGGGTGTTGGATCGTGCGACGTCCAATCCCTTTCTGGACGATTTTTTACCGTTTCAATCCGTCGTGGCCGGCTACGGCGTTTACAATTCATTGTCCCAATTGTTGGTGAAGGTCACGGCGCCCGGCGTGCCGGATTTTTATCAAGGAACGGAACTATGGGACTTTAGTCTCGTTGATCCAGACAATCGGAAGCCGGTGGATTTTGCCAAGCGAATTGATCTGCTGGCCGAGTTGGATCAACGCGCCGACAGGGAGGCCGATCGTCTTGCGCTGGTTCACGATTTGATGACGCACCGCGCGGACGGCCGCATCAAGTTCTATCTGACAGCGCAAGCCCTACGATATCGTGTCGTCCATGCTCCGATCTTTCAAGAAGGAGAGTACGTCAAACTTGAGTGTCTGGGTGCTCATGCAAGTCGCCTGTTTGCATTTGCGCGTCTCCATCCGGAAGGAACCGTGTTGACTGTCATTCCCAGGTTGCTGGTGGGGTTGATTGCCGATCCGCGGATTCCCCCCCTGGGAGAAACCGTCTGGGGCGAGACCTGGGTGGTCGTGCCGGCCTGGCGTGAAGGCACGAAGTTCCGAAACATTTTTACTGGTGCAACGCTCAAGACTATCACGCAGGGCGAGCGCCAAGTGCTCTCTGCCGGGGACGTGTTTTTGCACTGTCCCGTCGCCTGTTTGGAAAAGGAGGGGTAGGATGTCTCGATCTCGAAAGCGAGAGGAAACGGAATGGCTTGGCGGAGAAACGCTTGTCCGTCCTCATCCCCATGAACCGAGAGTCTCGCTTCTGAAAGGTGTCATAGCCGGAGGTATCGTCCTTCTGGCCGGTGTCGGATTTGGACACCTCATGAGGGGCGGCGGCGGAAAACAAGTGCGTGAGTCGCCACGACAGCTTGATCGGACCAACCATGCCAAAACTCGATCCTCACAGCAATGTGTGGATGCGGCGAGCGCAATGGCAATAGGAGCCGCTTTGGGAGTCGGCATGGTGGCCGGAGCCGTGACGACGTTGTTGGCGGTCATGAAGTCTGGTAGCAAAAATGGTTCTTTTTCCATAGGATGACGTCTCAGCCATGATTCCTGTTGCTGGCGAAACAGCATGTCGCAACTAAACAGCCCGGACAAAAAAACAGTGCTTATTACCGGTGCCTCGACCGGCATCGGGGCAGCCTGTGCGCTTCACCTTGACCGGCTTGGCTTTTGGGTCTTTGCCGGAGTTCGAAAGGAACACGATGCCGCGTCGTTGAAGGCCAGAAGCAGTGGCCGCCTGCTTCCGGTTTTGTTAGATGTCACCGATGATACCTCCATTAAAAATGTTCAAGACCTGCTTTCAGAACAAGTTGGCAGTCATGGGCTCTATGGGCTGGTGAATAACGCCGGCATAGCGGTCGCCGGGCCGTTGGAGGCGGTGCCGATTCCCGATTTGCGTCGTCAATTGGAGGTCAATGTTATCGGCCAGGTCGCGGTGATTCAGGCGTTTCTTCCCTTGATCCGACGGGCCAGGGGACGGATCATCAACATGGGGTCCATCGCGGGACGCGGGGCTATGCCACTCATGGGGCCCTATGCAGCCTCGAAGTTTGCGTTGGAGGCCATCACCGACGCGCTGCGTTTGGAAGTCCAACAGTGGGGGATTCAGGTCTCCATCATCGAGCCGGGTGCCATTGCCACCCCCATTTGGGAAAAGTCCGGGAAATGGGCGGCTGAACTGGAAGCCAACACGACACCGGAGTTGCGGGAACTCTATCGAGAAGTGGTGACGGGAGTCAGAACTGTGGTTGAGCGAGCGGCGGAACGGGCGATTCCCGCCGAGATCGTGGCGCGCGTCGTCGAAAAAGCGCTGACGGCGGCCAGACCTAAAACTCGGTATCTGGTCGGAACCGATGCCAAACTTCGCGCGTTCCTGGTGAAACTCTTGCCCGATCGCCTGTCCGACAAGATGCTCACCTGGGCGCTTAACCTGCCGCGGTAGGTTCCATCTCTCTCTCATCTATTCGTGTGGAACGGCACTTTTCATACTATGTTCCGGTCGGGCTCGCGAAAGGTAGTGACGTTCATCGCGTGATGCCTTCTTAAAGATGCTTGGGATCTTCTAATCGAGCGAGAGGTTCTCGTCTGTAAAAATGGGGAGCTAAAAATAAATAGACTGTAAAATATTTTTTCACTTCAGTGGCTACGCATAGAGCATTGTAAAACATGAGGATTTTAATGAAATCCTTCTTGGGGTCCGATTGGCGTTGTAAATTAGATAAACAGCATGATGATTGCTTTTTTTATGAGTCAGAGAAATTTTTAATAATATCGATGGTTTAAAATTTAACAATTTTTGGTATCACGATTGCACACATTTAGGACTGATACCGGATTTTCTGAGCCGGATTTTCTGAGAAAGACAACTTCTGAGGAGGAGCATCATGGTGGTGCAACGCAGTGAAGGAGTGAAGAAGGGACTGGTAATCGGGTTGATGACGTTCTTGCTCGTGCAGGCGCCGGCCTGGGCCTTGCCGATTGTGTTTAACCTGGGGTATGGGGGGACGGTGTCCTACGGCGGCGGGGCCAGCGCCTTTACCACGACCAACGGGGTGGTGCGGTCGGTGGGCAATGGGACCACGACGATTAATATCACGGGAGGGGATCTGGACTTTGCCACGGGGCTCTATACGGGCGGAGCCTCGACCGGGACGGGGTTTCAGAATCTGTATGCCGCGGGGGGCTCATTCAGCATTTATGGGGACCTGGGCAGTGGGACGCAGTTATTGATGGCGGGGAACTTTGCGGAGGCGTCGACCTTTACCTGTTGTTCGGGGGCATTTCCGGTGTATACGTCGGCGTTCAGTGGGTTGTTGCAGGTGACGTCGCTCGATGCGGGATTAGCGTCGGCGTTGGGGTTTAATTTACCGGCGACGGGGGCGTCGTTGGCGCAGGTGCAGATTCGGTTTGGTTCGGCGCCGACAACGTATGGGCAAGCGTTCAGTGGGATTCAGGGGGGCGGGGCTTTAGCGGTGACGGACAGTCCGGCGCAGGGGGTGCCGGAGCCGAGCGTGGTGTTGATGCTGGCTATGGGAATGCTGGGATTGGTGGCGTGGAAAAGATTTTACGCGGGGGGCGGATCACATGCGTCGTAATGCCATGCTGATAAAAGATCGTTCTAGAGGATGGTATCGGCTTGGACTGGGGCTCGTGTTTGCTGGCGCGATGGGATTTTCGATGGCTACGGAGGCCAACGCCTTGCCGATCGTGTTTGAATTTGGTTTTGG
>JANDJG010000156.1 GCA_024331085.1 Nitrospira sp. | reverse complement strand
CACGGCGGAGCTGGGTTTTGACGAAATCGTGGTCGTGGATGGAGGCAGCACGGACGGCACCGCTTCTCTCGCCGAAATCTTGTGCGCCGGTCTCACGGAGGCGCGCGCCATCACAGCCCCCCGAGGGCGGGCTCGTCAAATGAATGAAGGGGCCAAGGCCTGCCGCGGTGAAGGGCTGCTTTTTCTGCACGCCGACACGCGCTTGCCGCCGGACGCCAAAGGACTCATTACGTCGGCCTTGGCCGATTCCGGCGTCGCCGGGGGGCGCTTCGACGTCCGGTTCGACAGCCCTTCGCCGTGGGCGGCAATGATCGGCACCCTGATGAATCTCCGCTCGCGATGGACGGGTATTGCCACCGGCGACCAAGCCATCTTCGTTCGCCGCAAGGTGTTCGAAGACCTCGGCGGCTTTCCCGACATCCCGCTTATGGAGGACATCGAGTTCAGCAGACGACTCAAACGAGCCGGTCGAATCGCCAGGCTACGGCAGACCGTCACCACGTCCTTTCGACGGTGGGAACGACAGGGCCCGTTCCGAACCATCACATTGATGTGGACCTTGCGATTGTTGTATTGGCTCGGTGTGAGTCCCCATCGGTTGAAAGACTTTTACGCAGTCGTCCGATGAAACCACCGGCTTCACGCACAACTCCGTCCCGCCACACCGCCGCGTTGGTCGTCTTCGCCAAAGCGCCGATCCCCGGTCAGGTCAAAACGCGGCTCTGTCCTCCTCTGACGCCTGACGAGGCGGCCACGCTCCATGGGAGCTTCGTGCTCGACACCGTGGAGCGCACGAAGGCCGCGACGGAGCGTTTCACCCTGCCGATCGACCGTTTCCTGGCCTGCGCTCCCTCTTCGGCTCATCCTTTTTTCAAGGTCCTGGAGGCTCGGCACCATGTTCGGCTCATTGATCAAACCGGAGAGGACCTCGGCGAGCGGATGGCACGGACATTCGACGAACTGTTTGCACAAGGGTACCGATCCGCCGTCCTTGTCGGCACCGATGTCCCGTCATTGCCGCTTGAAGAATATCGACGGGCTTTCGCCTTGTTGGAATCACATGACATCGTACTCGGCCCCGCTTTGGACGGGGGATATTATTTGCTCGGCCTCACCCGGCCGGCGCCGGCTCTCTTCACCGACATGCCCTGGTCTACCGGTGACGTGCGAACGATAACGGAGGAGAGGGCCCGTTCATTAGAATTGACGATCGCCCTGACGGCTCCCTGGCGAGACATTGATACGATCGAGGACCTCACGGCCTTGATCGATGCCAATAGGCTCGACGCCGCCAAGCCCAAACCGGAGCGGGTCTTTTCGAGCCGGACGGCCGGGGCGTTGCAATTGATCGCCGAACGGCTGCGCGCCAGGGCCGCACGGCAACCGTCATCACCTTAGCGAGAGGATCATCATGAACCAGCACGTTGCACTCATCACGGGCGGGGCCAAAGGCATCGGCCGAGCCATCGCCCTCGACTTGGCCTCCAAAGGATGGAAGATCGCTTTTTGTTATCGAACCAGCGAAGCCGAGGCCCAGGCCACCGCATCGGGCATTACGGAACGGGGCGGCCTGGCCCTGCCGATCCGATGCGACGTGTCGGACCCGGCCTCGGCCAAGCGGCTGGCGGCGCAGGTGGAAGAGACCTGGGGGAGAATCGACGCCCTGATCAACGGCGCCGGCCCGTACCATCGGGGCAATCTGTTCGAGGAAACCGTGGAAGGATGGAACGAGATGTTCGACGGCAACCTCCATCCTATTTTTTATCTGGCCCAGGCCGTGGCACCCGGCATGAAGGCGAGGAAGAGCGGCCGCATCATCAATTTCAGCATGGCCAACGCGGACCAGATGGTGGCGCAACCGGACGTGACCGCTCATTATATCGCCAAGGCCGGCGTGCTCATCTTGACCCGTACCCTGGCCAAACTGCTGGCCCCGCACGGGATTACGGTCAACGCCGTTTCGCCCGGCTTCATCGACTCCGGAAGCGCGCCGCCGTCGGAACTGGCCGCCGTGGTCAAACGTATTCCGGCCGGCTACATCGGCACGGTGGAGGATGTGGCCGCCGTCGTGCGATACCTGTTGAGCGACGACGCCCGGTATGTCAACGGGGCGAACATCCAGATCAGCGGAGGATGGGGGATCTAGCAGAACGCCGGCGGGCGAGAACGATCACGCCGGTCCTGGCGCAAGGCGACATGCTTGCCGGCGACTCCTCAATGCCCTCCCACTTTCTTTTCGAGCACATGTTGCCACATGAACCCGATTTGAAAGGCATAGAGCGCCATCGTGAGCGACAATCCTCCTCCATCCTGCTGAGCGTACATCGGCCCCCAGAAGGCGGAAAAGGCGATCGGCGAGACGAGAAACGGCCTGAACAGTTTGTTCCAGGTCGGCCACCGGCCTTGCTCCCCTCCGGTCTCGTCCCAGATGGCCTTTGCCACCATGCCGCTCAACATGACGACGAAGAGCACGACGGCCGAAATCGTCGAGTAATTCACCGCCCAGCCGACCAGCGGCAGCTCAACGAGATAGTCGAGATCCGCCGCAGCCCGAGGTCTGGGAAGAGGAAGCGCGACATCGTCAGGACCAGCGTCGGACGGTGGGAGCGAGTCTCCCTGAGCCCACGCCGACGACACAAAGAACGAGGCTAGAAGGGAAGGCCCCTCTCTACCAGGAGGCCGGAGCATGGATGTTTTTGGCGCCGTGTCGCCGCCGATGTAATTGCCTTCATCCTTGTCTTTGGTTCCCGCCCACACCCAACCGGTGCGTAGTTGTTTGGCCGAGTCCAGGTACCGAATCCAATACCAGATCTGGATCACACCGACTTCTTCGCGCTTGAGAACGTGGAGACAGGTTCTGGGTGGAAGAATCCCTTGGACTTCGCCGAGCACCCACTGCCCGCGAACGAAAGAGTACTCCGGCGCCTTGGTCCGCACATAAACCGAGGTGAGGGTATAGGCCCGAGGGACGAAGTTGGCTTGCGGATTGTCGAGCTTGGCGCAATCCGGCACGGCCGCTTCCGGTCTCGCGGCCCACGCCGAGTCGGCAAGCGACAGGGCCAGGCTCAGGAACAGACAGCCCACGAGCCCCCATTGTGTTCCCTTTCGTCCCATGCGGTCCTCCTTGTTCCGGATCAAGGTCATGGCGCCATGCCGGACCTGTACGGTACGCCGTGCGAGAGAACCCGTCAATGGGAGCGGGAGGCATGGAAGAGAAACCATCCGGAAGATGGGGGAGGCCGCACAGGACCGCCAAAAGACGCCGCCGGTCGGCTCAATCCCCGCGGAGTCACATCGCCAGGGCTTTGGCGATGAACTCCCCCAGTCGTCGGAAATAGGTTTCTCCTCCTACCTGATAGGTATCGTTGTGGCCTGCGCCGGCGATGACATACCAATCCTTGGGTGGTTTGGCCGCCTCGTACACCTGACGCCCAAGCGCCAGAGGAATGATGTCGTCCCGGTCGCCGTGAATGATCAACTTGGGGAGCGAGACGTGCGGCAGGCGATCGACCAACCGAAACCTGGCGCCAAGGAACCAATGGACCGGCAGCCCCGCGTAATGGTGCCGCGCGACCGCTTCGATCGAGGGAAAGGCCGACTCCAAAATCAGTGAAGAGGCAGGCCGTTGCACGGCCAGCTCTCCGACGACGGCGGCGCCGAGCGACCGCCCGAACAGGCAGATGCGGCCCGGCGGAATCTTCCTGATTCTTGTGAGCCAGTCATAAGCTCCCATCGCGTCTTGATACAGGCCGTTTTCGGAGGGATCGTACTTTTGGCTCTTTCCGTATCCCCGATAATCGAACAAGAACACGGACAATCCCATACGATACAGGTGACCCAAGTTGTCCAGTCGATGGATGATATTGCCCGCGTTGCCGTGACACCAGAGCATGACCGGCCGATCCGCCCGCGACTCGAC